>CAYGLV010000115.1:0-1824 GCA_964351025.1 uncultured Gaiellales bacterium | reverse complement strand
TCCCCATCGAGCGTGGGTGTACTGTGACACCACTTACTAGCATCCAGAGGACGCGGCACGCTCTCGCAGTGCTCGCCTGCGCGCTGCTCTTCTTGGTCGCGTTCGTTGAGCGCGCGATGGCGTACCAGATCTCCTACTACTTGGGTTCACCGTCGACGCCTGTGTTCGTGATCGGAGTAGGCGGCGTTTTCGGCGGGACGTGCTGCACGGCTTTCCGCCTCTTCAACGAAGCAACTGCTACGAACGCTGCTGGGCCGATGCGCTATGTCGCGCTCTACTACAACGGCTCAGAAATCGGCGCGGCGACAAATACCCGCTACTACGTCGTGTATCGGAATGGTCCGTCGTCGGTGGCCCAGTGCCTGATCTCGTCACCGCCCGAAGGAACGTACGTCTACTGCGACACGACTTATTGAGGAGGCATTGCACCGTGAGTCAACGCCGTAGAATCATCACAGTCGTTTCCGTCGTCGCCATCCTCACGACTGTTGCGGCCGCGAAGATCGCGACAGGCGGGGGTGGGGAAACACCCGGCGCAGGCACGGATGTCGTAACTGCCGTGAACGCGCGGCTTTCGCAGTCGGCTGACCTCTCCGGGAGAATCGGCTCGCTCCGCGTCGAGCGCCAGGGCATCTACTCGACGAGGCGCGGCGACCGCGCGAACGTCGATCTACTCGTCGGCAATGGCAGCATGCGCTGCCTGAGTGTCGGAGGTGATCGATACTCGTCGGCCGTTTCTTGTTTCGATCTGAACGAGGTCGCCGAGAGCGGTGCGTACGTGGTTGCCGTCCCGCTGGTGGAAGGGGCGCCGTCGTTGGTTGTCGGGATTACTCCTGTGGGAAAACCGCGCATCGTAATCGTCGGCAGCCCGCTGGGAGTGACCGCACGTGACCGCATCTACATGAGCGAGCTCCCCGCAGCAACGGACGGGCAAGTCGCTATCCAGTACCGCGCCGGCTAGACGCTGCGCCTGCTTTCGAGTGGACGTGGCCTGCGGCTCCGGAGCGGGCCACGTCCACGAGCGAGGTCCCGGTGCCAGGCGTTGTAGGCGCCGTGCAACGCCTGGCACCGCTTCTACGAGCGACTGACCTGTCGTGAACGGTCGCTCCGTCACGGCCGAGTCTGTGCGGGGCCTCCCGCGTCAGCCCGAGCGCCGGCCTCAGCGCCGCGCGGTGACGAGCACCAGGGTGCGCGGCACCTGGAGCGAGCCTGCTGTCCCGTATGGCTCGAGCCGTGCCGCGACCTCGGCCACGACGGCATCCCGGTCGGCCTCGGTCAGCGTCTCCGCGACGCGGCGGAAGTGACCGTTCTCGCGTGCGAGCCGCTCCCAGTGCTCGGCCGCGTCCGCAGCGGGAGCGTGCTCCCGGAGCAGCGTCGCCTCGACGTCGTGCAGGCCGGCGGCGCGGTGGACGTCCGCCGCCTCGGCCGGATCGCCGAGCTTTCCGAAGGCCCGTGCGAAGGAGGCGCGCTCGCCGCCCAGCACTGCGGCGATCGCCGCGCGGGGCGCCGAGAACCAGGGGTTCTGGTCGGGCGAGGCCCAGAGCACCGTGGCGATCCGGCCGTCCGGCACGACGACGCGCCGGAGCTCCCGGAGCGTGGCGGCCGGGGCGGCGGCGACCATCAGCGCGACCCGGCTCGTGGCGGCGTCGAACGACCCGTCATCGAACGGCAAAGGCCCGTTCATGTCGGCCTCGACGAGCTGTAGCTCGACGTCGCACTCGCCGGCGCGCCGGCGAGCCTGCTCGAGCCGCTCGCGGCTCGTGTCGATTCCCGTCACGGCGGCGCCGGCCCGTGCGAGCGCCACGGTCAGCCGGCCGCTGCCGC
>CAYGLV010000114.1:0-1888 GCA_964351025.1 uncultured Gaiellales bacterium | reverse complement strand
CCTGATCTCGGACAATGGGCGCGCAGGGCCTCGGGGAGCTCCCCGAGGCCCTGCGGTGTGCTGAGGGGGAAAACGATGCTGGCTCGTGCTGCGGTGGTCCGGCGCGGAAACGTAGAGTTTGTGCCATGAAGCCGTTGATCGGGATCACGTCGTATGCGCAGGAGGCGTCCTGGGGCGCCTGGAAGCAACCCGCCGCGCTCGTTCCCCTTGCCTACGTCAGCTCGGTCGAATTGGCCGGCGGGCGCCCGCTGGTCGTCCCGCCTGTGGACGACGCGGTCGAGGAGACGCTCGACGCCCTCGACGGGCTCGTGCTCTCCGGTGGGGCCGACATCGATCCTGTTCACTACGGTGAGGATGCCCATCCGACGACCAGCGCTCAGAACCATCGCGACCACGCCGAGCTGGCCCTGCTCGAGGGGGCGCTCGCGCGCGAGTTGCCCGTGCTCGCGATCTGCCGCGGGATGCAGATGCTGAACGTCCTCTACGGCGGGACGCTCCACCAGCACCTGCCGGAGCTCGTCGGCCACGACGGCCATCGCGAGGCCCGTGGAGCCTTCTCCGAGCACGAGGTGACGCTGCTGGAGGGCTCGAAGACAGCGGCGACGATCGGGCAGCTCGCAGTCGTGAAGTCGTCGCACCACCAGGCGCCCGAGCGCGTGGGCGAGGGACTCGACGCCGTCGGCTGGGCCGAGGACGGAACGGTCGAGGCGATCGAGGACCGGCGGCAGACGTTCGCCATCGGCGTGCTCTGGCACCCGGAGGAAGGTGGCGACAAGCGCCTGTTCGAGGCCCTCGTCGAGGAGGCCCGCGGCTTTCGCGAAGCGCGCGCCTCCCTGGTCGCCGTCCCACAAGCGCAGTCGAACGAGCGGCGCTCTTGACCGTGCGCAGGTCGCTCAAGGACATCGACGCCGTCAAGCGCGAGGTGGCGAGGATCGTCGACAAGCAGAAGGCGGACAGCACGGGCGATGTCCAGCGCGTCCGCGCTGAGATAGATGCTCTCCTCGGGTCCTTCTCCGTCTTCCTTCCACAGTGGAGCGAGCTGCCGTCGGTCTTTCGGCTGGCGCGCGTCGAGACGTCGGCGCGGGCCGTTCCCTACTCGGAGAACACCGTCCTGCCAAACATCAAGCACGAGCTCGAGACCCTCGTCGAGATGTTCAACTACATGCGCGAGCAGAAGGATCTCCCGCCGGTCAAGATGCCGCTCTTCCTCCAGCCCGACGACATCTCGCTCGCGCTCGAGCGACCGGGCGAATGCCACTGCGACGAGGAGCAGACGATCGCCTCGCGGCAGCGCAGCGCGGCGCGTCTCGGCCGGCGCGGCACGAAGAAGTGGGTCTGGACCCGCCAGAAGATCCTCAACCGGGACGATCGCACCTGCCAGCGCTGCGGCGCGCAGAAGGATCTCCACGTGCACCGGCTCGCGGATGGGCGGCGTGACACCGATCTCGCCAGCTACGTCACTCTCTGCCGGCGCTGTCACGTCGTCGAAGGCAGGGGGCTCTCCCCGGAAGCCACTGCGCTCCGTTTCCGCCTCGACCAGGAGGGCGCCCTCGACGGGACAGCCATCCGCTCCCAGCTCGCGCTCGTGTTCCAGTACGGCAAGCTCGAGTGGGTGGGGGTCGTCGTGGGGAGGGAGTACTTCGTCCTGAAGAGCTAGGGCCACCCTCCCGTTTTCGGGCGTCCGGGCGCACCCTTGCGGTCTTTCGGCAGGGCTGGTCCGGAGAAACTCCCGATGCACGCGTGGGCGGATCGGTAGATCCTCTTTGGGACGGCCCTGGACGACCTGTCGAACAGGCACGAGCTACGCGGGTCGAGGCAACCGTCCACCACATAAAGGAGAAGGGCAGATGCCGAAGATTGTGAAGTCCTGGGATGAGTGGTCGCCGCT
>CAYGLV010000113.1:0-2138 GCA_964351025.1 uncultured Gaiellales bacterium | reverse complement strand
TCTAGGCGCCTCTCGTTCCTGGCGCGCCGCTGCGCGTGCGGGGCCGGAGGGGACAGGATGCGCCAGCCTCAGTGAACGCCAAGCGCGGCGCCCCTTCTGGGCGACACGACGGCCACACCGTCCGGCAGGATTGTGGTGTGAGCGTCCTCCTGTCGCGCAGGCGCCTCCTCGCCGGGGTGTCGGCCGCCCTCTACGTGCTGGTCTTCGTCGCGCTGCTCACCTCCGGTGACGCCGAGACCGGGATCGGGCGCTTCTTCTACCTGGCGATCGTGTTCGCCGCGCTCGCGGCCGGGCCTGTCATGGGCGCAGCGGCCGGCGTGCTGGCGTCCAGCCTCTACGCGGCCACCGTGCTCCTCAACGAGCCCACACCGTCACAGGTCCTCGTCAGCGGCACGAACTTCTTCCGCTGTGCCACGTTCGTGGCGCTCGGCGTGCTCGTGGGCGCGGTCGCGAGCAGCAACCGCAAGCTGCTCTCCGAACTCCACCTGCTGGCCTCGCGCGATCCGCTCACCGGCCTCGGCAATACCCGCGCCTTCGAGGAGGCCCAGCGCCGGCGGTTCGAAAGCGGACAGCGCTTCGAGCTCCTCCTCGGCGACATGGACTTCCTCAAGGAGATCAACGACGAGCATGGCCACGCCAAGGGTGACGACTCTCTTCGCCTGTTGGCAGGCGCGCTCGCGCGCGCGATCGGCCCGCGAGACGAGGCGTTCCGGATCGGCGGCGACGAGTTCGCTGTCCTGACCAACGCCGACACCGTGAGCAGCGCCGCCCAGATCGCCGCTGCCGTCGCCGCCGACCTCACCGACGCCGAGCACGGCATCACCTTCGGCTGGGCGCTCGCACCGGACGACGGCGAAAACATCATCTCTCTCTACCGAGCAGCAGACGACCGCATGTACGAACGCAAGCGCCTCGGACAGAGCCGGAGCGCGACGGAAGGCCCCGCTCCGTACGACACGGCCCGGCCGGCGCGCGTGCCCAGCTGGACGGACTCAATCGACGCGCCTCCAGACGGTGAGGAGCCCAACGGGCGCTGACGAGCGCCTCCACCGTCGCGCAGCGTCGCGAGCCGCCCCGGAGGCCGGCTGCGCCGGCCGGGAGGGGCCACGGCCAGGACGAGAGGAGCGGAGCGGCGCAGGAGTCGAACCTACCCAGCCGTGGGTTACACGACCTCACCGGTTTTGAAGACCGGCTGGGCCACCGGGCCCATGCCGCTCCGCTTCGCAGCCTAGCCCGCTCGCGCCCCTGGCCGGCGGGCTCCCACCGTGCGGAGCCCGGCTCCGCCCGCCTCACGCCGCGCCAGGAACGCGAGGGGCCACCGCTCTCGTACGTGCAAGAATCGCGGCATGGCCCACCTGCGCCTGACTGAGGTCGAGGAAGCGACCGGGCCGCTCAGGCGCGAGTATGACGCGGCGATGGCGCGCGCCGGCAAGGTCTTCAACATCGTCAAGGCGATGAGCCTGCGGCCGGGCGTGCTGCGGCGCTCGATGGCGCTCTACCGCGCGATCATGTTCGGCTCCTCGCGCCTGACGCGCGCCGAGCGCGAGCTGCTCGCCGTCGTCGTCTCGCGCGCCAACGAGTGCCACTACTGAACGCGGGCACACGCCGACGACCTCCGTGCAGAGGGCGCACCCGACGAGCTTGCCCACCACGCGGCGCACGATTACCGGCAGGCCGAGCTGGAGCCCCGGGTGCGCGCGCTGTGCGACTTCGCCGCCAAGCTGACGCTGACGCCGGCCGCAGTCTCCCGCGCCGACACCGAAGGGCTGCGCGCCCACGGCTGGGACGACCGCGCGATCCACGACGCGATCCAGGTGATCGCCTACTTCAACTACATCAATCGCGTCGCCGAGGCTGTCGGGATCGAGGGCGAGCCGGAATGGGCGCAGAAAGGGAGCTGACATGGGAGAGCGCTTCACGATCAGGCATCTCGACGAGCTGGAGCACCCGTGGCCGCAGTGGCGGCTCGCACGCAAGTCGCTCGGGCTCTCGTCATTCGGCATGAACGTCGCCGAGCTCGCGCCGGGCGAGTCGATCCCCGCCCACCACGAGCTCGACCGCGACCAGGAGGAGGTCTTCGTCGTGCTCGCCGGCACGCCGACGATCGTGGTGGACGGGCAGGACCACCCGCTACGGCC
>CAYGLV010000112.1:0-2168 GCA_964351025.1 uncultured Gaiellales bacterium | reverse complement strand
CTAACCGGCACACCGGTCACGAGCCGGTCCATGAGAACCAGGATGACACTGACGCCGAGCCTAGCGGGACCAAAAAAAATTCACCGAGCCGGGTGCGCTTTCGTCCTCCACCCCGACTGACCTTCGGCTTCCGCCTACGGGCCTACCGGAGAGGACTCGACCTAATCGCGTCCCGTGCTCGGTGCAAGAGCGACACTACGGCGCGGGGGAGGGGCGGTCAAGGCTCGGCTCGAGAGAAGTTCTCGCAAATTGCGGAAATGGGCCGGTGGGGTGCACGGGCGGCGATTCCGGCGGGGCGAGAGCGCCCAGGGCACGGGACCAAAAAAAATTCACCGAGCCGGGTGCGCTTTCGTCCTCCACCCCGACTGACCTTCGGCTTCCGCCTACGGGCCTACCGGAGAGGACTCGACCTAATCGCGTCCCGTGCTCGGTGCAAACGCAACACTAGGGGGTCACGCCGGGCCGGTCAAGGCCCCCGCAGACAAGTTCTCGCAAATTGCGTTCTTTTCTTTCTGGAACGTCGAGCTTGCCAATAACCGCACATGCTCTAAAGAGGTCGGACCAGAGATTCGCCGAGCCGGGTGCGCTTTCGTCCAGCTCACCGACGGACATTCCGGTTTCCCGTACCGCCCCTCGGTGGGCCTTCGACCTACCGGCGCCCCGTGCTCGGCGCAGTCGCAAATCTATGCTCTCCCGGCTGCGCCGGTCAAGTGCGCTGCGGGAGAAATTCGACGGAAAGTGCGAACGTCCGCCCGGGACACGTCCCCGGCGGAGAAGGAGGGAGATGCAACGACTCACCGGAAAGCACGTCCTCGTCACGGGTGCGGGCGCGGGGATCGGCCGCGCGATCGCACTGCGCCTCGCCGCGGAGGGCGCGCGAGTCAGCCTGAGCGCGCGGACGCGTGAGCGCCTCGAGGCCACGGCGGCGCAGATCGGGGCCGCAGCGTTCGTCGTCCCGGCCGACATCCGCGATCCGGCGCAGGTGGACGAGGCGTTCGCGGCAGCACACGCCGCTCAGGGCCCGCTCCACGCGCTCGTCGCCTGCAGCGGCATCGGCGGGCCGAACGCGGCGGGGCCGGACGACCGCTTCGAGGACCTCGTCTCGACGAACCTCAACGGCACCTACTGGTGCGCGCGGGCGGCCGAGCGCCACCTCGAGGGCGGGCCCGAGGCACGCCACGTCGTCGTTGTCGCCTCGATCCTCGCCCGCATCGGCGTCGCGGGCTACACGGGCTACTGCGCGTCCAAGGCGGGGCTGCTCGGGCTCGTGCGCTCACTCGCGGCCGAGCTCGCGCCGGCGAACGTGCAGGTGAACGCGGTCTGCCCGGGCTGGGTCGCGACCGACATGGCCTGGGAGGGGCTCGACGGCCTGGCCGCTGCGCTCGGCACGACGCGGGAGGCAGCCCACGCCGAGGCGATGAAGGCCGTCCCGCTCGGCCGCATGGGAGAGCCGGAGGACGTTGCGGGCACGGTCGCCTGGCTGCTCTCGCCCGACGCGCGCGGCGTCACCGGGCAGGCGATCGACCAGAACGGGGGAGCCTTCATGCTCTAGCCGCGCCCGGGGCGGCTCGGGGTGCGCTACCCGGAGAGGGGCGGCGAGACCGGCGGTGCGAGCCCGATCGCCGCGCGGGCGGGCGGGTCCTCCATCGGTGCGGGGAGCACCGGGACGGCGGCGGGCCGGGCGGAGCCGGCGGACATGAGCGCTGCCAGCGCCTGCGCACTCGCAGCCGTATTGCGCTCGAGCTGCACCTGGCAGAGCGTCGACTGTGCCTGCAGGCGGTAGCCGAACGCGCGTGTGTCGCCGATCACGAACCCGATGACACCGCCGACGATCGCGCCGCACAACGCGGTCGCGAAGCCGAAGATGGGGGGGATCGGCCAGGCATCGCCCAGCGACGTCAGCGGGATGGCGCCGAAGGTCGCACCGACGACGACGCCGGCGGAGATGCACCCGTGCACGACGGACTGCGCCTTGCCGTAGAGCTTCTCGGCGGCGCGCTCGATGATCGTCGGGTCGTACGCGGGCAGGTGGGCGAACATGCCTGAGTGATCGGCGAATCGGCCGTCCGGCTTGAGAGGGTCTGTCCCACCGCGCGGATGCAGAACGGCGCGCCGGGTCGAGCTAGACGCCGACGACTTGAACCGACCAGCGCCGGTCGCGCGCGCGG
>CAYGLV010000111.1:0-2237 GCA_964351025.1 uncultured Gaiellales bacterium | reverse complement strand
AAGACCTGCTCGAGCTGGGATGCGAGGCGGAGCAGCGTCGCCTCGTCCCCGTAGCGTCCGACGAGCTGCACACCGACCGGGAGCCCGGCGTCGCTCCAGGCGAGCGGAAGGCTGATCGCCGGCTGGCCGGTGATGTTGAACATCGCGGTGAACGGTGCGTAGACCGAGAACAGCTTGCGGATCCAGGCGTCGCCGTCAAGCGACTGGTCGTCCTGGTCGAGCTCGCCGAGTTTCCAGGGAAGCCTGGCGACCGAAGGCAGCAGGAGGACGTCTGCGTTCTCGAAGAAACTCCCGATCGCGCGACCGATCGCGTTGCAGTCGCCGAAGCCGTCGAGCAGCTGGACGGCCGACACGGTTGCCCCGTGGTGAAGCATGGCGAGGGTGCACGCCTCGACGGTGTCGAGTGACGGAGGTGCGCCGACGGCGCGCTCGAGAACGGCCGCACGTTGGGCCAGGCCCGCCGCCCAAGCCGTGACGAACGCCCGGTGGAGCACATCCGGATCGATCGCCGGCGTGCCCGGCTCGACATCGTGGCCGAGCCCGTCCAGGGCCTGAGCGGTCGCCTCCACGGCGGCGCGGCACTCCGGCGCCACCTGTGTGCCCGACCAGGCAGCGGCAGTCCAGCGGACGCGCACACGACCCGGCTCTGCGCCCACCTCCTGCGCGTAGGGACGTGCCGGCGGCGGGATGATGTACTTGTCGCCCGCGCCGGGCCCGTGAAGAGCATCCAGCGCCGCGGCGACGTCGCGCAGCGTTCGGCAAAGAACGAAGTCGTGGGCCATCCCGTGCAGGCCCTCCCACAGCCCCGGACCGACCGGAATCCGCGAACGCGTCGGCTTCAGCCCGACGACCCCGCAGAGCGAGGCCGGAATGCGGATCGAGCCGCCACCGTCCGTCGCGTGGGCGATCGGGAGCGCCCGCGCGGCGACGAGCGCCGCCGCCCCGCCGCTCGAGCCGCCGACGCTGCGCTCGAGATCCCACGGGTTGCGGGTGGGCCCGTGCGCGACGGGCTCCGTCGTGACGTTGAAGGCGAACTCGGGCGCCCGGGTCCGGGCGACGACGCGCAGCCCCGCAGCGCGGATGCGCTCGCCGAGGTGGGTGTCCGCAGCGCCCGTCACTCCAGCCCCGGCCCAGCGGCTACCGAACTGGGTGAGCTGTCCCTTCAGGTGGGGGGCGACCTCCTTCATCGCGAACGGCACGCCGGCGAGGGGCCCGTCGTCGCTTGCGTCGAGTGCAGGCTCCAGAAGCCGGCCGACCGTGGCCCCGAGCACCGGGTCGACCGCACCGATCGCACGCCGGGCGGCGTCCTCGACCTCGGCGGCCGACACCTCACGACCGCGAACGAGCGCCGCCAGACCGACCGCGTCGCATGCCGCATAGTCGCGCAGGTCCATCCCCGCCCCTCCCTATCTGGGCTCGCGGCTCACGCCGGGAGCTCCGCGACAGCGCGTACCGGAGAGCCCGTCCCACCAAGCCACTTCAGCGGGTAGCCCGTGAACTGGAACTCGCCCTTGCCGAGCAACTGCTCGAGATTGACGAGCCACTCGTAATGCACCATCCCCCGGTCGCGGCAGGCACGGTGGTTCGGGAACTCCGTCGTCCCCGCCTTGTCGGTGGAAGGCCCCTCCACGCCGTGCACACGCGAGCGGTCGGCAAGCCAGTGGCTGGCCTCCATGGTCAACCCTGGGTTCATCGTCACCACCTCTCGGTTGGGCCAGTGGCGCGCATGAAAGCCCGTGCAGAGGAGAACGATGTGCCCGTCGATCTCGACGCCGGCCTGCTCCTCCGCCTTTTCGAGGTCCTCGACGGCGATGTCGCCGAGGTCGGGGATGTGACGCAGATCGAGGCACACCGCCTTACCGGTGAACCAGTCGAGGGGCACGGCGTCGATCGAAGCCCCGCCGGCCCCGATGTGGAGCGGCGCGTCGACGTGGGTCCCGACATGCTCCAGCGTCGAGATGTAGTTGACCGAGTAGGTGAACGCGTCTTCGGGCGTGCCAAGGCCCGCGGACTTCGCCTGCTCGTGCGTGACGTAGGGAAGGATGATCGGCGACGGGAACAGCGCATGCGCCGGCATGCCGTTCGAGATCTCGAGCGAGAGATCGACGAGCACGGTTCCCCGTTGGCTACGGACCGGCGTCGTCTGAGGGGTCTGACTCATGCACTCCTCCTTGTCGTCCGCTTGGCGCGTTCGGCGTCCTCGTCCAGAACGTCATCCGAACCTCGCCACGGCGGGC
>CAYGLV010000110.1:0-2378 GCA_964351025.1 uncultured Gaiellales bacterium | reverse complement strand
GCGCGCCTCCGCGCCCGCACCGATCCGGGCTGCGTGGATTGCGTTCGGCGGGCGGCCGTCAGCCCGAGTCCGGCTCGACCGGCTCGACCGGTTCGGGCCGTTCCGCGCCCGCCCCCTGAGGTGGCGCGGGTGGGCCACCAGAGGGTGTCGGCTCCGCCGGCGGCGGCGGCGGGTCGGAGCCTGCCACAGACGTGTCCGGCCCCGTCACGCTCGTCGCCGGGGCCGGGGCCGCGGCCGACGTGCCGGCGGAGCGGCGGCCGGGAGCGACAGAGCGGCCACTTGCCGGCGAGAGAGTCACGACGGCCCGGCTCTGGACGAGGCGGTGCGACTCGACGGCCGCCAGCCCCGGTCCTGCAACCGATGTCCGCTCGACCGCCGGCTCGGGCCCCGGCCGCCCGCCGCGGCCGAGCTCGTGCACCGCAACCGGCGGCGCCACCGCGACGACCGCCGCCGCCGCGATCGCGCCGGCCTTGGCTGCAGGACTCCAGTGAACGACCTGGGAGACGTGCTGGCGAAGCCAGTCGAACGGCAGGAAGGGCAGGAGGACAAGCGCGCGGCGCCGCTGCGGGACAGCCTCGCGACACGAGGGACACGCCCGGAGATGGCGCTGCAGGGCGCGCTGCTCTCGCCACTCCAGCGGCCCGCTGCTGAGCCGGCGGACGGCCTCGCAGCCGAGACGCTCGCCGAAGACGAGCGTCTCGGCCAGCCCGTTGCGCGCGGCAAAGAGGGTCTGCTCGACCTGCTGCGCCGTGAGCGAGAGCGCGGCGGCGATCTCCGCGACGCGCAGGCCATGCACCTCGCGCAGGAGGTAGACGCGCCGCTGCCGCTCGGGGAGCGCCGCGAGCGCCGCCACGAGCGCCCCCGCCGGCGCGGGCGAAGGGCCCGCATCGGGAGCAGCGGCCTCGAGCGGGTACGGCTCGGAAACCGGGACCACGCGCCGCTCGAGCGAGTCGAGGGCGGCGTTGTGCGCGATCCGGTAGAGCCACGATCGCACCTTCTCGGGCCGCGCGCCGCCGCGCAACGCCTGGTAGGCCTTGAACAGGGCGACCTGCGCCACGTCCTCGCCCGCCGCCGCGTCCCCGAGCAGGTGCGAACCGTAGGCGCCGAGGCGGTGCGAGTACCGGCGGTACAGCTCGTCGAAAGCCGCCGCCTCGCCCTGGGCGAGGCGGCGGCTCAACTGCTCGTCGGAGAGCCGATCGAGCCCGCGGGCGCTAGTCGCCGGACGCACCCGTGCCCGCCGACCCGGTGTCCGTTCCGCTGGAGCCCGAAGAGGAGCCACCTTCGGATTCCTCTTCTTCGGCCGCTTCCTCCTGCTCGGCCGCCTCGACATCGCCTTCGACCTCGTTCTCGTCGTCCGCCTCGGTCTCGTCGCCGTCGGAGCCGACCGCCTTCAGCGTGAGCGACCCGTCCGCTTCACGGCCGAAGTACGCCATGACGTCGCTGCCGACGCTGTACTTCGACACGTCGATGCCGGCCGGAACGTTCAGGGTGAGCGAGACGCCGCCGTCGACGACGGTAATCGTCCCCGAGCCGATCGACTTCACCTTGCCCTCGATCGAACCGGCGGACGCCGACGGGTTGACCTCCTTCACGGCCGTCGCCTCGAGCGAGCCGTCGCTGCCGACGGTGACCGTCGCATCGGTGATGCTGCCGGAGACCGGAGTGTCGCCGCCCCAGGCGCTGGCCGTGGCACGGGCGCGCTTCGGCAGGCGAATCGTCAGCACGGCGCCGCGTGCGGAGACTGCGACGGTCCCGTTGGCACGTTTGACGCGCAAGACGAGGCCCCGGACGTGGAAGCGCGAGGCGCGCCCGACGACCCGGACATTCGTGCCTGCGAACGTGCCGTTCCGAAGGTGCCGCGCATTGAACGCCACGACCCGCCCCGGCTTCAGGCCGCGAACGGACTTGACGTGCACGAGCGCGACGATGCCGCGCGCCTGCGCGACCGCAACGAGACGCTGTTTTGCGTCGACCTTGACGATCGCGCCCTTCTTCTGTGCCGCACTGGCCACGCCGGGCGCGAGAAGCGCCGCCGCGACTCCGATGAGGATGACTCTCTTGATCACTGCTACCTCCGTGGGTCGTTTCATCAGAGACGGCTCCGGTCGCCGAAACCTTGACCGGCAGGGGAGCGAATCACTCGATCGAGGGACACCTGACCGGATTCGAGCGCGACCGCGTATTTCCCCCGACGCGCGCTCGCAGGGCTACCTCTAGCTCGAGCCCTCGCGATTCTCGCGCGCGGTGTCGGCCTCGTGCATGCCCCCTTGCCCGGCTGTCCGCACCATCAGCCGTAGGCGCCTCGGCAGGCTAACCTGTCCCCGCCCGGAGAGGTGTCCGAGCGGCCTAAGGAGCGCGACTGGAAATCGCGTAGGTGC
>CAYGLV010000109.1:0-2521 GCA_964351025.1 uncultured Gaiellales bacterium | reverse complement strand
GCGACTACCTGACGCCTGAGGCGCAGGCGCGCATCGAGATCGACGAGATGCTCGGCCTCGCGGGCTGGGTCGTGCAGGACGCCGACAAGGTGAACCTCGCCGCCGGAAAGGGCGTCGCCGTGCGCGAGTTCGTCCTCGCGCCGGGGCACGGCCGCGCGGACTACCTGCTCTTCGTCGACGGGAAGCCGCTCGGCGTGCTCGAGGCGAAGCCGGCGGGGACGATCCTCAGCAACGTCGAGCCGCAGCGGAACGACTACGCCGAGGGGATGCCCGACGATCTCCACGTCCCGCTCGAGCCGCTGCCGTTCACCTACATGTCCACCGGCCGCGAGACCCGGTTCCGCAACGGGCTCGACCCCGACGCGCGCACGCGCGACGTCTACGCTGCCCACCGCCCGGAGACGCTCGCCGGCTGGCTCGACGAGTACCACGCCACGCCGCAGGCGCCTACGCTTCGCCACCGGCTCCAGCGCCTGCCGGAGCTCGCGACCGATGGCCTTTGGTCAGCGCAGATCGAGGCGATCAACAACCTCGAGCTCTCGCTCGCCGAGGGCCGCCCGCGCGCGCTGATCCAGATGGCGACCGGCTCCGGCAAGACGTACACCGCTGCGAACGCCGCCTACCGGCTCGTGCGCTACGGAGGCGCGAAAAGGATCCTCTTCCTCGTCGATCGGGCGAACCTCGGCCGCCAGACGCTCTCGGAGTTCCAGACGTTCTCGGTGCCCGGCGACGGCCGCAAGTTCACTGAGCTCTACAACGTCCAGCACATGTCGTCGAACTCGATCGACCGTGTCTCCCGCGTGACGATCTCGACGATTCAGCGGCTCTTCTCGACGCTGAAGGGCGAGGCCGAGCTCGACGAGGAGCTGGACGAGGAGTCGGCGTACGAGGCGCTTCCCGACGAGCCGGTCTCGGTCGTCTACAACCCGGCGGTGCCGCCCGAGACCTTCGACGTTGTGATCGTGGACGAGTGCCACCGCTCGATCTTCGGGCTCTGGCGCCAGGTGCTCGACTACTTCGACGCGTTCACGATCGGCCTGACGGCGACGCCGAACAAGCAGGCGTTCGGCTTCTTCAATCAGAACCTCGTGATGGAGTACGGCCACGAGGAGGCGGTCGCCGACCAGGTGAACGTCGACTTCGACGTCTACCGGATCCGCACTGGGATCACCGAGCGCGGGAGCGCCGTCGACGCCGGTCTCGTCACCGGCTTCCGCGATCGGGCGACGCGCGAGGTGCGCTGGGAGAAGCTCGACGAGGAGGTGAGCTACGGCGCCGAGGCCCTCGACCGCGCGGTCGTCGCCGAGGACCAGATCCGAACGGTGGTCGAAACGTTCAAGAAGCGGCTTTTCACCGAGATCTTCCCCGGCCGCACCGACGTGCCGAAGACGCTGATCTTCGCGAAGGACGACTCGCACGCCGACGACATCCTTCGCATCGTCCGCGAGGAGTTCGGCAAGGGCGACGAGTTCGCCGTGAAGATCACCTACAAGACGACGGGCCGGAAGCCGGACGAGCTGCTGCGCTCCTTCCGAAACGCCTACAACCCCCGCATCGCCGTGACCGTCGACATGATCGCGACGGGCACCGATGTGAAGCCGCTCGAGTGTGTCTTCTTCATGCGCGCCGTCAAGAGCCGGACATTCTTCGAGCAGATGAAGGGCCGCGGTGTGCGCGTGATCGACGCCGGCGACCTGAAGCTCGTGACGCCGGACGCGGCGGGAAAGGACCGCTTCGTGATCGTGGACGCAGTCGGTGTGACCGAGAGCGACCTCTCGGAGACGGTGCCGCTCGATCGCAAGCCGACGGTGCCGCTGGAGAAGCTGTTCAAGCGCATCTCGTACGGCAACCGCGACCCCGAGGTGCTGTCGACGATCGCCGGACGGCTCGCGCGGCTCGATCGGCGGCTGACGACGGAGGACCGGGAGGAGCTGGAGGCGATCGCGGGAGCGACCCTGAGGGAGATTGCGCGGGGGCTCGTCGAGGCGCTCGACCCGGATCGCCAGGTCGAGTCGGCAGGCCCGGCCGCGACCGAGGAGGAGCTCGCCGCAGCGCGCAAGACGCTGTTCGACGACGCGATCGCGCCGCTCGCGCACAACCCGGAGCTGCGGCAGCGGATCCTCGACGTGCGCCGCTCGTACGAGCAGCTGATCGACGAGGTGAGCGCGGACGAGCTGGTCTCCGCCGGCTACTCGGTCGACGCCACCGAGCGGGCACGCGCGACGATCGATTCGTTCCGGCAGTTCATCGACGAGCACCGCGACGAGATCGCCGCGCTCCAGATCCTCTACAGCCGCCCGCAGTCGCAGCGCCTGACCTACGCCGAGGTGCGAGAGCTGGCGAACGCGATCGGCCGGCCGCCCCATCAGTGGACGCCGGAGCGGCTCTGGCAGGCCTACGAGACGCTCGGCCGGTCGAAGGTCTACGGCTCCGGCCAGCGGATCCTGACCGACCTCGTCCAGCTCGTCCGCTTCGCGCTCGAGCAGGAGGACGAGCTCGTCCCGTTCCCGGAGCGCGTGCG
>CAYGLV010000108.1:0-2529 GCA_964351025.1 uncultured Gaiellales bacterium | reverse complement strand
GGCTTCGCCGCCCGTAGGCGGTGCCGGCCAGGGGCGCGCGGGGCTACGCGGCCTTGATATCGAGGATCTTGAACTTGAGCGATCCGCGGGGGGCGGCGACCTCGACGACCTCGCCCTTCTTGTGGCCGATGATCGCTCTGCCGACCGGCGACTCGTTGGAGAGCCTGTGCTCAGCCGGGTTCGCCTCCGCCGAGCCGACGATGTGGTACTCGACGGTCTCGTTCGCGTCCATGTCCTTCAACCGCACGCGAGAGCCGATGGAGACGACGCTCGTGTCCACGTCGCCCGCCTCGATCACGCGAGCGTGCAGCAGTCGCTCCTCGAGCAGCATGATCCTGTGCTCGAGCATCGCCTGGTCGTTCTTCGCGTCGTCGTACTCCGCGTTCTCGGCGATGTCGCCGAACTCGCGCGCGACGCGGATCCGCTCGGCGATGTCGCGCCGCTTGTCCGTCCGCAGGAGCTCGATCTCTTCCGTGAGCTTTTCGTACCCCTCGGCGGTGAGGATGACTTCCTTCACGAACGGCCTCCTGGCCGGTAACGACCGCTGTACAGAGAGAATGCGAGGCGCCGGAGGCGCCCTCGCGGGCCGGAATCCTACCTGCGGCCGGGGAGGCGGTCAATACCGGCCAGTACCATCTGGGGCCTGTGCAGATCGACCTTCGCACTTCCTGGCGGATCGGGTCAGTGGAAATCCCCACGAGACTCGTCCTCGCGCCGATGGCGGGCGTCAGCGTGCAGGCATTCCGGCGGCAGGGGCGGCGGTTCGGCGCCGGGCTCGTGTGCTCGGAGATGGTGTCGTGCGCCGGGATCGAGCACCGCAACGAGCGCACGCTCGGCTACCTGCGGGTCGCCTCGGACGAGCACCCCCTCGCAATCCAGATCTTCGGCCACGACCCACGTGCGATGGCGCAGGCGGCGCAACTCGTCGTCGCCGCCGGCGCCGACCTCGTGGACATCAACTTCGGCTGCCCCGTCAGGAAGGTGACGAAGACGGGGGCGGGCGCGACGCTGCTCGAGGATCCCGATCGCGCCTGCCGGATCATCTCGGCGGTCGCCTCGGCTGTGGATGTGCCCGTAAGCGTGAAGATGCGGCGCGGGCTGCGGAACGGCTCGCGCACCTGCCTCGACATCGGGCCGCGGCTCGTCGCAGCGGGAGCGGCGGCGCTGACCCTCCATCCGCGCTCGGCCGAGCAGATGTACACGGGCAGCGCCGACCATGCGCTGACCGCCGAGCTCGTCTCGCTCGTCGATGTGCCGGTCGTGGCCTCGGGGGACATCACCTCGCGCGCGAGAGCGCAGGCGGTGCTGGCGACGACGGGTGCGGCGGCGGTGATGGTCGGGCGTGGCGCGCAGGGGAACCCCTGGTCGTTGCGCGAGATCGTGGACGGCGATCTGCCCGAGCCGACGCGCGAGGAGATCGTCGCCGAGCTCGTCCTCTTCGTCCGGGAGACGGTGCGCGAGCTGGGCGAGCGGCGCGCGCACGGCTTCCTGAAGAAGTTCTACGGCTGGTACCTCGGCCGCGGCCGCTTCCCGAAGCCGTTCAAGCAGGAGCTCGTCCAGCTCGAGACGACCGACGAGGTGGAGCGGCGGCTGATCGCCGCGGCGCCCGGCGCGCTGCCGCTGCTCGACGAGCTGGAGGCCGAGCTGCCCGACGGCGACGGGATCCTGCTGGAGCTCCCCATCTCACTGTACGGCGGCGGCTGAGCCGGCGGCCCGGGCTACTTGCGGTGCGCTCCGGAGAGCGCCGTGAAAACGCCAAGGCCGACGAAGACGCTGCCCGAGACCCAGCGCTGCACGCCACGGAAACGCGGGCTGCGCCGCAGCAGCTCCCCCGCGGTGCCCGCGGCGAGCGCGTACAGCGCGTCGCTGCACATCGCAATCGCGACGAACAGCGCTCCGAGCGCGAGCAGCTGGAGCCAGACGTGCCCCGCGTCGACCTCGGCGAACTGCGGCAGAAAGGCGAGGAAGAAGAGTGCCGTCTTCGGGTTCAGGATGTTGACGACGACGCCTTGCCGGTACATCCGGCCAAGCGTGCGCTCCTCCTGCCCCGCGACCGGTTGCTCGCCGGCGCGCGCAAGCAGGGTCCGCAGGCCGGCGACGATCAGGTATGCCGCGCCGGCGTACTTGACGATCGAGAACGCCGTCGCCGACGAGACGAGCAGGGAGGAGAGCCCGACGGCCGCTGCAGACGCGTGCACCAGTCCGCCGGTTCCGATCCCGAGCGTCGAGACGAGCCCGGCGAGTCGGCCGCGGTGGATCGCCTGGCCGACGACGTAGAGCACGGCCGGCCCCGGCACGACCGCGAGCGCGAGCGCCGCGGCCGCGAACAGCGCGAGCCGCGAGGTGTCGGGCATCAGCTGAGAGCTGCCACGATCTAGTGATTCCGTTCCCAGACGAGCCGGAGGCCGTCGAGGGTCAGGAACGGGTCCACGGACTCGATTGCCTTCGAGAAGGGTGCGATCAGGTCGGCGAGCCCGCCGGTCGCGACCACGCGCGCCTCGACGCCCAGCTCGCCGCGGATCGCGGCCA
>CAYGLV010000107.1:0-2635 GCA_964351025.1 uncultured Gaiellales bacterium | reverse complement strand
CTCCCCGGAAAGCGCGCCTCCTCTAGCCCTTGTCGTAGGAGAAGAAGCCGCGCCCGCTCTTGCGCCCGAGCAGGCCTGCGTTCTTCATCGCCACGAGCCGCGGCGGCGGCGCCATGCGCGGCTCGCGCAGCTTCTCGTAGAGCGCGTCGGAGGCGTGCACGTGCACGTCGATGCCGACGAGATCGACGAGGGCGCACGGCCCCATCGGCCAGCCGGCACCGTTGGTCATCGCCGTGTCGAGATCCTCGGGCCCGACGCGCGACTCGTCGAGCACGCGAATGCAGTCGTTCAGCAGCGGGATGAGGACGCGGTTGACGACAAAGCCGGGCGTGTCGTGGCAGCGGATCGGGTTGCGGCCGAGCCGCTGCCCGAGCGCGTAGGCCGTCTCGACAGCGTCGTCGGCGGAAAGCTCGGCGCGGACGATCTCGACGAGGGGCATCAGCGGCGCCGGGTTGAAGAAGTGCATGCCGACGACGCGCTCGGGGCGGCTCGCGGCGGCCGCGATCTCCGTCACCGAGAGGGCCGAGGTGTTGGTGGCCAGAACGGCGTCGGGCCGCACGATCCCGCCGAGCGCGGCGAAGAGCTCGCGTTTTGGGCCGAGCTCCTCGACGATCGCCTCGATCACGACGTCGCAGTCGGCGAGGTCGGCGAGCTCAGTCGTCAGCCGGAGTCGCCCGAGCGCGGCGTCGCGATCGGCCGCGTCGAGTTTCCCCTTCTCGACCGCACGGCCGAGGAAGTGGGCGATGCCGCCCTGGGCACGCTCGGCGAGCTCGAGCGTCACCTCTCGTCCGACCGTCTCGAGACCCGCCTGGATACAGAGCTGGGCGATCCCGGCACCCATCGTGCCGAGCCCGACAACGCCGACTGTGCGCACCTCCGTCACGGGCAGATCCTACCGCCCATCGGCTGACGGCCTCGCCGAAGTGGTGCTAGTTGACGCCGGTCCAGAGCCGGCGCTGGTGCTCGATCTCGTCGAAGCGAGAATCCTTCCCGAACGCTGCACCGAGCACGCCGACCAGGACGATGAAGAGGAGAACGACGATTTCCATAGCCTCAGTATCGTCCTTGTAGCCCATAAGAACCAATCGACTTATACTTCAATTCGATAATGGAATCTACTCAATGGCTCGGGATCGAGCTACGCCATCTCGCCGCGCTCGAAGCGGTCGCCCAGGAGGGCTCGTTCGGGGGAGCCGCGGAGCGGCTCGGCTACACGCAGTCGGCGATCAGCCAGCAGATCGCAATGCTGGAGCGAATCGCCGGCGCAAAGCTGTTCGAGCGCCCTGGCGGCCCCCGCCCCGTTTCTCTGACCGAGGCCGGAGCGCTCCTGTTGCGGCACGCGGAGACCATCGTCGCCCGCCTCCGCGCGGCCGAGGCCGACATCGCCTCGCTGCTCCAGGGCGAAGGCGGAACGCTGCGCGTCGGGACGTACCAGAGCGTCGGCGCAAAGATCCTCCCAACGCTCATGCGCCGCTTCCGCGAGAGCTGGCCACACGTCGAGATCCAGCTCACCGAGAACGCCTCGGACGAAGGCCTGATCAAGCTCGTCGAGCGCGGCGAGCTCGACGTCTCGTTCGCCATGCTGCCGGTGCTCGACGGGCCGTTCGAGACGGTCGAGCTGCTGCGCGACCCCTACGTCGTGCTCGTGGCGGCCGATTCCCCGCTCGCCGCCAAACGATCGCTGCGCGTGGCCGATCTCGAGGGCGTGCACCTGATCGGAAACCGCGTCTGCCGCACGACCGCGCTCGCCGAGAGCGCGCTGCGCATGCGCGGCGTCGCCGCGGACGTCACGTTCCGCTCCGACGACAACGGCACCGTGCAGGGGCTCGTCGCGGCCGGCGTCGGCGCAGCGCTCGTGCCGCTGCTCGCGGTCGAGACAAGCGACGAGCGTGTGGCCGTGCTGGGGCTCGACCCGCCGATCCCACCTCGCGTGATCCAGATGGTCTGGCACCGCGACCGCTACCGCTCGCGCGCGGCGGTGGCCTTCGTCGACGTGGCCCAGCAGGTCTGCGCCGAGCTCGCCCGCGGCTCGGAGCGAACAGCCGCCTAGCGAGCCCGCGACTTGTTACCGGGCGTCGCCGGGCGCGCCGTCGTCGGGCAGCGACGATCCCGCCCGCGCGACCGCGTGCGCGACGACGGCGTCGGTGAGCTCGGCCGGAACGTCGTAGAGCGCGCAGACGAGGCGCTCGATCTCCTCGACCAGCCGCCGGCCTTCGCCGAGCAAGGCCGCGACGAGCGTCGACCGTTCCTCGGCGAGCTGCTCGAGCTCGGCGAGGTCCTTTGGCAGCTCGAGCTCGGCGACGTCGTCGAGCTGCTTGCCGCCGACCATCTCCGCGAGCAAGTCGAGTCGCGCCGGATCGCCCTCGAGCCGAGCCGTCTCGACCCGCCCGCGCCGGAAGGTCAGCACGTCCGGGGATTCGCGCCGAGCGCGGCCGAGGGGTAGCTCGCCGATCGTCTTCGTCAGCGTCGAGTCCACGCGGACCGAGACGCGACGATCGGTTGGAAGCTCGGCGACGAGCGCCGGCGTGTCGATCGCGACCGGCCCGTCCTTCCACGGGTCCTTCACGATCCGCCCGAGGTCGCGCACGACGCCGCGGTGCGGCAGCAGGGCGCGGCGGTTCGCCGCGAGCGACCG
>CAYGLV010000106.1:0-2827 GCA_964351025.1 uncultured Gaiellales bacterium | reverse complement strand
CTAGGGGCGCAGCCTGTAGAAGCGCCAGCTGTCGTTCTCGATCGGCAGGACCTCGAACTCCGCGAAGCCCGCCTCGGCCGCGTAGCGGCGCACGGTCGCGGGCCGCATCACCGTTCCCGTCCCTGCCGGATCGTCCCCGATCATCCCCACCGGAAGGCAGTGCAGAACGCTGAAGCCGTAGTACAGGCGCTCGAGATCGTCGGCCGGAGCCGTGAAGGTTTCGGCTGTCCGCTCGTCGCCGACGATCAGCGAACCACCCTCGGCGAGCAGAGCGCGGCAGGCCCGGAGCACGTCCACGGGGTACGACATGTCGTGGAGGGCCTCGAAGATCGTCACGAGGTCGTAGGAACCGGCAAGCCGGGGATCGGAGGCGTCGCGGACGGCGAATGTCACGCGGTCCTCGACGCCGCTGCCTGCGAGGTGCCGTCCTGCGAGCTCGATCGAGGCCTCGTCGAGATCGATGCCGTCCACGCGCACTCTCGGGTAGGCCCGGGCGATGGCGATGCTGGAGAGCCCGCCGCCGCAGGCAACATCCGCAACCTGCGCGGGGGGATCGGCGAGCAGCCGCGCGTGCACATCCGCAATCGCCGGCAGCCACTCCGAGCCGAGCAGCTTGTCGAAGAGCGGCCGCGTGAACGCGGCCTGAGCCTCGTAGAGGTCAGCCCCGTAGTCGGCGTACGGCACCCCACCCCCGGTCCGGAAGGCCTCTTTCAGCGCCTCGATCGGCCTGCCCGCAGCGACCACGAGGCGGGCGAACGGAGCGACGTAGTTGAGGCTGTCCTCGTCGAGCAGCGCCTCGTCGTGGCCCGGCGGCAGCGAGTAGCGGCGCTCGTCGTGCGCCAGCGCGGGGTCGTCCACGTCGAGGATCGCGCCCGCCGCCTGCTGTTCGAGCCACTCGCGCGCGTAACGCTCGTGGACTCCCGCTGCGCCGGCCAACCCGTCCGACGTCAGCGGCCCGTGGTCGGCGAGCGCGCGGTACAGGCCAAGCCGATCGCCGAGATAGACCCCGAGCAGGTCCATCGCCCCAACGGTGGCGGCGAAGAGCCGCCCGACCAGCTCATCGCGCCGCCCGGCGGCGTCGGTCGTCGTCATCGTGCCTCCCTCGTCGTCGGGGAGGAAGTATGAAGTGGAACGAACGCCTTTAGAAGAGCTGGTTCACCGGGGGACGTCTACGCAGTCGAACTGCGTCTATCCACGCCGACCGCGTGGACTGGTTCCCCTGGAGCTACGTCGTCTTGAGTAGCAATTTGAGTAGCAACTCCGAGGAGCCGCCGCTCCAGTGCGGCCGCCTCGTCGCGGAAGACGACGCCGGCGAGATGCATGTACCGCTTGGTCGTCTTCATGTCCGAGTGGCCGGCCTTCGTCATGACGGCGATCGGGCTCGAGCCCGCGGCTGCGTCGTTCGTGATCGCGGTGTGTCGTAGGTCGTGGAACGCCCGCGGCCGCTTGTTCACACCTGCTGTCGCGAGAGCGTCCATCAGCGCATCTTTGAACGTCTCGGCCCTGTACGTCGTTCCACGCTCCGGATGGCAGAAGACGAGCTCGTCGTCCCCTTGGAATGCCGTCGAGCGCCGGTGCTGCCAGAGCTCCTCGGCCAGCGTGGTCGAGAGGGCGACCGAGCGGATCCCGTCCTCGCTCTTCGAGTCCCGCACGCGCAGCACGTTGTCGACGAGGTCGACGTCGCGCCAGCGGAGGCGCTGAAGCTCAGAGCGTCGAAGCCCGGTCAGGACGAGCGTGAGGAAGACCACTCGCTCGACTCCACCGAGCGCCTTTGCGACCCGCGCGACCTCGACCGGCTCGAGGATCTGCGGGCGGAACGGCGGGAGCCTGGGCCGCTCCGCACCATCGGCGGGGTTCGCGTCGACGAGCTCTTCGCGGAGTGCGGTTTTGAAGATCGCGTGCAGAAGGTCGACGTCGCGGCCGACCGAAGCCGCACCGAGCTTCTTTGACATCGCGTCGATGTACGCGGCCACGTGTCGCGGTCGGATCGACGTGAGCGGCATCGCCCCGAACGATGCGACCAGCCGGCGATGGATGCTTCGGTACTGCGCGATGGTTCTCGGCTTCCACCGGCGTCGCGTCTCGCCTGACGTGAACCACGTCTCTGCGTACTGCTCGAACGTGAGCGGGCGCGGACGGCGCCAGTTCTTCCGTTCCACGCGGACGAGCCGCTCGCGCAGCTCCGCCTCCGCCTTCCTGCGCGTCCAGCCCTCGCGATCGGTGCCGAGCCGTTCCCAGACCTGCTCGCCACTCGCGTCTTGGTACTTGATGCTCCAGGTCGTGCCGCGCTTGCCCGTGCGCGGAACGACTGCAGCGCACCGTGGCATGGGACCTCCTAACGCAGACGCCCCCGGCGCGGCGATGATGGCGCCGGCCGGGGGTCCGCGCAGTTTTTCAGCATCAGCGGTGTCGCGCCATCATCACGACTGCCTGTGAGCTTACGCCTCGTGGCGGTCGTAACGAAGCCTGCCGTCCGGCCGCTTGATCTGTTCGAGCCACTGCTCGATGTCAGGCCAGCCGAACCGAACCGTGCGGCCGAGCCGCACGTGTGGGATCTCTCCCGCGCCGGCCGCGGCGTAGATCCACGCAGTTGAGACGTTCAGCCGCTCGGAGACTTCAGCGGCTGTGAGCAGACGATCGTCCGCCACAGATAGTTCCCCTCTCACGACGACCGGCGCTCAGCGTTTGGTCGAAAGTGCGCGAGCGCCTCCAATCGACAAAGGGCCACCTCGAGCGTGAAAACGAACACTCGAGACGCTGACGCTCGGACGGAGCCGGCCGCGCCGCACGACACGCAGCTCGGGGAGGATCTCGGCGAAGAAGAACG
>CAYGLV010000105.1:0-2840 GCA_964351025.1 uncultured Gaiellales bacterium | reverse complement strand
TAAAGCGGTACGCGAGCTGGGTTCAGAACGTCGTGAGACAGTTCGGTCCCTATCCACCATGGGCGCTGGGAGCTTGAGAGGAGTCGTCTCTAGTACGAGAGGACCGAGATGAACGGACCTCTGGTGTATCAGTTGTCCTGCCAAGGGCACCGCTGATTAGCCACGTCTGGATGGGATAACCGCTGAAAGCATCTAAGCGGGAAGCCCACCTCAAGATGAGGCTCCCCATCCCCTAGAGGGAGTAAGGGCCCTGGAAGACCACCAGGTTGATAGGCGGGATGTGTAAGCGCGGCAACGCGTTCAGCAGACCCGTACTAATTGCCCGAGGTCTTGATTTGAACTTGCCCAAGTCGCTATGGAGTTTTGAGGGTGCGCCTACCCGGCGTTCTTTCGACAATTTCGGCGGTCATACCGGCAGGGGTACACCTCTTCCCATTCCGAACAGAGAAGTTAAGCCTGCCAGGGCCGATGGTACTTGGGGCACGCGCCCCTGGGAGAGTAGGTCGCCGCCGAATTACCTCAGAAGGGGCCGCGTGAGCGGCCTCTTCTCGTTCTAGGCCGCGTGCAGCTTCGCGCGCCAGCCGGGGTCGAGGCCACGCAGGCGCTCGATCCGGGAAGCCACGGGCGGGTGCGTGACGAACATCAGCGCCAGGCCCTCCTCCGCGAACGGGTTGAGCGTGTAGAGCGGCTCGGTTGCGGGGCTCGCGGCGAACTCGATCAGCTCGCCCGCCAGCTCGAGACGGACGAGCGCGTCGGCGAGCCCGTGCGGGGTCCCGAGCAGGTCCGCGGCGGCACGGTCTGCGGCGAGCTCGCGCTTCGGCGAGAGGAGAAGGCTCACGACCGCGGCGGCGATCGGGGCGAGGACGAACAGCAGCGCCCGCTCGAGCCAGCCGCCGATCCGCGAGAGCTCGATCAGCGTCGCGGCGACAATCACCGCCGCCGTCTGGATGAGCACGTCGCGGTTGCGGATGTGCACGAGCTCGTGAGCGAGCACCCCCTCGAGCTCCTCAGGGGGCAGTGCCGCGAGCAGGCCCTGGGAGACGGCGAGCGCCGCGCCCCGCGGGCCCCGGCCGACCGTCAGCGCTCGCGGAAAGCCGTCCGCGATGAAGTAGAGCTTCGGCGGGGCGATCTCGAGCCGTCGCGACAGGCGCTCGACTGCCGCCGCGAGAGCGGGACCCTCGGCCGGCAGGTAGGGCCGGGCGCCGAGCATCCCGAGGAGGGCCCGGTCGGCGTACGCGTAGACGCCGAGCGCTGCGAGCAGGACGCAGAAGACGAAGATGGACGCACCGCGGGCCCCGTCGAGCGCCCAGCCGAGCCCGCCGGGCAGCGCGCAGGCGATGAGCAGCGACAGCCAGGCCTTGCCGAGGTTCCGTGCAGCGGCGAGCCGCACGCCTAGCGGTCGTCGCTCTCGTCGCCGCCCTGGTCGTCGCTCTCGTCGCCACGCTCGTCGTCGACGAGCCCGCGCGGCGGCCAGTCCGGGGTCGGCGCGTCGCAACGGCTCGAGCAGTGGAGCGAGGCGACGTTCTGCAGCGGCACGAGGATGTGCCCGTTCAGCTCGATATGCGGGACGTCCTCGATCGAGCAGTACGCGGTCAGGACTCCCTCCTGGTACTCCCCGCCGAAGAGCGCGACCTCGATCTGCTCGCCCTTGTACTTGTTCGTGTAGTCCTCCACGCGGTCAGTCTAGCCAGCGGAAGTCGCCACCCTCGACCTCAAGGCGGGCGACGTGGCAGTTCTCGATCGGGCCGTCGGTAGAGGCGGAGCAATGCAAGCGGACGGCGCGCAGCGGCCCGCCGTGCGAGATGACGAGCACCGTGGCGCCGGGGTGGCGCCCGGCGATCTCCTGCAGCGCCGCGACAACGCGTGCGGCCACGTCTTCAGGCGTCTCCCCGTCGCCCCAATGGCCACGCCGGGCGTCAGGAAAGCGCGAGAAGATCTCCTCGTCGGTCAGGCCCTCCCAGGTGCCGAAGTTCTTCTCGCGCAACTCGGGCACCGTCCTCACCGGCAGGTGCCTCGGCTCGGCGACCGCCCGGGCGGTCTCGTAGGCGCGGCTGAGATCGCTCGCATAGACGGCGTCGAGCGGCTCGCCTGCGAGCGCCTGTGCGAGCGCGAGCGCCTGCGCACGACCCGTGTCGTTGAGCGGCCGGTCGGTGTGCCCCTGCACGCGGCGGTCGCGGTTCCAGTCGGTCTCTCCATGGCGGGTGAGCAGGATCGTCGTGGCCACGCTCGCTAGGCTAGCCGCCGATGGATCTTGGCCTGCTCGACAAGGTGTGCGTCGTCACCGGCTCGACCCGCGGCATCGGGCTCGCGACCGCACGGCTCCTCGCCGGCGAGGGCGCGCGCGTGGTGACGAGCGGCCGCGGCGCGCCGCCGGAGATCGGTGAGGCGCTGCACGTCGCGTGCGACCTCGCGCGGGCAGGAGAGCCCGAGCGGCTGGTCGCCGAGGCGGTCTCGGCACTCGGGCGGCTCGACGTGCTCGTCAACAACGTCGGCTACGCCGAGCAGCGCCGCTTCGAGGACGTGACCGACGAGCTGTGGGAGGAGTCCTGGCAGCTGAACGTGATGAGCTACGTGCGCGCGATCCGCGCGGCGCTGCCGCACCTGCGCGCAGCGGGCGGCGGCGCGATCGTGAACGTCTCCTCGTCCGCCGGCAAGCGGCCCTCGACAGGCATGCCCGAGTACTCGGTCGCCAAGGCCGCTGTGCTCTCGCTGTCCCGTCTCGTCGCCGACCTGTACGGGGCTGAAGGGATCCGCTGCAACGCCGTCACGCCCGGCCCGGTCGCCACCGACGCCTGGCTGGGCCAGGGCGCGCTGGCCGACCAGGTCGCAGCACTCGGCGG
>CAYGLV010000104.1:0-2851 GCA_964351025.1 uncultured Gaiellales bacterium | reverse complement strand
AGACGGAACCTGACCCCGTCTTCCGAAGCGATCAGCGCACTGGACGCATCGACTCGGCGACTGTAATCGCATCCTGCGCCGAGGGCGCGCTGATTTGGACTATCAGGCCGCGGTGGAAAGACGCAAAGAAAGCGGCCCTGAGCGGATCTGTGCTGACGTAGGCGTAGTCGCCAACGAACGGGCCGCGCGTGAGCTTCAGTTGGCGAGCGCTACCTCCCGCGAGACCCGTGTTCGTGAGTAGTTCGTTGAGCCGCCCCCTACGGGTCGAGACGGTGATGCTGTTCGGGCCGTCGCCGTAGCGGGCGCTGACCACATCGTGGACTGCGGGAGAACCAAACTCTGGCGGCAGCAGATTGGTGGTCTTGGCGACGGCGAAATCGCTGCGCGCGCGCCCGAGCGTGTTGGTCGGCAGCAGCGGCGAGTAGCCGACGATCGCTTTCGCGGCGGCGATCGGCACGCGCCGGAACTTGACGTCCCAGACGATTTCGCGGCTCCCGGCCGGCTTGGGAACGGTGAACTCGGCTGCGCTGGTGGGTGCGCCGATCTCGAGGTCGTGCACGCTTTCGATCGAGGTCCAGCGCTCGGTGTCATAGGCGTACTGCGTGACCTGCAGCACGAGTCCGGTCTGCCGGTCGACGACGACGTCGACCCGGATACCGTACCCGTATGCGAGCTGCTGGCCCGGGATGAACGTTACGGTCAGCTCCCAAGCCGGCCGGCCTTCGTAGGTCGTATTCTTGATTTCGGGGTCGCGGGCGGTCAAGGCGCCTTGCACCCATGCCCCGAGCTGTCCTTCCGGCCCGTACGTCACGGATGCGGGATCGAGGTTGAAGGCGCGAATGTAGATGCCGAAGAAACGCGTATCCACCCCTGTCGCGGCGTTGTAGGCGACGTCGTTTCGCTGCTTCGCGTCGAGCGGGAGCGTGACGCTCGAATAGCTGCCGTCGGGCCCGATCAGGAACCTCGACGGCAGCGGGATGCCCGGCGTGCAGTTCAGGCAACCCGGGAATCCGCGAGGGCGGGGACCCGGGCCCTGAGTCCGAACGGAGAACTCGCCGCGGATGCTCTGGCTGAAGCGCAGCCCTTCGGCGAGCTTCGCGCCCACCTCGGCCGCCGACGCCGTCCCGGTGCCCGCGGTCGTGACGACGACCGTGCCGACGGCGGCGGCGGTAAGCGCCACAACCACGGCCGAGCCCAGCGCGACCCGGCGCGGGCTCCGGCGGAGCGACGCGAGCGTACGGGCGAGGAAGCCGGCCTCGGACGCGGCGATCTCGCGCAGCAGGTGCTGCTCGAGCTGCGCCAGGCGTGCGGGCGGCAACTGGCGCGGCTGCGGTGGGGAGAAGTCGGCGCTCATCGTTCGCGCACCTCCTCGGCGGTCGTTTCCACACCCTCTTCATGTCCGAAGGCCGGCTCGAGTTCCCGCAGCCGCGCCCGCGCACGCGAGAGGCGCGACCGCACCGTCCCGACGGGGATGCCGAGCGCGAGCGCCGCGTCCTCGTAGCTGAACTCCGACCAGGCGCAGAGCGTGAACACCTCCTGCTCGCGCCGCGGGAGCCGCCCGACGAGCGTAAGCACCCGGTTCATCTGGCGCTCCTCGTCGAGGCGCTCCTCCGCGCGCTCCACGGCGTACGCTTCCGGCTCGGCCTCGCGGAGGCGGCGCAGCGCAGCGGCGTAGCGCCGCTGCGCACGGCGCTGATTGCGAACGACGTTTCCCGCGATGCCGTAGAGCCACGGCAGCACCTTCCCCGGCGGTAGCTGCTTGTCGCGGCGGCGCCAGCCCTCGAGGAAGACGATCGAGAGCAGATCCTCCGCCGTCGCCCAGTCGCCGACCCTGCGGAAGCAGTAGTTGGCAATCGCGTCCGCGTACCGCTCGAAGAGCAGCCCGTACGCCTCCGCATCGCCGGTGCGAACACGCTGCCAGAGCAGGGAGTCGTCAGTCACAGTCGCACCGATATGTCCGAACCAGCCGACCGGGTTCCCGAGCTTGGCAACACAACCGGCGACGAGGTGAGCCCATAACGCGTCGAGCGGGGACGCACGGAGCGATGCACCTCATCGCTCGATACCGGCGCGCAGCAGCGTGTAGATCGTGCGTCTCTTGCCGCGCCGCGTGGCCTCTCGCTCGAGCTGCCGTGTCGTGACGAGGCCCCGCCGCAGCGCCTGCTGCACCGCCATGGCTGCCTGCTCGGGCTGGAGATTTTCGGCGGTGTCGACGAGCGTCCGCGCCGGCGCCGTCAGTGGCAGTCCGTCTCGCCAGACGGTGCTGATCTCCTCGTCGTCGGGGTAGGTGTGGAGGACGACCCCGGGCGGGCGGCGCAGACCGCGGTGCCTGCGCGGGACGAGCAGGTGCACGGCATCTGGGATGTTGTCGCTGAGATCGAGGAGGGCAAGGGCGCTCTCGTGAGACAGGACAGCCTTCTCGCGCCCCACGGCCATCCACTTCTCGCGCATCTCGTCATGCGGCCCGCTCGGAAAGCCTTGAAGTCGGTACAGGCCACGACGGACCCGCTCGAATCGTCCTCGAGTCGCGTAATGACTCAGGAGCTGGCTACTGATCCCGCGCCCGCGGGCCTGACCCACGGTGAAGTACCCGTTCTGCTGGTAGGCATCCGTCTCGAGGGCACGCACGTCCGGACTCTTCTTGTCATGCATAAGCACAATATCGCTTTATTTTCGCTGACAGACAATCCCATCCTCCCCTGTCCCGGTTCTCCCGCTGCCCCGCCCGGCCGCCGGCACCGCACCCCGGCCGCCCTTGATGTTGGGCGGGCGGGGTGCGGTGCAAATCCGGGACGAAGTCCCCGGATTTAGGCGGCTGGGCGGGGCAGCGGCTCGCGGCGCCAGCCGCGAG
>CAYGLV010000103.1:0-2951 GCA_964351025.1 uncultured Gaiellales bacterium | reverse complement strand
TAGCCCTCGTCTAGATCGGGGCCGGCGTGTCTTGCGTCAAACGCGTCCGCAACGGGAGCCCGGCGACATCGTCGGTGCCGTTGATGACGGCGTCGGCCAGCTTGATCTTCTCCTCGATGTTGGCCTGGCCGAGCATGACGATCCGCTGCGCCTGCGGCGAGCCGGCACCGTGCATCGCCTCGACCATCGTCGTAACGCTGGTCATGTTCTCGATGTAGCGGCCGACCCTGATCCGCTCCATCACGTCGTAGTCCGGATTGGCGGTGTGGTACTTGCGGACGAGGTCGCCGATCTCGGGGTTCTCGAGCGCCTTCTCGTCGGGCATGGTCGCCAGGAAGCCGCCTGCGAGGTCATGGCTGAGACGGCCGATCTGGTAGACGTTGCGCGTGATGTTCTGCTTCACGGTGTTGGCCATCATCGGCTCCACCATGAACGACCCGCACGGCAGTGCGTAGCCCATGGCGCTCGCACCGATCGCCGAGGCGTAGGTCGTCTCGTTCATGTGGATCATCTCGACGAGCTTGTCGCGGACGATCGCGTTGCGCTCGGTGCCCAGGATCCGTGTCATCTTCGCCGTTGCGCCGATCAGGACGTCGGCGTTGCCGCCCTTGCAGCCGCCGTAGTTGGCGCGATGCCAGGTGGCGAAGTAGTTGACGAGCCTCCCGCAGTGGTTCGTCTCGCCGTTCATGAAGACGTTCGCGTTCGGCACGAACACGTCGTCGAACACGATCATCGCCTCGCCGCCGACGACGCCGAAGCGTGGGTTGCCGATGTCGCAGCCGCCCTCCAGCTTGCGCGAGTCGTTCGACTGGCGGCCGAAGATGAAGACGACGCCCTCGGCGTCGGCCGGCACGGCGCAGGCGATCGCAAAATCGCCCTCCTCCGCCGTCAGGCCCGTCCCGGGCAGCACGACGATCTCGTGCGAGTTGATGCCGCCCGTGTTGTGGAGCTTCGCACCGCGGATGACGACGCCGTCCGGACGCCGTTCGACGACCCGCACGAACTGGTCGGGGTCAGCCTGCTCGGACGGCTTCTGCGCGCGGTGCCCCTTGGGGTCGGTCATCGCGCCGGCGAGCATCAGGTCCTCGCGCTGCACCCGCTCGAGGTACGTCCTGAACCGTTGGTGGTAGTCGGTGCCCTCCGCCGCGTCGATCTCGTAGGTGATCGCGTACGCCGCGTTCAGCGCGTCAAGGCCGACGCAGCGCTGGAAGCAGGTGCCCGTCGTCTGACCGAGCAGCCGCAACATCTGGATCTTCTTCACCAGGTCGTCGGCGCTCTGGAAGATGTGGGTGTAGCGGTGGATGCGCTCGCCCGTGAGGTGGCTGACCGTCGTCATGACGTCCTCGTGCTCCGGCATGTGCGCCAGCTCGTACGTCTTCGCGGCCGTGTTGATGTGCGGCGCGATCGACGGGTGGTCAACGACACTGTCGACGCGCTCGCCGCCGACATAGGCGCGGATCTTGAGGGCCCGCAGGCTCTCGACGTACTGCTCGGGCGTCTTCAGCGGCATGGCTTCAGCTCCTGGGGAGGCTCGACGATCTCGTGCAAGCCTGCCACATCGAGCGAGGTCGGGGGAGCGGCTCGGGCTGTGAGGGATCAGGCGGCGGTGGCGCAGACGAACATCTGACGCGTCGGCTTCCGGGACGGCGTGGGCCTGACCAGCCGCGTCTCGCGGACCCGCCACAGCCGGCCGTCGTCGAAGCTCACTTCGTCACCCGTGCACGGGATCATCTCCAGCTGCTGCTCGGCGACGTCCCAGCGCCCGTCGGGGAACTCCAGGACGAACATGTAGCGATGCAGCTCAGCTCGCTCGGCAGCGGGCGAAGGTTCCGCGCTCGCCGGGGCCTGAATCACGCCCCGCAGGAGCGAGGCATACGCCTCCAGATGTCCGACGGCTTCAGTGCTGACGCTCTGCTCGCCGCTCGCGGTGCTCTCGATTGCGCGACGTTGCGAGGCGAGCATTCCGTCGAGCTGGTCGGCGTTGCGCGGCGTGTTGTCCTGCTCCACCTGCACACCATCGGCCGCGGCGGCGTGTTTGCCTGACCCTCGCACGAGGGAACGCAAGTCTCGCCCGCTCGCGGCATCCTTGCTCGTGTGACCCGTGCCGCGCTCCTTGTGTGCCTTGTGCTTTCGCTCGCCGGCGCCGTGCCCGGAGGCGCCTCGCGCCTGCCGCAGGCTCCCGCTTGCCCGGTCTTCCCGGCCTCGAGCCCCTGGAACCAGCGCGTGGACAGGCTGCCGGTCGCTCCCAACTCGGCCAGGGTGGTCGCCGCGATCGGCATTGACGGCAACCTGCACGCCGACTTCGGCTCGGGCCTCTGGGAGGGCGGGCCGATCGGGATCCCGATCACCGTCGTCCGCGGCACGCAGGCGAGGGCCCGCGTCGCGTTCGAGTACGCGGACGAGTCGGACAAGGGGCCGTACCCGATCCCCGCGAACGTCGCGATCGAGGGCGGCCGCGGCTCGGACGGCGACCGGCACGCGCTCATCGTCGACCGTGACCGCTGCAAGCTCTACGAGCTCTTCGCCCTCTACCCGAAGGGCGGGGGCGGCTGGCGCGCCGGCTCGGGCGCGATCTTCGATCTCCGCTCGAACAAGCTGCGCCCCGCCGGCTGGACGTCCGCCGACGCGGCCGGCCTCCCGATCCTGCCCGGCCTCGCCCGCTACGAGGAGGTCGCCCGCGGGCGGATCGACCACGCCCTCCGCTTCACGGTGAGCGAGACGCGCCGCGCCTACGTCTGGCCGGCACGGCACGTCGCCAGCGACCAGACGGACCCCGCGCTGCCGCCGATGGGCCTCCGGCTGCGGCTGAAGCGGAGCTATCCGATCGCGGGGTTCCCGCGGCAGGCGCGAATCGTGCTCCAGGCGCTGAAGGAGTACGGGATGATCCTGGCCGACAACGGCTCCGACTGGTACGTGAGCGGCGCGCCGCACCCGAAGTGGTCGAACGACCA
>CAYGLV010000102.1:0-3130 GCA_964351025.1 uncultured Gaiellales bacterium | reverse complement strand
CATGACGGCGCGCGTCCTCCACGTCTCCGATCTGCACTTCGGGCGGCACGAGTCGCCAGAGGCACAGCAAGATGTCGCACGGCTCGTCGACGAGCTCGCGCCGGAGCTCGTGCTCGCGAGCGGCGACCTCACCCATCGCGGCCGCCGCGACCAGCACGAGCGCGCCGCGGCCTTCCTCCGCTCGCTCGGCCCGCCGCTGCTCGCCGTCCCCGGCAACCACGACGTGCCCTACACGCTGCCCGCACGGTTCACGAGCCCCTGGGCGGAGTTCGAACGTCTGTGGGAGACGGTCGAGCCCGTCCACGCCTCCGACCGGCTGCACGTCGTCGGGATCAACTCCGTGCGCCCGTGGCGCCAGCAGTCGGGCGGCCTCGGCGGCGGCCGGCTCGCGCGCGCCTCCGCGCGGCTGCGCACGGGGGCTCATGGCGCTCTGCGGATCGCCGTCCTCCACCACCACCTGCTCGGTGCCCCGTGGCGTGCGGCGCGCAAGCGGCCCGTCGCCCACCGCGGGCTCGTGCTCGTTGAGCTCGCTGCCGCCGGCGCCGAGCTGATCGTCGGCGGCCACATCCACCAGGCGGCAGCCGCCGAACGGCGCGAGTTCCTCGCCACCGGCGGCGACGGCGCCGGGCCTGTCGTCGTCGCCACCGCGCCCGGCCTGGGCCGTCCGCGCCCCGGCCGCAGCGGCGAGGCTCAGGGCGTCCAGGTCTACGAGGCGACGGCGGAGACGCTGCGTGTCATCACCTACACGTGGCGCGAAGGCGGTTTCGCGCCGGCCGCGACGCGCGAGTACCCACGCGCAGCCACATCGAAAAGCTAGAGTCCTGCCGGCCCATGGAGCACAAGTACGCCGAGCTGAAGTCGCGCCTCGCCGAGATCCACGATCTCCGGCGCGCGCAGGAGCTGCTGTTCTGGGACCAGACGGTGTTCATGCCGGCGGGCGGCGGTCCCGTCCGCGGCGCGCAGCTCGAGACGCTCGACCGGATCGCACACGAGAAGTTCGTCTCGGACGCGATCGGCGCACTCCTCGAGGAGCTGCGGCCGCTCGAGGAGAGCCTCGACTACGACTCCGACGAGGCGAGCCTGATCCGCGTCACGCGCCGCGACTGGGACAAGGCGCGCAGGGTGCCGGCGGAGCTCGCTGCCGAGATGACGCGCGCCGCCGCCGACGGCCACGACGTCTGGGCGAAGGCGCGCCAGGACTCCGACTTCGCGACGTTTCTGCCCGCGCTCGAGCGCAACGTCGAGCTGAAGCGCCGTTACATCGAGTGCTTCGCGCCCTACGACGACCCGTACGACCCACTGCTGGACGACTACGAGCCGGGGATGAAGACCGCCGAGGTGCACGCCGTCTTCGACGACCTCAAGCGCGAGTTGATCCCCCTGATCGCCGAGGTGGCGAACGGGGCCGAGGACGACTTCCTGCGCGGCCCCTTCGACACCGGCGCCCAGCACGAGCTGTCGCTCGAGCTCGTGCGCCGCTTCGGCTTCGCGGACGACCACTTCCGCCTCGACCGCACGGTGCACCCGTTTGCCGCGAGCTCCGCTCGCGACGACATCCGGCTGACGACCCGCTACAAGGAGAACGACCTCACGTCGCTCTTCACGGCGATGCACGAGTGCGGGCACGGTCTCTACGAGCACGGCATCAGCGAAACGCTCGAGCGGACGCCGCTCTGTCACGGCGTCTCGTCCGCGCTGCACGAGTCGCAGAGCCGTCTGTGGGAGAACGTCGTCGGGCGCTCGCAGCCGTTCTGGCGCTGGTTCTACCCCCGCCTGCAGTCGGCGTTCCCGGACGCTCTCGGCGGCGTCGAGCTCGACCGTTTCTATCGCGCCGTCAACCGCGTCCGGCCCTCGTACATCCGCGTGGACGCCGACGAAGCGACCTACAACCTCCACATCATCCTGCGCTTCGAGCTCGAGCTGGAGATCGTCAACGACCGGATCGCGCTTCGGGACCTGCCGGAGGCCTGGAACGCCCGCTTCAAGGAGTACCTCGGAATCGACGTGCCCGAAGACCGGCTCGGGATCCTCCAGGACGTCCACTGGTCCGGCGGCGGCTTTGGCTACTTCCCGACGTACTCGCTCGGCAACATCGTGTCGCTGCAGATCTGGGAGAAGGTGCGCGAGGCCCTGCCGGACCTCGAGGGCGACTTCGAGCGCGGCGAGTTCGGGCGCCTGCACGAGTGGCTGCAGGCGAACGTCTACGCCCTCGGGCGCAAGTACACGCCGCAGGAGACGCTCGAGCGGGTCGTCGGGAGCGGGATCGACGCAGGCCCGTATGTGCGCTACCTGAAGGACAAGCTCGGCGCTCTCGCGACTGCCTGAAAAGGTCGAGACGCGGAAGAAGAGCCCGCCTCGGTGCGTTTGTACTCAGCACACGTCGGAAGACCGAAGCGGGCGATGCGAGAGGAGCGGGACATGACACTGCAACTTGGCGGAACGGCGCCGGATTTCGAGGCGGAGACGACGGAGGGCCGCGTCCGTTTCCATGACTGGATCGGCGACTCGTGGGCTGTGCTGTTCTCTCACCCGAAGGACTTCACCCCGGTCTGCACGACCGAGCTCGGTTACATGGCCAAGATCAAGCCCGAGTTCGACCGCAGGAATGTCAAGATCATCGGGCTCTCGGTCGATCCGGTCGCCAACCACGCGGAGTGGGCCGCCGACATCGAGGAGACGCAGGGTCACGCTCCGAACTATCCGATGATCGGCGACGTCGACTTCAACGTGTCGAAGCTGTACGGGATGCTGCCCGCCGACACCTCGGGCGATCCGCTCGAGCGCACGCCGGCCGACAACCAGACGGTGCGCAACGTCTTCGTGATCGGCCCCGACAAGAAGATCAAGCTCGTCCTCGTCTACCCGATGACGACGGGCCGTAACTTCGACGAGGTGCTACGGGTGATCGACTCGCTGCAGCTGACCGCCAAGCACAAGGTTTCGACGCCGGTGAACTGGCAGCAGGGCGAGGACGTGATCATCGCCGGCTCGGTCTCCAACGACGAGGCCAGGGAGACCTACCCGGACGGCTGGAAGGAGCCGCGGCCCTACATCCGGATCGTGCCGCAGCCGCGCTGATCGTCAGGAGGCGGCGCTCTCGGCGAGCGCGGTCAGCTCCCGGCGCAGCTCC
>CAYGLV010000101.1:0-3550 GCA_964351025.1 uncultured Gaiellales bacterium | reverse complement strand
TTGCAGGAACGCGCCGAGGTCGGCGCGTCCGTCGGTGACACGATCGAGGAACGCATCCCAGCGCGGGCAGGTCGCGGCCGGATCGTAGGCGACGTCGGCGAGCTTCGTGAGCAGGTCGCCCCGGTTGTGGGGGCGCAGGTCGCCCGAGCGGAGTTCGATCGTGCCGTTGCCGACGTTGAGGAGGAACGGGTCGCGGTCGAGGGCGTCCGGTAGCACGGGGATACCGGGCTCCGATCGCGCCGAGTCGAGCAGCGCGCGCCGTGCCGTCGCCGACTCGCTACGGGCGACGTGCTGGACAAGCCGCTTCCGTTCCCGGTCGTCGTCGGTCGCGGCCGCCTCGGCGAGCAGCGCGAGCACGGACGTCTTCGCGCGCCGCTCCGCTTCGCCGGTATCGTCGCTGGCCCAGCGGCGCCCATCCCAGACGATCCAGCGTTGCCAGGGGAAGCAGTAGCGGAGGTCGGCGCCATGCTCGGCGGCCAGCCGCTCGCCGTTGCCCATGTCCGTGAGCGCACGGCCGCGGAGCGCGAGCTCGGCCGGTGCGGCCTGCACCGTCTTGGCCTTCGCGCTCACGCCGCCTCATTCCCGACGATGCCCTCGTCGCCGCCGTAGCCAGCCTCAACCGCGTCCGGGTGGAGGTAGCCGATCAGCAGCGGCTCGGAAAGGTGCACGGTAACGAGGTTGCCGGAGGCGCCCTCGAAGATCAGCTCGACCGTGCCCGTCTCGCAGGGGACGATCGCGAGCAGCCTGCGACCGATCAGCCGACGTGCCTTCTCGACGTAGAAGGGATCGAGCACGTCCTCGCGCGCCCACGTAGCGCGGACCGAATCGTTGATCGGATCAACGATTCTCACGACCCGCGCGGCGGTCGCGACGCGGCGGCGGTCAGGCTCAACGCTCATGCAGCCCTTCCGATCCGGCCGGGGTCGGTGTCGCGCAGCAGGACTACCAGCTCGCCTATCGTCGGCTCTGGCGGATCAAGGGTGAGCCGGTCTAGCTCCTCGATCATCTCTACGAGCACGAGCGGATCGCAGTCGCGGCCGTCGGCGCTCGCGACCCGGACGGCGAGGGCGAGCATCCGTTCGAGCTTCGCGCGCTGTAGTTCGAGCGTGTCGGCGCGGCGCTCGGCTGCGCGGGTCCGGCGGCGATGGTGCGCGATCAAATCGAAGTTGCTCACGCTGCCCGCCGCGATTCGACGTCGGCCCGGACTACCTCCGGGATCGTCTGCGCGAGCAACTCGGCGACCGCACGGCGCGCGATCTCGGGCGCGTCGGCTGATCGCAGCCACGCTCGCAGGCGCAGCTCATCGGCCAGCGTCTCGACGGCGAGCAGCACGCGAGGTTCGTCCTCGAGCCCGAGGAAAATCAGAAGCGCGGGGCGCGCGCTCATGGTCGCTCCCCGGCTGCCAAGTGCGCGAGCGCTTGCAAGTACCGGCGCCCGACCGGGCCGCTCGGCCGCCTCGATCCGCCCTCGTAGCGACTGATAGCGGCCCCCGTGCAGCCGACGATCTCCGCCAGGTCCTCCTGACTCAAGCGCGCGGTGAGACGAATGATCTCCGCCAGCCCTTCCGCGACGATCACCCGTCCCCGAACCTGCGCGTCAAGCTCCGTCACCATGCTCATACCGCCAGCTTGACAGACTTGATATGCTTTTGGTGTGACTACACAAGAGCGTATTGGCGTCACCATCACGATGACCGGCCCGCGGTACAAGCAAGACGAGAGGCAGGGCGAGGTCGTGAGGGTTACTGCCGAGCCCGCCGAGGGCTCGCGGCTCACGCCGCTCACTGCCCCCTACGTCGTACCGGACCACATCGAGGCCGAGGTCGTCTTCGGCGATCGGCTGCGCGTGCAGCTAGACATCCGCGTGGTCAACGGCCGCCCCGGAGTCCGGCGGGTCACAATTTCAGCCCCGGACGGTCGGCCGCTGAGTGCGACGGATACCAGGATTCCGCTCCGCCAGTACGCGGCCGAGGCGATGGAGCTAGTCGCGGGCGAGCTGCGGATCCGCGACGACGGAACGATCATCGCCGTCCCGGTCGTGCCGCACCCGGACTGGCCGGGGTCGATTCTCAGGTTCCACGCCGCCGCCGAAAAGGCGAGCCGAAGCAAGGTAGACGACGCCCGGCTCCGGGAGGTCGCCCGCGTCCATGATGCGGCGCCGCCACGAGGCCGCATCGCCGCAGTCGCAAAGCACGAGGACGTTCACCCGCGCTACGCACAGACGCTAATCCGCCTCGCCCGCAAGGGTGGCTTTATCGAGAGGGAGGAACGATGACCAAGCGGAGCACGAAGGCGCGTAACATCCGCCGCCGCGGTAAGAGCTGGGTCGCCGTCTACATGATCGACGGCAGGCAGCGGTGGCGCTCGTTCCCGTCGCGTGAGCTGGCGGAGCTACACCTAGCGCAAGTCCGGCTCGACGACGCCCGCGGCGAGTACCGGCCGCCGAGCAAGGTCAGGTTCGGGGACGCACTGGACGCATGGCTCGCCCACGTCGAGCACGAGCGGCGCGTGAAGCCGTCAACGCTCCGCGACTACCGGAGCTGCGCGGAGCGGTGGCTACGGCCCGGATTCGGCACCCGCCAGCTTGACGGCGTGACGACGGAGACGATCACGCGCTGGCGGTCGGACGCGATGGCACGCTCGAAAGAGCCGCTGCCGCGCCGGCAGGCCGAGAAGCTGCTCGCGCTCCTGCACGGGATCTTCGTCTACGCGGCCGACACGTACGGGCTCACAGGCAACCCGGCCGCGAAGGTGAAGCGGCTCCCGGTCCGCTACGACGCGGCAGAGTTCTCCTTCTACGAGCCCGAGCAGGTTCACGCGCTCGTGCGCGCGGCGAAGTCCGAGACGGACGGGGCGCTCTTCCTGACGGCCGCTTTCAGCGGGCTCAGGCTCGGCGAGCTGCTCGGCCTGCGCGTCCGGGACGTTGACTTCGGGGCCGAGTGCCTGCGCGTCTCCCGGAACGTCGTCGCGCGCGAGGTCGGCACGCCGAAGAGCGGCAAGAGCCGCAGCGTGCCGATGGTGGGCGAGGTCGCGACGGCGCTCGCGAAGCTCCTGTCGCGCGAGGAGTTCACGGGCGACGACGATCCGGTGTTCGTCGGCCGTGACGGTGGCTACCTCGATGCCTCGGCGCTCCGCCGCCGATTCAAGACGGCGCGCGACAAGGCGGAGCTGCCGCCGCTCCGGTTCCACGACCTGCGCCACTCGTTCGGTTCGCTCGCCGCGCGGAAGGCCGAGTCCGTGACGGAGTTGCAGTTCTGGATGGGCCACGCGGACGCGAAAACGACACAGCGGTACACCCACTACCGCAGCCGCGGCGGCGAGGCAGCACGGCTCGCGGAAGCGTTCACGGTCGAGCAGCCTGCAAGAGTCGTGCAAGAGTCGGCCGTGCGCGAGGGTGCTACAGGGATCCTCCCGGACGCAGCCGACGAGGCCAATTCCCTCGCAGCCATCGCGGTTAGGCGGAACGCGACGGAACCGAGCGACAGCCTGTAGCGGGTTGCCATGCAGAAGGTCGTGGGTTCGAGTCCCATCATCCGCTTCGAGGCCGCATG
>CAYGLV010000100.1:0-3964 GCA_964351025.1 uncultured Gaiellales bacterium | reverse complement strand
GCCGCCCGCTACCTCGAGCGCCGCGACCGGGTCGGGCTCGTGAGCTTCGGCGGCATCCTCCACTGGTTGCTGCCGGGAATGGGGATCGCCCAGCGCTACCGGATCGTGGACGCGTTGCTCGAGACCGAGGTCGTCTTCAACTACGCCTGGAAGGACGTATCCGTGATCCCGGTGCGGACACTGCCGCCGAAGGCGCTCGTGATCGCCGTCACACCGCTGCTCGACGAACGTAGCGTCAAGGCACTCGCCGACCTACGCGGGCGCGGCTACGACCTCGCAATCGTCGAGGTCTCTCCCGTGCCGTTCGTCGAGGCCGGCGTCGAGGAGCTGGACGAGCTGGCATACCGGCTCTGGCTGCTCCGCCGCAGCGAGCTGCGCTCGCGCTACCAACGGCTCGGCGTTGCCGTCGCGGAGTGGCGCGGAGACGAGCCGCTCGAGCTCGCACTCGAGGAGGTGAGGGCATTCCGGCGCCACGCACGGCTCGCGCGCGCACACTGACTGCGGTCGCCGCGGTCGCGGTCGCCGGCGGGCTCGCGGCCTGGCCAGCGCTCGAAGCCGGCGTTGCAGTCGGCTGGGTGAACGGCGCCGGCGGCGGAATCGTGGTGGCGCTGCTCGCCGGCGGCCTCTGGCTGCGCCGGGCGGGAGCCGTGCCCGTAGTTGTCGCGCTGCTCGGGCTCGAGTACGCGTCGCTGCTCGCGCTCGAGGACCTGCCGCTCGACCAGCGGGCGCCGCTCTACGCGGCCGGCCTGCTCGCCGTCGCGGAGCTCTCGTACTGGTCGCTCGAGCTGCGGGCGGCCGTCACCGACGAGCCCGGCTCGCACTGGCGCCGCGCCGCCTTCCTTGCCTGGCTCTGCCTGCTGACGCTCGTGCTCGGGGCCGTGCTGCTCGCGCTCGTGGACGTCTCCGCGGGCGGCGGGCTCGCGCTCGAGGCGGTGGGTGCTCTGGCAGCGGCCGGTGCGCTGGCGGTGATTGCCGCGCTGGCGCGCCGCAGCGCTCGCTGATCGCGAGTCGGAGACGCTCTTCCCCTCTGCTACCCTGGCTCCAGCCGAGGGGCAGTACCCCCAAACGGGCGCCATCGTCAGTCCGGCCCAAGTGGCCCGGTGGCGCCGGCCGCGGTAGCGGCGGGAGAGACCTTCGTCGACCGGCAAACGGCCTGACGAAAAGGGGTATTCCATGCAACTCGAGCTGTGGATGTGGGGAGCGTTCGGCGTGCTGGTCGTCGCGATGCTCGTGGTCGACCTCGTCGCCTTCGGGCGCCGCGGGGAGGAGATCTCGATCCGCCGCGCGGCCGGCTGGAGCATCGGCTGGACCGCTCTCGGTCTTGCCTTCGGCGGCTTCCTCTGGTGGTGGCAGGGGCGCGTCCCGGCGGAGGAGTACCTGGCGGGCTTCCTGATCGAGAAGTCGCTCTCGGTCGACAACCTCTTCGTCTTCGCCCTGATCTTCAGCTACTTCGCAGTCCCCGTGGCCTACCAGCGGCGGGTGATCTTCTGGGGCATCGTCGGCGCGATCGTCCTGCGCGCGATCTTCATCCTCGCCGGCGCCGCCCTGCTCGACGCCTTCCACTACACGATCTACGTCTTCGGGGCATTCCTCGTGCTGACCGGGATTCGCATGGCGCGCCACTCCACGGTGGAGATCCACCCGGAGCGGAACCCGGTGCTGAAGCTGCTCGGCCGCGTCCTGCCGATGACAGCCGGCTACCACGGCGATCGGCTGACCGTGCGCGAGGACGGCCGGCGCCTGGCGACCCCGATGCTGGCCGCACTCGTCCTCGTCGCGACCTTCGACGTCGTCTTCGCAGTCGACTCGATCCCGGCGATCTTCGCGATCACGCGCGACACGTTCATCGTCTACGCCGCGAACGCCTTCTCGCTGCTCGGCCTCGCCGCGCTCTACTTCGTCCTCGTCGGGATGATGGGCCGCTTCCGCTACCTAAACGTGGGCCTGGCGGCCGTGCTCGTCTTCGTCGGCCTGAAGATGACGCTCGCCGACGTCTACAAGGTTCCGGTGTTCGCCTCGCTCGCGGTGATCGTCGCCACGCTTGCCGTCGCGGTCGGGGTTTCGTTCCTGCGCCCGGCGCCTGCGCCTGAAGGGAGGGCCTGATGTTCCTGCTCGGCGTCATCCTCGTCGCGCTTGCGGTGCTCGGGCTATTGACCGCGCTCGCCCTCCGGGCAGCCGGGTTCCTCCGGCACCCGTGGGCCTCCGGTGCCGCGATCGCCGGGACGCTCACGGTCGGTGTGGTGCTTCTCGCCGACTGAGAGCGAGCCGGGCCCGCGCCGCACCGGCACCAAGTAACACGGTGTCACTTGTACGATCGGTGCCGTGAGCGCGCGGACGGCGGAGTCAAGCGACGTCGAGCGGATGCTCGATCTCGCCGAGGCGAAGCGGGATCTCTACCGGGACAATGCGCACCCGTTCCAGCGCCCGGCGAACGATGCCCGCACCCTGCAGAGGCCGTTCGTCGAAGGCCTGCTCGCGAGAGGCGACTTCATCGTTCTCGTCCATGAAGACGCGAGCACGCACGTGGACGGTTTTCTGATCGGACGCGTCGGCCCAGCGCCGCCGCCCATCGGCGCCGACGGCGATCCCTTTCATGTGGACGACTTCGCCGTCGACAGACCTGATCTCTGGCTGTCGGCGGGAGACGCCCTGCTCCGAGAGGCGGCCCGGCTCGCGCACGCCGCGGGCGCACGTAAGGCGGTCATCGTGGCCGGCGGCCGGCGGGTCGACCCGCCGAAGCGCGCTTTCCTCCGCGGGCTCAGCCTCGCGCTTGCCGCCGAGTGGTGGGCGCGGCAGCTCGCCGCGCGCGGCGAGCTGCCGGACCAGGACGGCTTCGAGGCCGTCGTCGGCCCTGCGCCACCCGTCTACGACCCCGGAGGGCCGGTGTGCCTCGCAGCCCGTCTGGATGGTCCGGACGCGCTTCCGCGCCTGGAGCGGTACGGAGCCGCGGCAGGGGCCGTGCTCGCGATCGTGCCGCTTGCGACCGGGCGCGAAGATGTACGAACTGTGCTCGTAGCGCGTGGCTACTCGCTCGCGTCGGAGTGGTATGCGGCGCCGATCGAGACGCTCGCGGCCAAGTAACTGTGTTGCGCACAACACAGGGACCGTTCTACCCTCGTCGTCGATGGAGTTGGAGCTGCAACTCAAGGCGCTCGAGCCGGCGGTGGTCGAGGCGGCAGTGGCGCGGCTCTTGGCGCTCGAACCGTCCGCGCGCGCCGTCGTCGTCCTCGGAAGCCACCTGAAAGGCACGGCGACGCCGAGCAGCGACCTCGACATCAAGGCCGCGACAGTAGGTCCTCCGGTTGTGCGCTATCGCACGTGGTTCGAGCCCCGGCCGTCAGGCCGCCCAGTCCACGTCTCCGCAGGCGCGAAGAGCATTGATGACTGGATTGCCGGCCGCGCGCAGCCGGCAAGGTGGGCGCTCGGCTTCCCGGCGCTGCACGAGGCGGCGTTCCTGTGGGCGTGCGACGACGCTCGCGCGGCGCTCGGCGACCCGCCGACGAACGTCCATCCTCCCGCCCCGCCCGAGCTCGAGGACTTCGTCGAGGCGTCACTGAAAGCCCAGCGGGCGGCTGCTGCGGGCGACCCGGTGGGACTCCGCTGGCACGCGCACGCGGCAGGACTGCTCGTTCCGGGCCTTCTCCGCCTGCTGAATCCCGAGCGCGTCGTGCACGACGGGCGCGATGCGCTCGCGGCCGCCCTGGAGCTCCCCGTTGCACCAGACGGCTACCGCGACGACCTCTCCGCCTGTCTCGGCGTCGTGGCGGCGGACGACCGCGCAATCACTGACGGGATCGCTCGGCTGACGAGCCGCGTCTTGGCGTTCCTGCGGCAGCGGATGCCTGACGTCGACCCGCAGCCCGGAATCGCAGCCCTACTCGCCAGTGGCTCGCTCGAACAACACGCCGCAGAGCCGTAGGGCTTCGGTTCGGCTGAACCCCAGCGCCGTCAAGTAACACAGTGT
>CAYGLV010000099.1:0-4006 GCA_964351025.1 uncultured Gaiellales bacterium | reverse complement strand
CGGATCGAGCTCGAGGAGATCCGGGCCGCCTCCGAGCGCGCCGCCGACCTCACGCGCCAGCTGCTCGCCTTCGGCCGCGTGCAGGTCCTGCTGCCGGAGACCTTCGAGCTCGACTCAGTCGTCGTCCGAACGGGCGAGCTTCTGCGGCGGCTGGCCGGGGAGCACATCGAGCTCGTCGTGGCCCCCGGCGCCGGGGCGGCGCAGGTGCGGTTCGACACCGCGCAGCTCGAGCAGGTGATCCTCGACCTCGCGCTCGACGCGCGCGACGCGATGCCGCACGGGGGCACGCTGACGGTCGCCACCGGCACCGAGCGGCTCGACGAGCCGCTCGCCGGCGACGGCGTCGAGCTGCCGCCCGGTGAGTACGTGTCGCTGTCGGTTCGCGACACGGGGATCCACATGGACGACGAGGCGGTCTCCCGAATCTTCGACCCGTTCTTCACCGCCAAGCACGACGGTTCGGGCACCGGGCTCGGCCTCGCCACCGCCCACGGGATCGTGGTCCAGAGCGGCGGGACGCTGACGTTCGAGAGCGAGCCGGGGCGAGGATCGGTGTTCACCGTCCTGCTGCCGCTCGCCGAGGCGCCCGCCGGCGAGGCTCCGGCCAGGCATGCGCCGCCGCCGTCGATGCCCCAGGTGGCCGCGACGGTGCTCGTGGCCGAAGACGAGCCGGCGGTCCGGGGGCTCGTCGTGGCCGGGCTCGAGCGGGCGGGCTACACGGTGCTCGGCGCGTCGGAGGGGAACGAGGCGCTTGCACTCGCGCAGCTCCACGAGGGCACGATCGACCTGCTCCTGACCGACGTCGTCATGCCGGGAATGAGCGGCCGCGCCCTCGCTGAGCGGCTGGTCGCCGAACGGCCCGGCCTGCCCGTCCTGTACACGTCGGGCTATCCGGCGGGGGCTCTCGGCTCCGACGACGTGTCCGCGCCCGGTTCGGGGTTCCTGCAGAAGCCGTTCACGCTCGAGGAGCTGACGGCCGCCGTCGCCTCGGCGATCGCAGCCGACACGCTGGCCGTCTGATCTACGCTGCGCCCGATGGCGCTCACGATCCGCAACGCCGAGCCGGCCGACCACTCCCGCGCGATTGCCGTCGTGGACGCCTGGTGGGGCCGCCGGCGGATGGCCGACATGCTGCCGATGCTCTTCTTCGTCCACTTCCGCGAGACGAGCTTCGTGGCCGAGGAGGACGGGCAGCTTGCGGGCTTTCTCTGCGGGTTCCTCTCGCAGACCCATCCCGGCGAGGCCTACGTCCACTTCGTCGGCGTCGCCCCGGAGCATCGCGGCACCGGCCTTGGCCGGGAGCTGTGCGAGCGGCTCTTCGGTGTCGCGCGAGCCGCGGGTCGTAGCGTCGTGCGCTGCGTGACGTCGCCGGTCAACGAAGGCTCGATCTCGTTCCACCGCTCACTCGGCTTCGAGCTCGAGCCGGGCGGGCGAGGCTACGACGGTGTCGGGCAGGACCGGGTACTGCTCGTGAAGCGGCTGTAGCGCCGCGGCACTGCGGATGTCGGCTCGATCTCGGCACGGTCCCCGTCGGGACCTCTCCCTAGACTGGCTCCATGGCCAGGGTCATCGTCCAGTTCGTCTGTTCGGAGTGCGGGACGTCGGCCGGGCGCTGGCTGGGGCGGTGCCCGGGCTGCGGCGCCTTCGGGACGCTCGTCGAGGAGCTGCAGGGGCGCGAGAACGAGAAGCAGGCCTCAGCCGCGCGGGTGCCGGTTCGCCTCGGCGACGTGGAGGCCGGCGAGGCCACGCGGATCCCTACCGGGGTCGCCGAGCTCGATCGTGTGCTCGGGGGCGGTCTGGTTCCGGCCTCGCTCGTCCTCGTCGGCGGTGAGCCGGGGGTCGGCAAGTCGACGCTGCTGCTGAGCGCGCTCGGCGCGATGGCTCGTGACGGCCGCCGCGCGCTGCTCGTCACCGGCGAGGAGTCGGTCGCCCAGGTGACGCTTCGTGCCGCCCGCCTCGGGGGCGCCGAGGCCGTGGAGATCCTCGCGGAGACCGAGCTCGACGCCGTCTGCGCGACGCTCGAGCAGGAGCGGCCCGACGTCTGCGTGATCGACTCCGTGCAGACGCTGTACGCCGCCGAGCTCGGGTCTGCGCCCGGCTCGGTCGCGCAGGTGCGCGAGGCCGCCGGCCGCCTCCTGCGCGTCGCGAAGGAGTCCGGCGTCGCGACGATCCTCGTCGGCCACGTGACGAAGGACGGCGCCGTCGCGGGCCCGCGTGTGCTCGAGCACCTCGTGGACTGCGTACTCCAGTTCGAGGGCGATCGCTACCACGCCCATCGCATCCTGCGTGCGGCCAAGAACCGCTTCGGCTCGACGAACGAGATCGGCGTCTTCGAGATGACCGGCACCGGGCTCGTCGGCGTGCCCGATCCCTCCGAGCTGTTCGGGCGAACGCAGGCAGGGGAGGTCGGCGCCGCCGTCGCGTGCGTGCTCGAGGGCACGCGTCCGATGCTGCTGGAGATTCAGGCTCTCGTCGCGCCGACCGACCTCGCCATGCCCCGTCGTGTCGCGACCGGCGTGGATCCGAAGCGGCTCGCCATGATCGTCGCGGTGTGCTCGCGCCATGCGGGGCTTGCTCTCGGAGCTGCGGACGTCTTCGTCAACGTCGCCGGCGGCGTCCGGATCGACGAGCCCGGTGCCGATCTTCCGATCGCACTCGCGATTGCCTCGGCGGCACGGGGCGCAGCCGTGCGGGAGGGCCTCGCTGCGTTCGGCGAGATCGGTCTCACCGGCCGCCTCCGGCCTGCCGCGCAATCCGAGCGCCGGCTCGAGGAGTGCGCCAAGTTCGGCGTCGGCGTCGCGGTCGCTCCCACCGGGACACGGGGCCGGGGGGGCTCGGTCCCCGTCGAGGAGGTCGAGACGTTGCGCCTGGCGGTCGGGGCGGGCCTGACCCCGGCAGCCGAGCGCAGCTAGACGCTCAGACAGAAAGCCCTGCAAATCGCAGGGTCTGGAAAGGTGCATTTTCCAGGGGTTTCCGCTATACTGACGTGTCTTGCCGGCCGGAGAACGCGTGCCGGCACTTTTTACGAGACTGACACGGGACCGTCCCCAAGGGAGGCTGGGTTGTTCGACATCGGCGACAAGGTCGTGTATCCCCACCATGGCGCAGGAACGGTGGTCAAGAAGGAATCGCGGGAGGTTCTCGGTCAGATCCGCGACTACCTGACCATCCAGATCCTCCACAACGACATGGTGGTGAACGTGCCCTGCGAGAACGCCGAGAAGGTCGGGCTCCGGCACGTGATCGAAGAGGATCTCGTCAACACCGTGCTCAAGGCGCTGACGGGCGGGTCGACGGAGATGCCGAAGAACTGGAACCGCCGCTTCAAGCACAACCGCGACAAGATGAAGACGGGCGACATCTTCGAGCTCGCCGAGGTCGTGAAGAACCTCTCGCTGCGCGATCACGAGAAGGGCCTCTCGACCGGCGAGAAGCAGATGTTCGTGAAGGCGAAGAAGATCCTCGCCTCCGAGCTGATGTACGCCAAGGCGATGTCCGAGGACGAGGCCGCCGACTGGCTCGAGGGTGTTCTGACGGGCGCCGACGGCGTCAAGAAGAAGACGAAGGCCAAGGCCAAGGTCGCAGCGGCCAGCGCCTGACGGCGCGGCCGTCGGACGATGAGCGTCTGGGCGCTCCTGGTTGCGGCGGGGGTGGGCGAGCGCCTCGGCAGTGAGCGCCCGAAGGCCTTCGTCAAGCTGGGCGACCGGCCGCTGCTCGCCGAGAGCCTGGAGCGCTTCGAGGCCTCGGGCTGGGTGGACGCGGTCGTGGTCGTCGCGCCCGCGGGGTGGGAGGAGCCGACGATCCTGCTCGCGGAGGAGTTGGCCGCGTCGAAGGTCGCGGCCTGCGTGACCGGTGGAGCGACCCGTGCCGAGTCCGTGCGCGAGGCACTTGCCGAGGTGCCGGAGGACGCAGTCGCGGTGCTCGTCCACGACGCGGCCCGGCCGCTCGTCTCCGACGACATCATCGGGCGGGTGCTCGCGCCGCTGGGGGAGGGCTGGGACGGGGT
>CAYGLV010000098.1:0-4164 GCA_964351025.1 uncultured Gaiellales bacterium | reverse complement strand
GCCCAGGCCGCAGCGGCGGCAATTCGGGCTCGGGCACGTCGGGTCGCTCGGCCGCCCGGATCGGCGCGAGGAACTCATGACGGGTGCTCATCGGCGCCCGTCCCGGTGGCGGCGGCGGGCGAGCCGCGGCAGCGCCCTTCCGGCCCTCGCCCACGTACGGCCCGGGCCTACGAGCGCGCCGAAGCGCTGCCCGAGCCGCGCCGCGCGCGTGGTCAACCGGTAGCTCCACGGCCGCGACCAGGCGAGCGACCAGATTCCGAAGGCGAGCCGCTCCCACCTGGAGGCGACACCTTCGGCGACGAGATCGCGCCGGAGGTCGAGCAACAGCTCGTGCAGCGGAATCTTGACCGGGCACACGGAGGTGCAGGCGCCACAGAGCGACGAGGCGTGCGGCAGGGCCGGCGCCTGGCGGAGGCCGACGAGCAGCGGCACGAGCACAGCCCCCATCGGCCCGGAATAGACGTCCGAGTACGCGTTCCCGCCGGCCTTCCGGTAGACGGGGCAGGCGTTGAGACAGGCACCGCAACGGATGCAGGAGAGCATCGTCCGGTAACGGCCGCGCAGAAGGTTCGTCCGATCGTTGTCTATTATGACAACATGCGACTCCTCCGGACCGTCCTCCTCGCCTTCGCGGCGTGGGCCCGTCAGCAGCGTCGTGTAGACCGTGAGCGGCTGGCCGGTTCCGCTGCGGGCCAGGAGCTGGAGCAGGACGGCGAGCTCGGCGGTCGTCGGCACCACGCGCTCCATCCCCAGCAGCGAGATGCAGACTCGCGGCAGCGAGCTGACGAGGCGGCCGTTGCCCTCGTTCGTGACGAGGCAGATCGAGCCCGTCTCGGCGACGGCGAAGTTGGCGCCGGTGATGCCGACGTCGGCGGTCAGGAAGGCCTCGCGCAGCTGGCGGCGAGCGGCGGCGGTGAGCGCCTCGAGCTCCGGCTCCACAGGCACTCCGCCCGCGCGGGAGAGCAACTCGGCGCAGTCCTCCTTGGTCAGCTCGATCGCGGGCGCGACGATGTGCGCCGGGTGCTTGCCGGCGAGCTGGAGCAGGTACTCCCCGAGGTCCGTCTCGACCGCGCGCACGCCGGCCGCCTCCAGCGCAGCGTTGAGCCCGATCTCCTCGCTCAGCATCGACTTCGACTTCACGGCGAGCCGCGCGCCGGCCCGCGTGCAGACATCCACGACGTACGCGCGCGCCTCCTCCGCGGTGCGCGCGAAGAAGACGTTGCCGCCGCGGGCCTCAACCGCGTCGGCGAACACCTCGAGGTGATCGTCGAGCCGGGCGATCGTCCGCTCGCGGATCCGCCGCGCGGTCTCGCGCAGCGCCTCGACATCGCCGAGGTCATCCCAGGCCTCCGACCGGTGGTCGTAGAGCCGGAGCGTGCTCGAGTCGAGGGCCGCCTGCATGTGTTCCGCGGCGAGTGCTTCGCGCGCCCGGGCGCGGAAGGCCCGGGGCGGCTGGTCGAGCGCGCTCACGCGTCGATCCCGCGCGCGAGCGCGGTCGCGAGGTGGACGACGCGCGGCCCACCCACGTGCTCCGCCCGGGCCCTCAGGTGCACGAGGCAGCCCGGGTCGGCGGTGACGAGCACCTCCGCTGCCGAAGCGGCGGCGTCCCCGAGCTTGTCATCGGCCATCGCAACCGAGATCTCCGGCTGCCGGACGGAGAACGTGCCGCCAAAGCCGCAGCAGAGGTCCGGCCGCTGCAGCGGTACGAGCGTCGCGCCCGACGCCTCGAGCAGCGCCCGCGGCTGATCCGAGATCCCGAGCTCGCGGAGCATGTGACAGGAGTCGTGGTAGGCGAGCGTACGGCCGTCGTTGAGGCGCGGAAGCGCCGTCCCCGCAAGAAACGCGGACAGCTCGTACACCTCGTACGGCTCGACTCGGAGCAGCTCCGGCAGGTAGTGCGAGAGCATCGTCGCGCACGAGCCCGAGGGGACGACGACGGGCAGCTCGCGCGAGAACGCGCGCACGAACGTGCGAGCGACACGGGCGGCTGCGCGACGGTGGCCGGCGTTGAACGCCGGCTGGCCGCAGCAGACCTGCGCCGCCGGATAGACGACCTCGTGCCCCGCCTGGAGCAGGAGCGCCTCCGCGTCGGCGACGGCCTCGGGCAACACGAGGTCACCGAGGCACGTGGCGAAAAGCTGCACCCTCATCCCGAGGCGAGTCTACTGCCGCAAACCTGCGCGGCCGGGCGCGTTCAGGAGCGCTTCAGCGCGATCGAGCTTGCCGCGTGCCCGCCGTCGGGCAGCGTGATCGCGACGGTGCCCGAGAACGACTTCCCGCTGAACTTGCCGGTCAGCTTCCACCGCAGCCCGTTGGCGCACGTTGGGTTCAGCCCGCTCGCGACCATCGACTTCGTGGCATGGACGTACGCGACCTTCGTCGTGCCGAGGATCGGCGACTTGGCCGAGAAGGCGAAGCCCTTCGCGTTCCACCGGTTCGGGCCGGTTCCCTTGGCCAGAGTCGCCTTGCGTGCGGGCGGGTCGGAGCAGCCGAAGACGTTGCCGCCGAGGTCCATCGAGACGACGAGCTTCGAGCCGACTGCCTTCGCGGCGAACTGCGCCGGCCCCGTGGAGCCGAATGTCTCGTTCTTCCAGCTTCCGTTCCACGTGCCCGCGAGCGAGGCCGGCGTGAAGGGCGCAGCGGCCCACGCCGCGGCTGTGGCCAGGAGAGCCACGACACCGAGAACGGCTGCGAGCCCGCGCACGTCGCAAAGGTAACGCACTCGTGGCGGGCCAACAAGAGGCAGAATCGAAGACGTGCCCGCGAACGACGAGCTGAGAACGTTGCTGCGCCGCGTCCCCACAGGCGTCGCGGTCGTGACCGTGGACGCCGACGGCCAGCGGCTTGGCCTGACGGTCGGCTCGCTCGTCGCGCTCTCGCTCGAGCCGCCGCTCGTCGGCGTGGCCGTCTCCCGCGATGCGGCGCTGCACGAGTTGCTGCGCGAGGCCGGCGGCTTCGCGGTCTCGCTGCTCGCGGCCGGGCAGGAATGGCTGGCCCAGCACTTCGCGCGCGGTGTGCCGCCCATCGCGATGTGGCACGGCATCGCCGTCGAGCCGGGGGCCACCGGAGCGCCGCTCCTCGCCGGTGCCCTCGGCTGGATCGAGTGCGCGACGCGCCACGAGGTCGCCGCCGGCACGCACACGCTCTTCGTGGGCGAGGCGCTGCGTGTCGAGCTCGGCTCGGCGGCACCTCCGCTGCTGCGCCTCGAGGGCGAGTACCGCAGCGCGTGATCGAGGCCGTCGTCTTCGATCTGGACGGCGTCCTGCTCGACACCGAGCAGGTCTGGGACGAGGTGCGCGAGCAGCTTGCCGCCGAGCGCGGCGGGCGCTACGACGCGGAAGCTCAGCAGGCGATGATGGGAATGAGCTCGCCCGAGTGGTCCCGCTACATGAACGAAGTGGTCGGCATTCCCGACCCGCCCGAGGTGATCAACGCCGAGGTCGTGAGCCGCCTCCTCGTCCTCTACCGCGAGCGCCTGCCGCTTCTTCCGGGCGCGGTCGAGACAGTCGAGCGACTCGCGCGCAGGTGGCCCCTGGCAGTGGCCTCGTCGTCGAACCGCGAGCTGATCGAGGAGTTCCTCAGCAGTTCTGGGCTGCGCACGAGCTTCCGCGCCTGGGTCTCATCGGAGGAGGTCGCGCGCGGCAAGCCGGCGCCGGACGTCTTCCTCGAAGCCGCCCGCAGGCTCGGCGTCCCGCCGCGACGCTGCGCTGCGATCGAGGATTCCGGTACCGGGCTCCGCGCGGCCAAGGCGGCCGGAATGCGCGTCATCGCGGTTCCCAACGCGCACTATCCCCCGCCCGCGGACGCACTCGCCCTGGCCGACGCCGTCGTCGGCGCACCTGCCGAGCTGACCGAAGCCGTCGTGTCGGGCGCCGCCGCCTGACGCCTCGCCGGCGCCTTCAGAAACGGCCGCAGCTACATCGACATTGCTTCATAGACCCGTACGCTGTCGATGATCGGGCAGCCTTCAAGCAGCTTCTCGGCGTCATCCATGCTGTCTGCGTTGACGATCGAGTAGCCGTGCGCCGGCTCCATTTCCGGTGTCAAGTCCTTGGTTCCGGTTGGCGTGACTTCTCGTCCCGGCCCGAACGGGTTGCCGCTGTCAACCATGCTGTCTCCTACTGCTGCGAACCACGTGCTCCAGGCATCCATCACTTCCCGCGT
>CAYGLV010000097.1:0-4239 GCA_964351025.1 uncultured Gaiellales bacterium | reverse complement strand
CTAGACGGCTTCAGGGGCGGGCGTCGCCACGGCGACGTCCGCCTCGATGCTCTCGAGGCGACGCGGGTCGCGGGCGATCGCGCTCAGCCGCCCGATCACCTCGAGCGTCTCGTTCGCCTCGATCAGCCGCTCGAGCTCGCGTAGCTCGGACTCGAGCCAGACGGTGTCGATCGGGGGGCGAGTGACCCGGAGGATCGCCGGATGCGCCGAGGGCGTCACCTGCTCGCCGGCGCTCCACAGCTCCTCGTGCAGCTTCTCGCCGGGCCGGGAGCCGACGATCTCGATCTGAACGTCCCTCCCGGGCTCCTTTCCGGAGAGCCGGATCATCTGCTCGGCGAGGTCCATGATCCGCACGGGCTCGCCCATGTCGAGCACGAAGACGCTGCCACGGCCCCCGAGCGCCCCTGCTTGAACGACGAGCTGGACCGCCTCGGGGATCGTCATGAAGAAGCGGGTCATCTCCGCATGCGTGACCGTCACGGGACCGCCCTTGGCGATCTGGCGGCGGAAGATCGGAATCACGCTGCCGGAGGAGCCGAGCACGTTGCCGAAGCGCACTGCGACAAAGCGCGTTCTGACGTCGTCGCGGGCTCCGTACGATTCGACGATCCACTCGCAGAGCGCTTTCGATTGACCCATCACCGTCTTCGGATTCACGGCCTTGTCGGTCGAGACGAGCACGAAGCGCTCGACGCCAGCCGCGACGGAGACCTCGGCGACGACCTTCGTCCCGATCGTGTTGTTGCGCACCGCCTCGAGCGGGTTCGCCTCCATCAGCGGGACGTGCTTGTACGCAGCCGCGTGGAAGACAACCGTCGGCGCGTAGCTCACGAAGACCTGCCGCATCCTTTCGCGATTCTTGACGTCGGCGAGAATGGGAACGGCGGCGGTGAACCCCTTCTCCGTCGTCAGCTCGCGCTCGATCTCGAACAGGGCGGCCTCGGAGTGGTCGATGAGCACGAGCCGCGCAGGGCCGACGCGCGCGATCTGGCGGCACAGCTCCGAGCCGATCGAGCCGCCGGCGCCGGTGACGAGCACGGTGGCACCGGCGAGGTAGCCCGAGATCGCATCGAGGTCGACCTCGACCGCCTCGCGCCCGAGCACATCCTCGACCTCGACCGGGCGGATCTGGCCCGCGAGATTGGGATCCCCGGCGATCAGCTCGTTCAGGCCCGGCAGCGTCTTCACCGGAACGTCCTCGGCGCGCGCGACGTCGACGATCCGCTGGCGCAACTCGCCCGAAGCAGATGGGATGGCGATCAGCAGCTCGTCCGGGCGGCGGTCGCGCAGAACGTGCTGCAGCTCAGCGGTCGTGCCGAGCACGCGAATCCCGTGCAGCCGCAGGTTGCGCTTGCTCGGGTTGTCGTCGATCAGGCCGATCGGCGTGTACCCGAGGGCGGGGTTGCGCAGGAGCTCGCGCAGAATGAGCTGAGCCGCATCCCCGGCCCCGACGACGATCACTTCCTTCCCGCGCGCGACGATCGCCCGGCCCTGTGGCCGCTCGATGATCGTCCGCGCGAGCATCCGGGAGGAGGCGACGAGCGCCAGCGTCAGCAGCCAGTCGACCGCCCAGATCGAGCGGGGCACGGCTACGACGTGAATGTCGAAGAACGTGAAGACGAGGAAGGTGAGCGCGGAGGCAGCGGTCACGCCGCGCGCAGCACCCCACATGTCGCGAGTCGAGACGTACCGCCACCAGCGGTTGTAGAAGCCGAACAGTGCAAACACACCGAGCTTGAGCCCCGCGACGAGGCCGAGAATCTCCCAGCTCAGGTAGCGCTCGTAGTAGAAGGGGAGGCCCTCGGGGTCGAAGCGGAGCCGGAAGGCGAGGAACCACGCGGCGGTGACGATCGCGACGTCCGCCGCGAGCTGGGGCAGCCGGTGCCTATTGATAGGTGTTCTCACCTTGGCGCCGCGACGCCGGCGGCGGACAGCACCGTCTCGACGACACGCTCCTGGACGTCGCTGCCGATCCCGGCCCACAGCGGCAGCGCGAGGTTCTCGGCGGCGGCCTTCTCTGTCTCTGGAAGCGACCCGCGCTCCCACCCGAGGCAGCGCATGGCCGGCTGCAGGTGGAGCGGGGTCACGTAGTACGGCGCGCACGAGATCTGCGCCTCCTTGAGCGCGGCCGCGATCCGGTCCCTGCCCTGGGTCCTGACGACGTACATGTGGTAGACGTGCCCCGGCTCGTCGGGCGGGAGCTCGCAGGCGTCGCCCAGACCGAGCTCGGCGTAGCGGGCCGCGCCCGCACGGCGAGACGCGTTCCAGCCCGCGAGATGCGGCAGGAACACACGTAGAGCCGCAGCCTGGAGCTCGTCGAGGCGTGAGTTGGTTCCGACGTGGTGAAAGGTCTGCTTGTCCGTGGAGCCGTGAAAGCGGAGCATGCGCACGCGCGCGGCCAGCTCTTCGTCGGTACAGGCCACGAGACCGCCGTCACCGAGGGCGAACAAGTTCTTCGTCGGGAAGAAGCTGTAGGTCGAGGCGACGCCGGTCGTGCCGGTGCCCTCGGCGCCGAAGGCCTGCGCCGCGTCTTCGATCAGCGGCAGCCCGAGCCGGGCGAGCTCGGCGAGAGGTGCCGGACGGCCGAAGAGGTGAACGGGCATGATCGCCTTCGTCCGTGTCGTGATCCGCTTGGCGAGGTCCTCGGGGTCGAGGTTGAGCGTGACCGGATCGATGTCCGCGAAGACGGGCGTCGCGCCCACGCGCGCGATCGCCTCGGCGGTCGCGTAGAACGTGAAGGCGGGGCAGATCACCTCGTGGCCCGACCCGATACCCATCCCGTTCAGGACGAGCACGAGCGCGTCCGTGCCGTTGGCGACGCCCACCGAGACAGGGACGCCGAGGTACGCAGCCGCCTCGCGCTCGAACTCGGCCACGTGTGGGCCAAGGATGAAGCGGCCCGACTCGAGCACCTCCGCGAAGCGCTCCTTCAGCTCGGGCACGAGAGGCGCGTACTGCGCCTTGACGTCGACGAGGGGGATCATGTGAGCCGGCAAGGCCAGTCTACCCGCGCGCTGCGTCTTCCACTCCGCGGCGGCGCCTGGCGAGCTTCCACGCGAGGAGCGCAATCCCTGCCGCAACGAGGCCCGCGACCGCGTAGTCCACGTAACGGAACGCGCTGTGGAACTCCTCCCACTGCGAGCCGAGAGCCCAGCCCGCGCCGGCGAGCCCGAAGGACCAGATCGCAGAGCCGAGCAGGGTGAGCAGCGCGTAGCGCGGGAGTGGGGAATGGAAGATGCCGGCCGGAATCGAGATGAACGAGCGCACGACCGGTGTGAGGCGGCCGAGGAAGACCGCCCACTGGTCGTAGCGCTCGAACCAGCGCTCGGCCCGGTCGAGCTTCCCTGCGTCGAGGTGGAAGAGCCTGCCGTGGTGCTCGAGGAACGGCCGTCCCCCGTAGTCGCCGATGCCCCAACCGATGACCGAGCCGATGGTGTAGCCGATCGTGCCCGAGAGCGCCATCGCCAGGTATGCAGGGAGCCCGGGCTCGAACGAGGCACCGAGCAAGACGACGTCCTGCCCCGCGAACGCACCCGCCGCCACCGCGCCGGAGTAGACCATCACCGGCTCGCTCGCGGCCGGAAGGACGGCGTCGATCAGCATGAGCCCGAAGACGGCGTAGATACCGTAGTCGCCGACGACGGTCGTAAGGAGATCCGTGATCCCGCTGAGGAGCGAGGCGACCGGCACTCGGAGAGCCTACCCCCGGCCCCCGGGCGGCCGCTTGGGCCCGACGATCCGCTGCACGCGGAAGCCACGAACGAGCTCGAGCCTGGCGTACGGCGTGCGTGCGACCAGCCGGACGACGTACCGTCCCCCCCGGGCGAGCTGCTTGCCACCGCGGGTCCGACCGTCCCACACGAGCCGCACTTGCCCGGCCGGGTAGCGGCGAGTCGCGAGAATGCGCGCGACCGCTCCGGCCTTCGTCTCGACGGTGATCGTGAGCCGCGCCTCGCGTGAAAGCGTGAACAGGATCGGGAACTCGCGGCCGGCGGGAGGCAGGAAGAACGTCTTCTGCGTCCCGAGGAAGCCGAGCGTGGAGTCCACGAGGAACGTCTGCGTCGCCGTGGACGATCGCCCCTGGTCATCCGTGGCGGTGACCACGAGCCGCCACAGACCTTCCGCGGGGGGGCCCGGCGTCGGAGGAGGAAGCGGGGGCTCCGGCACGGTGGGCGGAGGAGTCGTCTCTGTGGGCGGAGGAGTCGTCTCCGTCGGCGGAGGAGTCGCCTCTGTGGGAGG
>CAYGLV010000096.1:0-4295 GCA_964351025.1 uncultured Gaiellales bacterium | reverse complement strand
TCCCTTACCCGTTCGTGCTCATGGTAGGGGAGGTGTAGATATGGCAACAGGAACCGTGAAGTGGTTCAACGACGCGAAGGGCTACGGCTTCATCGCGCCGGAGGACGGAGGAAAGGATCTCTTCGTCCACCACTCCAACATCGCCGGCGACGGCTTCAAGTCGCTCCGCGAGAACGCCAAGGTGGAATACGAGCCCCGTGAGGGCGCGAAAGGCCCCGAGGCGACCAATGTCGTTCAGATCGGCTAGAGCCGGTCCTGCTCGAAACCCGGCCCCGCACACGCGGGGCCGGGACTTTCTCTCGGCAGGAGGCAGCGCCGATGGCAAAAGAAGAGAAGATCGAATTCGAGGGCGAGGTGCTGGAGGCATTCCCCAGCGGGATGTTCCGCGTCGCGCTCGATAACGGGCACGAAACGCTCGGCTACACGGCCGGCAAGATGCGCCGCTTCCGGATCAAGATCGCCCCGGGCGACCGGATCAAGGTCGAGCTCTCGCCGTACGACCTCACGCGCGGCCGCATCGTCTTCCGCTTCCGCTAGAGGGTCCAAAGGCAGGAGCCGGGCGAGGCGGGGCGAAACGTCCCGCCGATGAGGGAAGAGAGCCAGCTCGAGGAGATGCGGGCGGCGTTTCGCGGCGACCGCGAGCGCGCCGAGCGGCGCCGGCGGGAGCAGGAGCTCCCGCTCGTGCCCACGGCCGCGTTGTCGCCGGAGTCCAGGCGCGCGCCTGATGCGCCCGCGCGCGCATCCCGGCTGCGCTCGTTCTTCGGCCGGTAACCGCCAAACGCTGACTACGATTGCCGCGTGGCCGTCTTCAGGCGCCTTTTCGTCTTCGTCTGGGGCGACGACGTGGACCGCGCGATCCGGCCGGTGCTCGCCACCGGCTTCTCCGGCACGCTCGCCTTCTCGGCCGGCTGGAGCTTCATGGGCATCTGGGCGATCAAGGAGCTGGGCGCCGGCTCCGGGCAGCTCGGCGTCGCCTACCTCGGCGGGGCCTTCCTCGCCGGGCTCTCCGGCTACGCCGGCGGCCACCTCTCCGACCACATCGGCCGCCGCCCGCTGATCCTCGTCGGCTGGGGCGGGAGCGCGCTCTACTACCTGCTCTTCCTGACGCCCGGCCACGCCGTGTACCTCGGGCTGGGCGTGATGGCGGGCGCAGGCATCCTCGGCGCGCTCGGCGGGTCGTCTACCCAGGCCATGATCGCCGACCTCGTCCATCCACAGCGGCGCGAGGCGGCCTACGCGTCGGTGCGTGTCGCGCAGAACCTCGGCGTCGTCTGCGGGCCGCCGATCGGCAGCCTGTTCCTGATCGTGGGCGGGTGGAACGCGCTCTTCGTCGGCGTCTCCTGCCTCTCGCTCATCGGCTTCCTGATCGCGTACCGCTACCTGCCCCGCACCGGCGCCTACGCTCCCGAGACCCCGCCGGAGCGCGGCTCGTTCGCCGTCATCCGCCGGGACACCGTCTTCCTCGTCTTCCTCGTCTCGGGCGTGCTCGCCCAGCTCACCTACGTCGCCTTCGAGATCGTGCTGCCGGTCTCGCTCGTCGACTCGCACGGGATCTCGGCCTCGACCTGGGGCTTCCTCGTCATCCTCAACCCGGCGATGGTGACGTTCTTCCAGCTCCGCCTGACGCGACGGGTCGCGGGGATCTCGCCGGCGGCGAAGCTCGGCACGGCGATGCTGCTGATGGGGCTGCCGTTCCTGCTCCTCTCGGCGAGCTCCGCCATTCCCGTCGTGCTGGCCGTGATCTTCGTGTTCGTGATCGGGGAGATGCTGTGGGTTCCGACCTCGCAGTCGGTGGTCGCCAGGCTCGCCCCCGCCGACATCCGCGGCGCCTACATGGGCGCGTTCGGCAGCACCGGCGCGATCGGCTTCGCGCTCGCGCCGTTCCTCGGGCTCCAGGTGCGGGACGGCTTCGGCGACTCGGCGATGTGGGGCATGTTCGCCGCGATCTCGATCGTCGGCGCCGCCGCCGGAATCGTGGCCTGCCGCGGCGCAAGCGGCCGGTCCCTCCCCGAGGAGATTGGCGGGGAGCCCGCCGCCGCGTAACCTTCGCGGCGATGGATCGCCGCGAGCGCGACTCGATCATGCGGCAGGGAGTCGTCTCCGCGGAGTCACCGCTGGACCGGCGGCAGCGGGAGGGGCTGCAGCAGGACGTGGAGCAGAGCCCGCTCAAGGGCAAGCCCCTGCGCGAGCGGCTGCGCAACTTCCGCGCGAGCGCCGACGCGTACCTCGCCGCCCTCGGCGGCCCGAGGCCGTACATGCTCCGGCTACGCGCGATCGAGACCGCGAGCGCAGAGCACGAGCAGCAGCTCACCGAGGCTCGGCGTGCGCTCGCAGAGGACTGCGCCGGCGACGCCCAAGCGTTCGCCCGCCGCTGGCGCGAGACGGCCGAGCACTGGAGCCTCGACGAGGTGAACGGCCTGATCGAGCGCCATAACCGCTTCTACCCGGCCGAGTCGAACCTGCCGATGGACCCCCACACCGGCGACTTCGTGCGCCTCGGCGGCGAGCGCTACGTCAAGCAGCTCCTCGACGCGGCGTGGATCCTCGAGCGCTTTCCGCCGGAGCTGCCGGACTAGGCGCCGGGGCGCCGTGCCCGGACGAGCGCGTCGATCGCGTCGCGCTCGGCGCCCTCGGGTCGCCGGTACACGCGTTCCGCCTTCACGACCTCGAGCCCGGGCAGCTCGCCAGCGATCTCGGCCGCCGTGCAGTGGATCGCGGGGTCGCTCGGGCCGCCCCAGCCCTCGGTGAGGTTCGCCAGGTCGTGGCCGACGAGCAGGAACGTGCCGCCCGGGGCGACGGCCGCCGCCGCCCTTGCCAGCAGCGGCGTCCGCTCGGCGGCGGGGACGTGGAGGTAGAGGAGGAGCACGAGGTCGAAGGCGCCCGCCTCCGGTTCGTAGTCGACCAGGTCGGCGAGCGCCCACTCGATCTCGACGCCACGCTGCTCGGCGAGCCGGCGCGCCTTCTCGAGCGCGACGCCCGAGTAGTCCACGCCGGTCACCCGCCAGCCGCGTTCGGCGAGCCAGAGCGCGCTGCGCCCCTCGCCGCAGGCGAGATCGAGCGCGCGGCCCGGCGGCAGCGCCTGCGTCTCGGCGACGAGGAAGCCGTTCGGCTCCGCGCTCCAGACGAGCGGGCGCTCCGCGTACCGGCGGTCCCAGTCCTCGCGCTTCATCGCACCTGGACGGTGGTCGACCGGAGAGCGACGCGCTGCGCCGCGAGCAGCGTCAGGAGGCAGAGCGCGCCGCCCACGAGGTATGGGACCGCATCACCCCACGCGTGGGCGACCGCGCCTCCGGCGACGGGCCCGGCGAGGTTGCCGGCGGCCCAGGCCGAGTTCATGACACCGAAGGCGAGCCCCTGGGGGAGCCCGGCCGCTTCCGCCCGGTGCGAGGTGAGCGTGATCGCCGGCGTGTAGAAGCCGCCCCAGGCCACGGCCGCGGCACATACGAGCACGATCAGGAGCACCGGCTCGCGTGCACCGGCGAGCGCGGCGGCGACGACGACTCCGGCGCCGAGGGCGACCCTGATCGGCAGCATCAGCCCGCGGCGGTCGGCGAACCGGCCGACGAGGGGGTTCACGGCCACCTCGATCGCACCGGAGGCGAGGAAGACGGCGCCGATCGCCAGTGCGGAGAAGCCGTGCTTGTCGAGGGTGAGCGGAACCAGCAGCAGCATTGTCCCGAACAGGAGCGCCGGCAGCGTGTTCAGCCAGAGACCGCCGAGGAAGCCCGGGTCGCGAAAGGCCCGGCCGAGCCCGCCTTGAGTCTGCTGCTCGGCGCGCGGGCGCGAGGTCACGGCCGCCCAGGCCGCGAGCGCGGCGGCAACGGCCGCCACCGCGAGGAAGCTCGCGCGAATGCCGACCGCATCGGCTGTTCCGCCGACCATCGGCCCGACGATCGCGCCGAAGACCGCGATGCCGAAGACGGATCCGATCACCTCTCCCCGTCGCTTCCGCGGCGAGCCCATGGTCGCCCAGGCCAGCGCCCCCGTCCACGTCAGCGTGCTGGAGAACCCCTGAACGAAGCGGGCGACGCCCAGGGCCTCGGCGCTCCCGGCGACGGCGAAGAGGACGCAGGCAGCCGCGAGCAGGGCGAGGCCGAACACGACGGCGCTTTTCGGCCCGAAGCGGGCGGCGGCGAGTCCGCCGGGGATGCCCCCGAGCAGCGCACCGGCGCCGAACGCCCCCGCGAGCACGCCGGCGCCAGCCTTCGAGAGGTCGTACTCGGCCGTGTAGCCGGGGATGAGCGGCGAGAGCGTGCCGAAGAGCATCGCGTCCACGAACACGATCGAAGAGACCA
>CAYGLV010000095.1:0-4528 GCA_964351025.1 uncultured Gaiellales bacterium | reverse complement strand
AGCACGGGCCCCCGACTGGAGCGGCGCGAGCGACGCGAGGCGGGCGGAGCCGGGCTCTGCCCGGCGGGAGCCCCGCCGTCTGTAAGCAGCCGCCCTCGCGTCCCCAGGGACGCGAGAAAATGGAACCGCCCCTCTGCGGCAAGGGGCGGTTCCTGCGGGAGAAAGTCCGGGGCCGGCGGGCGGCATCGACCCCGTATGTTGGACGAGGGCACGTCCTTACCTATCTGAGATACCGATCCCCCGGAAAACTTGCGCACGACTTTCGCGCTACGTTTCGCGACCATGCGCGGGCGACTGGGAGCACTCGAGGAACGGCCGTTCCGCCTGCTTTGGCTCGGGCAGTCGACGTCGGCGGTCGGCGACGCGTTCAGTGGCATCGCGCTTGCGTTCGCGGTCTTCGAGATCGGCAGGTCCGCCAGCGCGCTGGGCCTCGTGCTGGCGGCCTACACCCTCGGCCGGGTCGTCTTCATCCTCGCCGGCGGGGTCTGGTCGGACCGGCTCTCGCGACGGCGCGTGATGATCGCCTGCGACGTGCTCCGAGGCGGCGTCCAGGCGGCCGTCGCCGCTGTGCTGATCGCAGGTGTCGCCGAGCTGTGGCACCTCGTCGCGGCCGGCGTCCTCGTCGGGAGCGCGTCGGCCTTCTTCGGGCCGGCGGCCACCGGGCTCGTCCCGCAGACAGTCAGCGCGGGACGGCTGCAACAGGCGAACGCCTTGATCAGCACGTCCAACAGCGCGTCGTGGCTGGCCGGACCAGCGCTCTCGGGGATCGTGGTCGGCGCGTTCGGCCCCGGACTCGCTCTTGCGTTCGACGCGGCAACCTTCGGGATCAGCGCCTTCTTCCTGCTCCTGCTCCGCGTCCCCGAACGGCCGGCCCCTGCGGAGCCGCAAACGTTCCTGGCAGATCTCGCCCACGGCTGGCGCGAGGTGCGGGCGCGCAGCTGGATCGTGGCCTCACTCGTCACGTTCTCGCTGTCGAACACCGCGATCGCGGCCTTCTTCGTGCTCGGCCCGGTGATCGCCAACGAGGAGCTCGGCGGCGCCGCCGACTGGGGTCTCGCGATGACAATCGGAGCGGCAGGGGGGCTCGCGGGCAGCCTCCTCGCACTTCGCTACCGGCCCGCGCGCCCTCTGATTTCGTCGTTCCTGGTGATTCTCTTCGTGCCCGTCGCGCTGCTCAGCCTCGTGCCTCCGCTGCACGCCGTCGGGATCGGGCTCGCCGCGGGAGCGATGTTCCTCGGCATCCAGCTCGGGAACGCGCTCTGGGAGACGATGATGCAGCAGCACGTTCCGGCGGACCTGCTGTCCCGCGTCAGCTCGTACGACTGGCTCGTCTCGCTCGTCTTCATGCCGCTCGGCTACACGCTCGCGGGCCCGCTCGCCGACACGATCGGTCTCGATACGACGTTGATTGCCGCCGCGATCGTCTCGGCGCTCGCGAACCTCGGCGTGCTCCTCGTCCCGAGCGTGCGCAACCTGCGCCGCCTCGACGAGCCGGCGGCCGCGTCTGCGACAGCCTAGGCGCGTTTCTTCTTGACCGGCACGTGAATCGGCCGGCCGAGCGCCACCAACCCGGCTTCCTTGATGGCCTCCGAGAGCGTCGGGTGGGCGGCGATGCCGTCGGCGACCGTCTCCACCGTCGCCTCCGCGTCGAGCGCCACGACACCCGCCTCGATCAGGTCGGTCACGTGCGGGCCGACCATGACCAGGCCGAGCAGCTCGCCGTACCCCGTCTCGTGGATCGACTTGACCCAGCCGACGGTCTCGTTCTGCATCACCGCGCGTGCGTTCGCCACCCACGGGAACATGCCGACGGCGACCGTATCGCCGTAGCGCTCGCGCGCCTGCGCCTCGGTGAGGCCGACCGCGGCGATCTCCGGATCGGTGTAGATCGGGCGCGGCACGGCCGGATCGCCGATCGTGGCCTCGTGCCCCATGGCGTTCTCCGCCGCGACCTCGCCCTCACGGAAGGCGGTGTGCGCAAGCTGCCAGTACCCGGCGCAGTCGCCCACTGCATAGATGTGGGGCACAGACGTGCGCCTGTGGCCGTCCGTACCGATCCCCGCGCGGTCGAACTGCACGCCCGCCGCCTCGAGGCCGAGCCCCTCGACGCTGGGCGCGCGGCCGACCGAGACGAGCATGAGGTCGCACTCGATCGTCTCGCCCTCGCCGAAGTGCACGACGAGGCTGGAGCCCTTGTCCTCCACGAGCGTGCACTGCTTCGACAGGTGCAGCACGATCCCGTGGCGGCCGAACTGCTTGGCGAGCTCCTTCGCGGCGTCGACATCCTCCTGCGGGATGAGCGTCGGCAGCATCTCGACGATCGTCACCTCGCTGCCGAAGCGGTTGAAGATCGAGGCAAACTCGCACCCGATGATGCCGCCGCCGAGCACGACGAGCCGGCGCGGCACCTCGGTCTGGGCGAGCAGGCCCGTCGAGTCAACGCAGCGGGGAGAGTCGAGCCCCGGAATCGGGGGCTGCAGCGGGTACGAACCCGTCGCGACGATCGCGCTGCGAAACGTGACGTCCTCCGCGCCGTCGACCGCGATCGTGCTCGGGCCGGTGAAGCGACCCTCGCCCTGCACCCATTCGACGCCGTTCGCCTTCAGGAGCGAGGCGACGCCGCCGGTCATCTGCGTGACGACCGCATCCTTCCACTCGTTCGCCTTCGCGAAGTCGAGGACCGGCTCGCCGACCTGGACGCCGAGCCCGGGGAACGTCTCGCGCGCCAGCTTCAGCGAGTGCGCGGTCTGCACCCAGGCCTTCGTCGGGATGCACCCGACCCTCAGGCACGTGCCGCCGAGCTCGGGCTCCCGCTCGACCAGCACGACCTTGCCTCCGAGCTGTGCGGCGCGGATCGCTGCCGTGTACCCGCCGGGACCGCCTCCGAGGACGGCGACGTCACATTCCATTGCTGCTCTCCAATCTCGGTGTCAGCACCGATGCTAGCGCCGAGGCGTCGCGCCACGTGCCACGCGCGAGCGGCTAGAGCGCGAGCCCCGGCTCCTCGAGCAACTCGCGCAGCGTGCGCAGGAACTCGGCGCCGTCGGCGCCGTCGATCGCCCGGTGGTCGCACGTGAGCGTCATGTGCAGGAGCGGCCTGACGGCGAGCTGCCCGGCCACGACCACGGGACGCTCCGCGATCGAGCCAACGGCGAGAATCGCGGCCTGCGGCGGGTTGAGCACGGCTGTGAACTCCTCGACCCCGAACATGCCGAGGTTCGAGATGGTGAACGTGCCGTCGGCGAGGTCGGCGAGGGAGAGCTTGCCCGCGCGCGCGCGCGCGACGAGATCGGCCCGGACGGCGGCGATCTCGGCGAGCGGCCGGCGGTCGGCGTCGCGAACCACCGGGACGACGAGGCCGTTCGGTGCCGCGACGGCGATGCCGACGTGCGCGGACCGGAAACGGTGAATCGCCTCGCCGACGAAATGCGCGTTGACGGCCGGATGCCGCACGAGCGCGCCGGCGGCGAGCTTGATCAGCACGTCGTTGACGGTCGGCTTGATCGCACCCTCGGCCGTGCGCGCGACGAGGTGCTCGCGCAGGGCGAGCGCCCGCGTCATGTCGGCGGTTGCCGAGAGCTGGAAGACGGGCGCCTGCCACGCTTCGGTCAGCCGCCGGGCGATCGTCTTGCGCGTCTGCGAGAGCGGGATGACCTCCGCCTCGGCGGCCGGCGCGAAGACGGGGGCGGCCGCGGGCCGCGGCCCCGCGGCAGCACGCGCGACGTCTTCGGCCACGACACGGCCCTCTGGCCCGGTCCCGGAGACGCCGGTCAGCTCCACGCCGCGCTCACGGGCCAGGCGGCGCGCGAGCGGCGACGCCTTGACCCGCGCTGCGCGCGGCTCCATGTCAGGCTCTCTGGAGGGCGGCGACGCGGAGTCCGGCGGCGGCATCGGCTCCTGCTTCGGCTCTTCCGCAAGAGGCTCCGATGCGGCCGGGGCGGCCTCCCCTTCGGCCCCGATCTGGGCGACGAGCGTCCCGACGGCCGCCTCACCTTCACGGACGAGGATCGCGAGCAGGGTTCCGCTCGCCTCCGCCTCGACCTCCTGGGTCACCTTGTCGGTGTCCAGCTCGTAGAGCGGCTCGCCCTTGCGCACGGGCTCGCCCTCGGCCTTCAACCAGCGGACGATCGTCCCTGCCTCCATCCCCTGGCCGAGCCGGGGGAGCCTGACCTCAGTCGCCATGTCTTCCTACAGTACGGCGGATGGCGGCGAGCACGTCGGCGGCGTGCGGCACGCACCACTCCTCCATGACCGGCGCGAAGGGCAGCGGCGCGAACCTCGCCCCCACGCGCTCGATCGGGGCATCGAGGTAGTCGAAGGCGCCGTGCTGGATCACGGCCGCCAACTCGGCGCCGAAACCGCCCCGCGTGACCGCCTCGTGCGCCGTGACGCAGCGCGTCGTCTTGCGCACCGACGCGACGATCGCCTCCTCGTCGAGCGGCAGCAGTGTGCGCGGATCGACGACCTCGACCGAGATCCCCTCCTGCTCGGCCTCCTCGGCCGCCTGCAGCGCCTCGTGCACGAGGCG
>CAYGLV010000094.1:0-5226 GCA_964351025.1 uncultured Gaiellales bacterium | reverse complement strand
CAGTTCGTGGAGGGCCCTGATCTACGGCCGGCGGGCGCACCGCCCGCCGCCGGGGCCTAAAGGGCTCGTTTCAGAATGACGGCTCGCCGACGGGGCACGATGGGCGAGTGCGAGGCGAGGACGCAGGGAGCCTCGATAGCAGCGCTATCGAGGCGACTGAGGACGACGTTCTCGTGCCGCCCAGCGTGGGCCGGCGGCACAGCGCTTCATTCTGAAACGAGCCCAATCCCTAGATCGGGGTAGAACGCCGCGCTAAAGCGGCATCGTTGGGCGGCCGATACCGGGCCTGTGGACGCTGCCGAGCGCAAGGAGATCCTGAGCCGCTATATCGACCACAGCCGCCGCTTCGAGGCCGCGGCTGCGGCGCGGGGCAACGGCGACGGCAACGGTGAGCTGATCCCGTTCTCCCCGCCCCTGCGCCAGCTCGAGCAGGAGCCGACGGCCCGCGAGATCCAGGTTCTCCAGCTCGTCTCCGACGGTCTCGTGAACCGCGAGATCGGCCAGCGGCTCTTCCTCTCGGAGGAGACCGTCAAGTCGCACGTCCGCCACCTGTTGGCAAAGCTTCAGGCGCGCAGCAGAGCCCACGCCGTAGCCGTTGGCTTCCGGCGCGGGTTGATCGCTTAGCGCAACGAAGTCCACGCCGGCCAAGAGGGGCTACCGACGCGGACTCGTCGTATCGCGCTAGAGTCGAGCCTTACGCGTTATCCACAGGCTGTGGAAACCCCTCGAACAGGGGATGCCCGCAAGCTGTGGAAAACGCAGGATTCGACGGCTCTACCAGACCTTGGTGCCGCCCGCGACAGCCGCGCGAGCGACGAGCTTCAACATGAAGATGCGCACGATGAGTTTCTCCTACTAGGGAACTGACGGCCCGCAGATCGTATACCCCTTTAGGGGGAGCCGCAAGAGAACATGACGTCAACACTCGCAATCCGGATTTACGACGCTCGGCTGCAGCTCTACCTCGCCAGCCTCGTCGGCGCCGCCGCGCTGACGGCAACTCTGCTCCTCCTGGCCCATAGCCCTATCGGCACGCTCTGGATCATCGGGGCTCTCGCACTGGCAGCAGCCATCGCGGAGAGGGCGAGCATACGGCTAACGAGCACGACCGAGGAGTCGATTTCGCTCCTCCCAACCCTGTTCGCCGCGGTTCTGTTCGGACCGCTGGCCGCGATGATCGTCGGCGCCGTATCCAACCTCGGAGACTTCCGCGCCCCGTACATGAAGTGGGGCATCTACACCTGCACTCGCGCGCTTGGGGGAGCGGTCGCCGGACTCGTCGCAATCGGTGCGGGATCTCTTGCCTCGAACGAGCTCGCGGGGGTGGCGATCACAACCGGTCTCGGGGCCCTTGCCCTAGTCGCCCTTGACATTGGGTTCTCGCTGCTGACCTACAAGATCAAGACGAACGGAAGCTCAGCAGAGCTGATACGCACAGTCATTCCAGTCGTGCTTCCGGCCATGGCACTCTGGACTCCCGTCGTCGGGCTACTGGCTTTTGCGTATCGCGAGATCTCGCCGTGGACACTTCCGCTCTTCATCGTGCCCGCCTTGGCTGCACACCGATCATTCGTTCTGTATCAACAGCAGCGTCGGCTCACCGAGGACCTCCTCACGGCCAACCAACTCCTGGAGGGGGCAAACCTCTCCTTTGCCACAGCTCTCGTCGCAACGCTCGACGCGCGAGACCGGTACACCGCGGGTCACTCGGCCGCAGTGGCCATCTACGCTCGAGACATCGCGAAGAGGATGGCGCTGCCGCACGAGACACAACAACTCGTGCACCTCTGCGGGCTCGTCCACGACATCGGCAAGATCGGCCTGCCGCCAGGCCTGCTCGAGAAGATGGGCCCGCTCACACTCGAAGAGCGACGTCAAATGCAGGATCACCCGGCGATCGGGGAGCACATCCTGGCCAAGGTCGCGACCTACGCGGAGATCGCACGTGTCGTTCGACACCACCACGAACGGGTTGACGGGAACGGATACCCCGACGGCCTGGCCGGCGACGAGATCCCCGTTCTCTCGCGCATCATCGCGGTGGCCGACGCCTACAACGCGATGACGTCAGACCGTCCGTACCGTGACGCCATGCCGAGCCGCGTGGCCAGGATGCGGCTGGCCCAGGCGGTCGAGAGCCAGTTCGACACCACAGTCGTGGCCGCGTTCGAGGCGATCCTTGCAACGGCAGACGAAGCCTATCGAGTCGGCAAGCACCCCGACTTCGACTTTGAGGTTCAGGAGTCCGAACAAGAACCAGTTGTTATGGCCAGCTCCGGCGCCGCGTAACGAGAACTGCTCACCGTCAGCGGCTTAGAAAAACGCGCGCGCACCGGTAGAACCTCCTGCTAACCGGGTGGGCTGGACCCTGCGGGGCTGCTACGGCGCGCACCGTTTGCAGGCCCCGTAACCCGCCCTTACCGCTTCGGCGCGTGGAAGGATCGTGTCCCTCTGCAACGGCGAGAGTCGCCTGTTCTTCAACCCAGGACAACCAGCCCGGTGAAAGGTTCGACGCTCCGGAGCGGAGCCATGCATCTGTCGATATGAGACGACGACGGGCCCAGTCATTTGCGCTTTGGTCTTCCTCCGCCCCGGAACTTGTGCGAAGTCGACCAGTACTCCATATGAGCGAGGCGCTGATGGGTCTCGCGCTCGCGGATAAGCATTTCTTCCGCCGTCAACTGTACCTTCGGCGGAGGCTTCCATCCGCTCTCGTCTCGGATTGTTTTGAACTGCATCTGTGCCATTTGCATCGTTTTGTGGCTCCCGACAAGCTCGCCGTTGTGGAACACGTGGAAGCGCTTCGCGTCGGGCGTGCGGTCGGTGGCCTGCTCGATCGTCAGGTCGATACCGGGGAGACGTTGAACGTAGGGCTCGAGTGCCATCTTTGGGATTCTGCCTGTGCCACAGCTATGCTCGGGCGCCCATGGGCACCGTCGAGGAACCATTTACCCCTCTTTCGCGGATCGCACTTGCAACGAGCGTGGTCGCACACCTCGAAGCGAGGCCCACCTCGCCGCTGCCGCCGGAGGCTTTCATGGGGGCAGGAGTGTATGCCATCTACTACGCGGGCAACCTCCCGTACTACGCCGGGATCTCCGATCCTGAGAGGAGGGTGCCGATCTACGTGGGCGAGGCGCTAGCGGCTGGCGGCCGAATTGGCGGGCTCGACCTCGGCGCGGCAGCGGGACCAGCCCTCGCGGGCAGGCTGCGGAAGCACGGCCGTACAATCCAGGCCGCCGAGAATCTAAGCCTCGAGGACTTCCGTTGCCGATACCTCGTTGTGGAGGACATCTGGGTGCCGTTGGCCGAGCAGTTGATGATCTCGCGGTACCGGCCCGTCTGGAACGTGCTCTCGGGCTTTGGCAACAACGATCCCGGCGCCAATCGGTACGGGGCCCCACGCCCACTGTGGCACGAGTTGCACCCGGGCGTTGAATGGGCATCGCGAATGCAACCAGCCGAGAAGACAGCGGGGGAAATCATCGCGTGGATCGAGACCCTTCTCGCTGACGAACCGGTTGCCGAGGAAGAGATCGCCGCTGCCGTGGCGGAAGCGGTGCAGCCGGAGCTAGGTGAGTTTCCGTAGCACCGTGGCGGCATCGTAGAGCCGCACTGGTTTGCCTGAGTTCTCGCGCGCGCCGGTGTTCACGATCGAGGAGCCGACGCGCTTTTCGCGGACGATGTGGATGTCCTCGCAGACGAGTCCGTGCATCTCGCCGATCGTGGCGAAGTGCTCCTCGATCTTGAGCTCGATCCCTTGGAGCAGGCTGTTGCCCACGACGATCACGGCCGCGCTGCCCGGCTTAAGCACCTGCGCCACGATCTCTAGGAAGCGGTAAGTGTCGTTGTAGTACGTAGCAGCGTAGTTCGCCCAACCGTTCCCGCCGTAGACGCCCTTCTCGATGCGCAGCTTCCGCAACCGCTTGAGCTGCTTCTCGATCTCGGGCATCTTGAAGTCGAGGCCGATGGGGTTCTGCTCGCGAACGACCTGCCAGAACTTGCCGAAGTTGGTCTCTTCGAGTTTCCGTAGATCGCGAGGGGACGATGCGAACCCGAGCCAATACATCTGCGGCCGCGTGTTGCGGACGTAGTGGTAGTTGTTGAGGTATGGCGGGGACGTGAGCAACAGGTCGACGCTATCGGGCTCCATCACCTCGAGCCCCTCCATGATCGAGCGTTCGTGAATGGCCCAATCGTGCGAGACGTCGTCTTGCCCCGCGAGCCACCGCACATCACTGAGCATCGCCTCTAGCTTCCGCGCTACGACGTCCACGACGGGCGCGTCGTTGAGCGACGGCTTCCCGGCGCCGAGGCGTGAGCCGAGGGAGGGTTCGTACGTGTAGTTGGAGAAGCTGACCATGACCGAGGCGAACGCCAGCTTGAACAGCTCCGCGAGTTGGGACGGCAGGCTGTCGGCGTAGTCCAGCGTGAAGAGAACCTTTGGGAGAACCTTGTTCGCGTAGAACGGAACGCGCGTGTTGAATCCAGCGGGCGCCGCAGAGCGTGGACGGTGGCCGTTTAGTAGGCCGGCGTCCGCGAGCGCTTCGATCTTGCCCACCTGCTCGCGGTAGCCATCAATCGCTTTGGCTAGCGCGTCGGGGTCAATGTCGGCCGCTGCGAGCTTCGAGCGACAAGCGAGCGCGGCATACGCGTTGATCTCAAACCCGACCGAGCGCCAACCGCGAAGCTGCGCCTCAACCAGCGTCGTGCCGACACCCGCAAACGGGTCGAGCACAGTGGCGTCGTCCACGTCACCTAGGTAGCGATCAAACACATCGACCACAAAGGACGAGGAGTAGCCCGCGATCCACGGCACCCAGCGATGCAGCGGTGCTTGCTTGTTCTCAGAGGCTGCTGCATCGCGGAACCCAATCGCACGCTGGGCCGCCGGAGCGTCAGGAAGAGGTAGCGCACTCACGGTTGAACAAGTCTAGGTCGCACGTCGGCCGCCGCCTCTCTAACCATCTGGCATCGCTGTCCGCCTCTCGTCAGTGACATCCACCATGCAGGCGATTCTGCGCCGCTTTTGCACGGCGCACCATTGACCAGAGGACGTAGTCGAAGGCGTATCTTCTGCCACAACCCGGCGGGTAGCCGAGTATGCGGCCGGCACTGGACCTCGATTTTTCCCGCAACGAGCCGATAACACAGGTCCCTCCCCCATGTCACGCGAGCCGCCGCTCTCACCCACACGGGATCCTGCCGACGCCGGTACGTGCCTGC
>CAYGLV010000093.1:1227-5501 GCA_964351025.1 uncultured Gaiellales bacterium | reverse complement strand
CGAGACGTCGCACGTGATCCCCGCGCTGATCCGCAAGATGGTCGAGGCGCAGGAGAGCGGCGAGCGCGAGGTCGTCCTCTGGGGCGACGGGTCGCCGACGCGAGAGTTCCTCTTCGTCGAGGACTGCGCGGACGGGCTCCTGCTGGCAGCGCAACGGTACGACGACCCGGAGCCGGTGAACCTGGGCACCGGCGCCGAGATCTCGATCCGCGACCTCGCCGTCCTCATAGCCGAGCGGACCGGCTTTGCCGGCGAGGTCCGCTGGGACACGTCGAAGCCAAACGGCCAGCCGCGGCGGCAGCTCGACACGTCGCGCGCAGCGGAGCGTTTCGGCTTCCGCGCGCAAATCGGCCTGCGCGAGGGGATCGAGCGCACTGTGGCCTGGTACCGCTCGGCCGCGCCGGCCTATGCGGCTTCCTGAGGCGCGCCGCCGCGCGGCGGCGCTCGGGGCATGGCTCGATGGGAGACCGGGCTGGCAGGTGCTCGGGCCGCTGGTCGTCACCCAGTGGGTTTTGGTCGCCGCACTCGCGCTCTCGGTCAGCCACAACGGCTGGCTCTTCTACCAGGGCGGCGACCAGACCTGGCTCTACAGCACCGCCTACTCCCTCAGCCTCGGCGACATCCCCGCGAGCTACGTCGGCTACGGCTGGTCGTATCTGCTTGCTCCGATCGCGTGGGTGGCGGGCCCGAGCTTCCTCGCTGCGCTGCCCGGCATCGTGCTCTTCCAGCAGCTCGTGCTGGTGCCGATTGCCCTCCTGAGCGTCTACGGCATTCTGGCGAGCCTCGGGGGAAAGCGGCTGGGGTACTTCGGCGCAGCCGTGTGGATTACCGCGCCGTTCCTGGCGATTCCGCTGTTCGAGCAGCGCTATCACGAACGCTATGTCGAGCAGTTTCTGCCCCAGGCGTTGGGCCTCACCGGCATGGCGGACTTCCCGTCGATGGTCCTACTGCTGGCCGCGTCGTGCCTCGTGCTCCGCGCCCTCGACACGCGCGACGAGCTCGAGATCGCGCTCGCCGGCCTGCTCGTCGGCTTCGCGATCGGTGTCAAGCCCGCGAACGCGATCTTCCTTGCGGCTCCGTTCCTCGCGCTCGCGCTCGCGCGCAGGCGGACGTCGCTCGTGGTCTTCGCACTCGCCCTCGTACCCGCAGTGACAACGCTCGCTCTCTGGAAGTTCACGGGCCTGGGCACCTTGCCCCTCCTTAACGCCGACGCCGCAGCACCCGGGGCCGGCGGCGACCTTCCCGGTGTGTCGCCTCCCGGTGTGTCGCCTCCCGATGTATCCCTTCCCGATGTGTCCTTTCCCGGTGTGTCGCTCCCTGCCGGTCTCGGCCGGTACATCGACGTCGACTGGGGCAGGATCGGGAGTGAGCTCGACCAGGTTCGCGAGTACTTCTACTCGGTCCGGTTCCTCGAATGGCTGGCGCTGGCCGGCACTCTGGCCGTCGCCCGCCGCTCGATCCCGAAGGCGGCGTTCATCGCAACGTGGCTCTTCGCCTTCCTCATCGTCAAGGGGCTGTCCGATGTGGCGAGCGTTCAGTCCGGCTCGACCTGGCGGCTGATCATGCCGGGCTTTCCGCCGCTGCTGCTCTCTGCAGCAGCACTTCCGCTGCTTCTCGCGCGGAAGCGCCGCGCAGGGCCCACCGTCGCTCCGCTGTTCCGGGGGCGGAGCCGACTGGCCGCGTTCGCCGCCGCTGCCGCCGTGCTCGCCCTCGGGCCGGCCGTTTTGATCGCGCGCAGCGGGGACGCAGGCTCGCGGATCCTCCGGCACCCCACGGAGGGCACGCTGATCACGGCCGATCTCTCATGGCAGCCCCGTGTTGGCTCTGCTGACGGCGCCGTCCGGCTGACCTGGCCGCGCCCCGACGCGGGCGCCTCTCACCCGTACTACGTCGTCTTCCGCGTCCTCCGCGAAACCGACATCCGCTGCGAGTCCCACGGCGATTCGCAGAGCTCGTGCATTTTCGACACGGATCAGGCGTTCGTCACGCGCGCACGGACGCTGACCGACCACCCGCCGGACGGAACCTGGACCTACAGGATCGGGCTCGCGGCGAACTGGCGCGATCTCGCCGGCTTCGGCGACGTGCTGATGGTCGGCGCTCCGCTGACGGTGAACGTGCCTCATCGTCGCTCATGAGGTTTGAACGTACGGTCGCTTGGTACCGTGCGGACGTGAATGGCACTGCGCTCTAGGTTTCTCGGTCCCCTGCGGAGCCTCTCGGGGCCGCTGACTCTCTACCGTGCGGCCGTGTACGGCCTCGTGGCCCTGACGGCCGCGCTTGCACTGTGGAACGCGTACGCCGTGCCCGGGCACCTCGGCTACGACAGCGAGCAGAACGTCCACTACGCGCATGACCTCGTGCACGAGCTCCAGTTCGGAGACCCCAACGACCCGGGTGAGAACTCGTACAAGCCGCCGGGCTTCTTCTTCCTCGCGGGCTCGCTGATGGTCGTGGGCGAGCAGACGCACCTGAAGGACCCGCGGAGCGTCGTCCAGTTCACGAACGCGCTCCTCGTCGTCGCGACGCTCGTGCTCGTGCTCCTGCTCGCCCGAACGGCCTGGCCGGAGCGCCGGTCACTCCACGTGATAGCGGGTGCGTTCTTCGTGTTCATGCCTCTCACGCTGAAGATGGCGGCGATGTTCCACCCGGGCACGCTCGAGATGTTCCTCACCGCGCTCGCTCTCTTCCTCGTCGCGCGAATGCTCGAGCGACGACGCTTCTCGTGGGGGACGTCGTTCGCGCTACTTGTCGTGGTGGGAGCCTCTGTCTCGGTCGCGGCAGCCGGCTTGTGGACGTACGGGGCGGTCGTCGCAGCGCTGCTCGTCGCAGGGCTGGGGCGCTACGCGCGTTGGCGGGAGCTCGCGGTACCGCTCGGGCTTCTCGTGGGAGTGGCGATGCTCGTGACGCTCCCGCTGTACCTCGGCCCGAACAGCCAGCGGGGCTTCCCGTTCCTCTCCGGCAGCGTGTCCAACATGCACGGAGGGTTCTTCACCCACAGGCCGCTCGCGTTCTACACCGATCTCGGCATCCCCGAGGTCGTGACTGCGCCCGTGCGCTCGAACTACGTGAACAGGCTGCTCCCGACCGCGTACACGGAGACGTGGGGGGATTACTTCGGCATCTGGGCGTGGACGGCCGAGACGCCTCCCACCGCCCGCGCCACGAGAGAGTTGCAGCAGCAGAGCTGGATCGGGATCCTCCCCACCCTGCTGGGAATCGCCGGCTGGGCGGTGCTCGCTCTCAACGCGCTTCGCCGCACCGTGCGCCGGCGCCTGGACCAACACACGGCGATCCTCGTGCCCGCGCTTGCTCTGACGGCGATCGCCTGGGCGGGATTCCTCTACTACGTCTCCCAGTTCAACTCCTTCGATGGAGACACCCTCAAGGGCAGTTTCATGCTGAGCGCGGTGCCCGCGTGGTCGCTCACCTTTGCGTACGCAGTCGACCGGGTCCGCCGGCTACCCGTGATCGGCACCGTGATCGTCTTCGTGCTCATCGCAAGCGCTCTTCTGAGCCTTCCGTTCCTGACGTTCCACGATCCTCTCTGGGGACTTCTCTGAGCGCCTGCTCAAGGAGCGCGAGCCGCTGGGCGAGGATGGTGCTCTGATCCGACAGCTTCGAGATCACCGTCGAGTAGTGGAGCAGGACGACAAGGATGAAGAGCGTGCCGACCGCGAAGAGCACCGCCGGTGGATAGCCGGTGACGCCGACCCAGCCGGCGATCGTGTTCAGCCCGTCGCGCCAGGCCGAGAGGACGAGCAGAACGACTCCCGTGAGCAGCCAGAGCAGCGCGTACTTCTCACGCAGCCGGCGGCTGCGGATCAGCTCGAGCACGACGAGGATGAGCAGGACCGAGGCGACCGAGGCAACGATCGAGATCCGAAGCGGAGTCATACCTCTCCCTCCTCCAGCGGGACAGCCTTGCGACGGAAGACGCCGACCAGCAGGGCCAGTGTCACCTTCACCGCGTAGTAGAGCGAGCGCAAAGCGGTGATGTGCGAGGTGCCGTGCTCGCGCTCGCGCATCTGCACGGGCACCTCCTTCAGGCGAAGGCGGTGCTTGAAGACCATCACCGTCGCCTCCACCTCGGGGTAGTCGTGCGGGTAGTCGGCTGCGAAGAGGCGGATGCCGAGCCGGTTGACCGCCTGAAAGCCGGAGGTCGTGTCGGTCACGCGCTGCCGCGTCAGCAGCGAGACGAGGCGCGCGAACCAGGCGATCCCGGCGCGGCGCGCGAAGGGCGGCCGGTACGTGGAGCTGCCGTCGGCGAAGCG
>CAYGLV010000093.1:0-1127 GCA_964351025.1 uncultured Gaiellales bacterium | reverse complement strand
CGGCGATCGCGCCCGCCTCGTTGCGCGCCGGAACGATCGCGACCCGGCGCGGCTCAGCCACGGATGACCTCCGGCAGGCCGATCCCGAGCAGCTCGAGCAGCTGACGCGCCCGGTGGGCGTACGTGTGCTCGTCGAGCACGCGCTCGCGCGCCCGCTGCCCCATCGCCTCGGCCTCGCCGGGATCGGCGAGCAGCGAGCGGTAGGCTGCGAGCGCTTCCTCCGCGGTCTCGACCACGACGAGCTCGCGCCCAGGCTCGAACCAGCGCTCGATACCGCTGTACGGGTTCGAGACGATCGCGGCGCCGGCGGCGGCGAGCTCGAAGGGGCGCGCCGTCGCCGAGGCGAAGACGGTCGCGTGCGAGCGGCGCGTGATGTTGAGATTGATCCGCGCCTGCGAGATCGCGTGCGAGAAGACGTTGAAAGGGACGTCGCCGACCTGCCGGGCGAGGCCGGTGTCGCCCTGGAAGTCGCGGCCGCCGAGGGCGAAGTCGATCTCTGGCGCGCCTCGGCTCGGCTCGCCGACCATCGCCTCCATCCAGTCGCGCCGGAACTTGTCGCCGTAGCCGTAGAAGAAGACGTCCATCGTCTTCTCCACCGGCAGGGGCCGGAAGAACTCCGGGTCGGCGCCCCAGAACACCGCCTCTGCCCGACGAGCGCCCAGCTCCAGCAGCCGCTCGAGACCGCCTTCGGAGTTCGAGACGACGAGGTCATACTCGGACGGGTCGGCGCCGTGGTAGTAGTTGAAGCCCGTGTCCATGCCGCCGAACTCCGGGAGGCTCATCGGGACGTCGCCGTCGTAGAAGACGACGGGAATCCCGAAGCGCTCACGCAGGTGCGTGGGGATGCCCCGCAGGTGCGCCATCGGCACGGTGAAGACGACGACGGCATCTGGACGTTCCGCCTCGACGAGCCGTTCGAGATGCCGCTTCCAGCGAGGCGTGACGACACGCCAGACCGTCTCGCGGGTGAGGCGGTCGAGGCGCGAGTCCTCCGGCGAGTCCTCGGCACGGCGCAGGTAGCGGTCGCCCTTGGCGCGCGCGAGCACACCGCGCACTGCCGCGTAGCTCTCCCCTTCCCGGTAGGTCGGGTTCGGGGCCGTCCGCCACCAGGGCGACTCGACCGGCCG
>CAYGLV010000092.1:0-5541 GCA_964351025.1 uncultured Gaiellales bacterium | reverse complement strand
GTCCAGCGGGCGCGGTCTACTTGACGAGCGTCAACAGCTTGAACATCGGCAGGTACATGCTGATGATCACGACGCCGACCATCAGACCGACACCGAGCATCATCACCGGCTCGATGATCGAGGTGAGCGTCTGGACCGACGCGTCCACCTCGTCCTCGTAGAAGTCGGCGATCTTGCTCAGCATCTTCTCGAGCTCTCCCGTCTCCTCGCCGATCTTCACCATCTGGCTGACCATGGCCGGGAAGACGGGGTTCTCGATCAGCGGCTGAGCGATCGGCACGCCCTCGCCGACGCGCACGCGCACGTCTGCGAGCGCCTCCTCGATGACGTAGTTGCCGGCCGTCGAGCCGGTGATCTCGAGCGCCTTGATGATGTCCACGCCGGCCGCGACGAGCGTTGACAGCGTGCGCGAGAAGCGCGCCATCGTCACCTTGAGGACAACGTCGCCGACCTTCATCGGCAAGCGCAGCTTGATCTGGTCCCACACCTGCCGGCCCCGCTCCGTCTTCTTCGCCTTGCGGATGCCGAAGATCGAGGCGATGAAGCCCGGGATGATGATGAACCAGTTGCCGCGCAGCAGGTCGGACATGGCGACGACCATCTTCGTGAGCGTCGGCAGCTCGCCGCCCAGCTGGGCGAAGATGTTCACGAAGATCGGGACAAGGAACATCAGCATCCCGATCAGGACGATGGTGGCGAAGATCAGCACCATCGTCGGGTAGATCATGGCGCCCTTGACGCGGCGCTTGATCATCGTCTCCTTCTCGATCTGGAAAGCGACGCGATCGAGCACGGTGTCGAGAATGCCGGCCGCCTCGCCCGCCTCCACCATGGCGACGTAGAGCCGGTTGAACACCTTCGGGTGGCGTCCCATGGCCTGCGAGAGGAGCATGCCGCCCTCGACGTCGCCCCGGATCTCCTTGATGACCGCGGCGAGGTACTTGTCGTCTGTCTGCTGCTCGAGGATGAGCAACGCGCCCACGATGTTCAGGCCGGCCTCGATCATCGTCGCGAACTGCCGCGAGAAGACCTGAAGCGACTTCGGCTTGATCTTCTTGAGGGCGGTACGGACGTTCTCCTCGCCGCTCGCAGGCAGCTCGTCGAGACGCAGGGCGAGCAAGCCGCGGATGCGCAGCTGCTCCCGCGCCGCCGACAGGTCGGGTGCGTGCACCTCACCGGTCGCCTCGAGCCCGACAGCGTTGATCGCGCTGTATGCGTACCCGGCCATTCCAGACGCATATCGGCAGGGTGATTGGCCCGCTTGAGGTTTTCAGCGCTCGTGCCGATTACGAGTGCGTGATCGCGCGTCTCCGTGGCGAGCAGGGGTTCGGTCTGATCGAGCTCCTCACCTCGCTGGTCGTCCTGAATGTCGGCATCCTCGCGATGGTGGCCGCGTTCAACTCGGGCGCCGTCGCGCTGCGCAATGCCTCACACGTCTCGACGGCGGCCGCGCTCGGCGACCAGCAGATGGAGCTCTACCGGGCGCTCACCTACGCCTGCATCTACCTCAACTCGCCGCCCTCCACGGGCACCTATGCGACCGACGCGGCCTACGCGCCTCCGTTCGTGACGAGCTCGGCCGGCTGCTCGGCGACACCACCGACCCGGGCGACGACCGCGGACCAGACGATCTCAGGCGCAAGCAGCCCCGATCACAACCCCTACACCGTGAACACGTACATCGTCTACGACACGCCGACGGGCGGCCGCCAGCTCAAGAAGGTGACCATCGTCGTGCGCGACGGCAACACGCAGCGGGCGCTGGCCCGAGTCGCGTCGACGGTCGACGCGTCGACCGGCTAGTAGAGGGCAAGGCTCTGTGCGGCGAGGCGCGGAGCGCCGACGCCGCGCGCTGGAACAGCGAGACGAGCTACTCGGGCGTAGCCGGATGTACTCCGGCGAAGCCCAAGCTCTCGCTCGAACAGCGAGCGGCGGAGAAGGAGGGGCTCGTGGGGGAACCACGGTTCCCCCAATGTGTGGCCTAGAAGCCCTCGACCGCCAGCAGCACGAGCGTGTAGCGCGTTCCGTCGGCGGTGTTCATCAGCGTCAGCGGCTTGCCGCGCGTGAGGGTGACCGTCGCGCCGCCCGTTGCCAGCTTGCCGCCGGCGACGCCGATCTCGACCGACTTGCCGTCCTTGCCGAGTTTCGCGAGCGTGAAGAGCGGGCCGGCGGCCGGGAAGTCGGCCTCCACGGCGACTGCCTCCGCCTCGCCGTTGATCGAGATCGTCGTCGCGGTCGCCACCGGCGTCGCGGTTGTCGTCCCGCCCGTTCCCGCGCCGGGGGAGAAGCCGGTATCGCCTGTGCCGTCCTTCGTGCCGGCTGCTCCGCCGGCCGCGCCGTCGGGCTTCGCCGGTAGCGTGCCGAGATCCGTGACCTCGCCCGCTGTGTCGGGCGAGCCGCCGGTGATCGAAACCTGCTGCGAGAACGGGTCCTTGGAGGCAAAGCGCTCGAACGAGACGAGCTGCCCCTGGTCCACGACCGGCAACGCGCCGGTGTCGGGGAGCCCGGTGACCGCCGCCATGGGGGTGGTCGTCCCGGCAGCGGCGGGAGTGGCCAACGGACCAGCCGGAGCCGACGGGACAGTCGTGGACGTCGTGGTGGAAACGGCAGGCGGCGCGGCCGTCGGCTCGGGGTTCATCATCTTCAGGGTCTTCGGGACCTGCACCGCGAGCAGAAGCACGAGCGCGACCGAGCCGCCGATTGCGATCTTCTTCTGACGGCGGGCCTTCGCCACCTTCGGGTCGACCGGGCGGCGCGCCATCAGGGCGTCGCTCCCTGCGCGGTCGCACCGGAGCTCGGGGCCACCGGGACAGGCGTGTCCGGGCCCGCCGGGGCCGCCGGCGATTCACCGGCCGTCGTGTCCGTGGGCGGCGTGGTCGTCGACGGCGCTCCGCCGGCGACCGGCGCTGCGCCGTAGACGAAGGCGCTGACCGTCAGCGCAGCCTGGATGTTCGGGAACTTCTTCTGCGACTCCGTGAAGTCGAGGCGATCGACGGTGAAGAGCCGTCCGGTGGCGTCGAGCTCGCCGTCGCGCACGCCGACGAGGTTGCGCAACCGGAAGAGGAAGTCGGACAGCTCGTAGTAGTTTCCGTCGAACACGAGGCCGATCGAAAGCACCTGATAGGTGCCCGCCGGCTTTGTCTCCTGCGGCGCGATCGACTCGAAGTCGATGCCGGTGTCCCCCGCGACCCGCGACAGCTCGAGCAGGATGCCCGGCATGTCCGTCGCCGCGGGCATCGCCTTGCTGAGCCGGAAGATGTCGGCGACCTCGATCCGGGCCGGCCTCGTGCCCGGACGGATCGCGGCTTGCGCCAGGCTGAGCTCCGTCTCGGCGGCGCTGATCTGGCTCTCGAGATCCACAGCGTGCGAGCGCTTCGGCGAGACGAGGACGAACCAGCCGACGAGGCCGTAGACGAGCACGACGCCGACCGCCAGGCCGGCGAGCGCCTTCGGGGAGAGCCGCGGCCGCTTCACGACGACGCCCCGTCCGCCTTGACACTGGCTCGAATGGTGAACTGGACGACCTTCTTCTCCCCGATGCTCTGAGTCGCGGACGACTCGAGCGCGACATTCGCGAGATCGGGAACGACGGCGAGACGGGAGAGGAGTCGCGCGACCGACGGCTGCGAGTACGTCGCGCCGCTGAGAACGAAGCTGCTGAGCGCGGCGGCGGAGGGTGAGCCCTGCGCAGCCGCGGCCGCCGCAGCCGGCGAGGTCGCCGACAGGCTCGTCAGCCAGACGTCGTCGGGGAGGACGAGGGAGATCTGGCGCAGGATGCGATCCCAGGCGACGCGCCCGCCGAGTGCCCCCGCAAGCGCCCCGATGCGCTGCGACTTCTCGCTCGAGAGCTGGGCCTCCACGGCCGAGTCGGCCTCGTCCGGACGCGGCACCGCCGCGAGCGACGAGCGGACGCCGTCGAGCTCGCTCTGCTTGTCCGAGACCGAGCCGCTGGCCGAGATCATGCTCGCCGCAAGCAGCACGGACACGAGCACGAAGCCGACGGTGCCGCCGACGGCGACGCGCGTCGTGTGGCCACCGAAGCTCTGTCTCGGCTCGTCGCGCGGGAGCAGGTTGACGGCGCGCATCAGCCTAGTCCTCGATCCCCAGGCCGATCGCGACCGCGAACGAGCCTGCCTGCTCGCGGTCCCTGACCTTCTTCGACACCTTCAGGCGACCGAGCGGGTCACCGATTCGGACCGGCACTCCGATCAGCCGCTCGAGCTCGGCCGCAAGGCCGGGCATCTGGGCGGTGCCGCCTGTGAGGACGAGCTCGCCGATCGAGAGCGAGCCGGGCTGCGACTGGTAGAACTGGAGCGAGGATACGAGCTCGCGCGCGAACGCCTGGAGTTGCCGCTGCACGGCCTCCTGCGCCGCCGCCGCCTGCTCGCCGGAGAGACCCTCCGGCAGAGCCCCGGGCGCGGCAAGCGACAGTGCGAGCTTGATCTCCTCGGCCTCGATCGGCGTCAGGTCGAGCGCGCGGGCGATCCCGACATCGAGCGAGTAGCCTCCCCACTCGAGCACGCGCGTGAACTCGCACACGCGTCCGTCGGAGACGGCAAACGTCGAACGGTCGTAGCCGACAGAGACGGCGACGAAGGCGGCCCGCTCGCCGCCGGCCGCGGCCGGGTCGAGCGGCTGCGCAAGCGCGCGCAGCAGGGCAAATGCCTCGAGGTCGATCCCGACGAGATTGATGCCGGCCTTGCGGCAGGCCCCCACGTAGCGATCAACCAGGTCGCGGTAGGCGACCACGAGGAGAATGCGCCGGCTCGTGCTGCCGTCCGGTCGGGCCGTCTCGCTCAGGATCTGGTAGTCGAGGACCGCCTCCTCGAGCGGGATCGGCAGCACCTCCTGGGCGCGGAAGCGAATCGCGTTCTCCAGCTGCTTCGGGTCGTCGATCCCCCCGATGTCGAACGTGCGCACACCGATGCGGTTGTTGGCGACGCCGAGCCGGACGCTCTTCTTCGGCAGCTTGTAGCGGTGGAAGAAGTCGCGGAGTGCGACGGCGAGCGCCTCCGGGTCGCGCAGCTCCCCGCCGACGACGATCCCGGGATCGAGCGGTGCGCGCACGATCTCCAGCAGCTCGATCGAGCCGTTGTTCGCGACGCGGGCGGCGGCGATCTGCGAGGCACCGATCTTGAGGCCGACGAGACGCTTCTCCTTCGAGACGCCGCGCTCCCGCTTCGACCGGGAGGGCCGCACGGTCTTCGGTGCGCGCTCGGCACGCGGCTTGCGCTTGAAGGAGAGCTCGCGCTTCAGCAGCGGCTTCTTCTTCTCCTTCGGTCGTGCCTGTTTCGGCTCGGCCGCCGGGCGTGGCTTCCGCTTGAACGAGAGCTCGCGCTTCAGCAGCGACGGCTTCTCCTGCTTCGCCCGTTGCTCGGGCTTGTGCTTGGGCTTCCGTTCCGCCTTCGGCTCCTTCGGCGCGCGGGGCTTGCGCTTGAACGAGAGCTCGCGCTTCAGGAGCGGCACCTTCTGGGCCGAGGGCTCCTCCACCCGCGGCGCGGCAACGACGGGCAGCGGGGCCGACGGGGGCAGGACGAGGGC
>CAYGLV010000091.1:0-5596 GCA_964351025.1 uncultured Gaiellales bacterium | reverse complement strand
GTCGAGTCGCGACTCGACCACCTGGCCCACGGCACCTCCGGAGAGCGGCTCGCCGAGCACGAACGGCGGCACGTAGGAGCGGACGTCGTTCATCCGGCCGCGCATGTACGGATCGACCGAGATGAACGCGTTGCGGATCAGCGCCTCGCCCTCGGCCGGCTCGGGCACCGGGGTCTCCGCGAGTTCGAAGTCGCTTTCACGGGGCAGGCCCTGCGGCCGTGCGGCGAGGCGGATCTCGCGATTCATACGGCGATCCTAGCCTGCCGCCGCGAGCCCGGTGGGCTCGGCGAAGAGCTCGCGCACGCGCGCGAGCGCGCCCGGGACCAGGCTGTAGTACGCGAACGTCCCGCGCCGCTCCCGCGCGAGCAGGCCCGCGTCGACGAGCTGCTTCAGGTGATACGAGACGGTCGGCTGCGCGAGCCCGAGCGACGGCACGAAATCGCAGACGCAGATCGCGCCCGGCCCCGCCTGCGCGAGCATGGAGACGATCTTCACGCGATGCCGGTCGGCGAGTGCCCGCAGCAGCCGCTCGAGCTCCAGGGCCTCGTCCTCGGAGAGCTGCGAGGCAACCGGGACGCAGCAGCTCTCGATCATGCTGAGCACGTTTCGCATCCCGGATACTGTATCGAACGGGATCGATATTCTCGGAACGGGCATGATTCAAGGCGATGGAGTCGCTCCATGGTCATCTGCTCGTCGCCTCGCCGTCGTTGCTCGACCCGAACTTCCGGCGCACCGTCGTCCTGATAGCCGAGCACGGCGAGGACGGAGCGCTCGGCGTCGTTCTCAACCGCCCGTCCGAGACCGAGGTCGCCGAGGCCGTCCCGCCCCTCTCCGAGCTCGTGGAGGAAGGCGACGTTGTCCACGTCGGCGGGCCGGTGCAGCCCTCCGCGGTCGTCGTTCTGGCGGAGTTCGACGACCCCGCGGCAGCTCCGCTGATCGTCGTCGGGGACGTCGGCTTCCTCCCGGCCGAGACCGACCACGAGCTGCACGGCGACACTCGGCGTGCACGCGTGTTCGCCGGGTATGCAGGCTGGACGGCGGGTCAGCTGGAGGCGGAGCTGGACGAGTCGTCGTGGATCGTGGAGCCTGCTCTGCCGGACGACGTCTTCGCGCCGACGGCCGAGCTGTGGAGCGACATCCTGCGCCGCAAGGGCGGCCACTACGCGATCCTCGCGGGGATGCCGCCGGATCCGTCGCTCAACTAGGCGGCGCAGCTCCCCCTACGTCTTGGGCCGCTCGAGCACCTCGAGGTGCTCGACACGCGACTCGGCGACGAGCGCGGCAAGCTCCGGTGTGAGCACAGACTCACGCCAGCGCTTGCCGGCGAATGCCTGGAGCGATTCGACGTCGCGCCAGATCGAGACGACCCCGAACTCCCCGGGGTTTCCCCCCGTGGGCCGGCAGAGGTAGAAGAACATGAGCCCGGGGCTGCCGGCGAGCAGGCTCGCGGCCGCCTCGCGGAGCAGCGTCTCGTACTCGACCTCGTGGCCCTCGCGCACCCGCTCCCGCACCGTTCTGATGATCACGGCTCCACCTTGGCCGATCGGGGACCGCGGCGCAAGCCGCTACTGCGGCTCGGAGGCGGGCGCTTCCACCGCATGCCCTTCGACCTCGACGTGCGGCAGCCACTCGAGCCAGGCCGGCAGGTACCAGTTGCGCTCGCCGAGCAGCTGCATCGCCGCCGGCACGAGCACGGAGCGCACGATCGTCGCGTCCACGAGCAGCGCGATCGCGATCCCGAAGCCCATCTGCTGGAACATCACAAGCTCGCCGGCGGCGAAGCCGAGGAAAACGGCGACGATGATCAGCGCGGCACCCGTGATGATCCTCCCCGTCGAGGCGATGCCGAACGTGACCGCGTCGGTCGTGTCGCGCGTGCGCGAGTAGCGCTCGCGGATGCGACTGAGCAGGAACACCTGGTAGTCCATCGAGAGCCCGAAGAGGACGGCGAAGAGGAAGAGCGGCACCCAGGCCTCGACGATGTCCATCTGCCGGAATCCCAGCAGGCGCGCCCCGATCCCCTCCTGGAAGACGGCGACCATGAGCCCGTAGGCGGCGCCGACCGACAGGAGGTTGAGGACGATCGCGGTCGCGGCGATGACCACCGAGCGGAAGGCGACGGTGAGCAGGAGCAGGCTCAGCCCGAGCACGAAGACGATGACGATCGGCAGCCAGAAGTCCATCACCGCGAAGTAGTCCATGTTCTCTGCGGTCGCGCCGGCAACGAGAGCGTGGGCGCCTGACCCGGCGAAGGCCGCCGGGATCAGCTCGCCCCGCAGGCGTTCGACAGCCGAGATCGCGCGCTCGGAGAGCGCGTCCGCGGAGACGGGAACGCTGAGCAGGACGAGGTCACCGCCCGGCGCCGTCTGCAGGTCAGGCGCGCCGAAGCGCCCGTCGCGGGCGAGCGCCTCCTGCAGGCGCGCGATCGCCCCCTGGACGGCTGCCGAGGACGCGTCGCCGTCGACGACAATCCAGGCCGGCTGGGCGCCCGCGCTCGGGAAGGAGCGCTCGAGCATCTTGTAGCCCTGCTTGGAGAGCAGCCGATCGGGCAGCGTGCTGATTCCGGCGGCGCCGATCTTCATCCCCAGCACCGGTGAGGCCGCGGCCAGGAGCACAGCGACTGCAGCGAGCAGGCTGACGGCGGGACGGCGGACGACACGGCTCACGATCGCCGTCCAGAAACGGCTTTCCTGGGCCGTTCCGCGCCCGACGAGCGGCACCCGCAACGCGCCGACGCGGTCGCCGAGCAGGCTCAGCACGGCCGGCAGGAGCGTCAAGGCGGCGACGACGGAGACGACCGCGACGAGCAGCGCTCCGATGGCCAGGCTGCGCATGATCGTCGTCTGGACCATCAGCAGGCCGGCCATCGCGAGCACGAAGGCGGAGCCCGAGAAGAGCACCGCCCGGCTCGCGGTCGCGCCGGCGGCGGCGATCGCATCGAGCTTGTCGCGGCCGGCGACCCGCTCCTCCCGGAAGCGCGAGACGACGAAGAGCGCGTAGTCGATCCCGAGCGCGAGCCCCATCCCCGTGAGCATGTTCACGACGAAGATCGACAGCTCGAAGCCGGAGGCCACGAGAGCCGTCAGCCCGAGCCCGACGACGATCGAGACGAAGGCGAGCAGGAGCGGCAGCGAGGCCGCGACGAGAGCGCCGAAGACGAGCACGAGGATGACGAGCGCCGCCGGCAGGCCGTAGCGCAGCTCGCCCGCCTCGAGATCGTGCTGGGAGACCTCGCTGAAGTCGTGCTCGAGAATGTGCACGCCGGTCATGCCGACCTCGAACTCCCCCTGGCCGGTCAACTCTCCCAGCGCCGCGGTGACGTGCTCGAGACTCTTTGTCTCCGGGTAGGCGAGCCGGATCGCGATCAACGTGGCGTGCCGGTCGGGCGAGACGAGTGTCTCGACGCCGTCGCGGTGGTAGCCGACCGCGTGCTCGATCGCACCGGTCCTCTCACCTGTCGCGTAGAGCCGCTCGACCTCCGCGCGGAACGCGGCGTCGTCCACCGTGTAGCGGTCGGAGCGCACGATCACGAGCTCTGTCGTGAGCTCGTGCTGCGGCAGCCGCTCGTCGAGCAGGGCGTTGGCCCGCACCGACTCGGCGTTGCTCGTGACACGGGCGTCGGTCGTCAGCCGGCCCGGCAGGAGCGCTGCCGCGGCGACCACCGCGACCACGATGGCGAGCGCCCAGAGCGAGAGCGTCCGTAGCGGGCGGCGCGCACACGCGCGAGCGAGCCTCTCGGTCACGGCGGAGACCCTACGCCAGCACGCAGCGCCGTTCAAGACGTCTTTCGACCTAACCGGGCTCCCGCGCGGACTCGAGCAGGGCACGATCGAAGAAGGTGATCACGCGCTCCTCGTACTGCCTCGGACGCGCGGCGAGCCCGCCCGTGTGACCGCTTTCCGGGATCTGCCAGAGCGTCGCCGTTGCACCACCGGCGGTCGCGTAGACCGTGTTCAGCTCCTCGCCGTCGCCCTGCGGTCGCGCGATCAGAAGCACGGGCCGGGGCCTGATCCGCGCGACGACACTCGACAGGTTGGGCGGCGGTAGACGGTTCGAGAAGAGCGCGGTTGCCGCGGTCAGGGTCGCCTGGAAGGGCAGCTGGATCCACTTGCCGGCGTCTGGCATGTCCAGCGGCTCGCGCACCGAACGGATGCCGGCACCTTCGGAGACGACGGCTCGAAGCGCGGTCGTCTCGGCCACTGCCTCGCGCCGACGGTGTCTCGTGGTAGCGTGGCCCCCGGTGCGCCGGGAAGACTGGTCGGCAATTACTCATGCACGCCCTCGCTGACTTCTTTCCCGCGCTCGCGGAATCGACCGCCCTGCTCCTGGTAGCTCTGGCGGCGGCTCCGCTGGCCGCGCGCATCCGGGTCCCCGGACCTGCGGCCTTCCTGTTCGTGGGCGTGATCGCCGGCCGCATCGGCGTGCACCCGTTCAACGTCTCGATCGACGGCATCGAGCAGGTCGGGGTGATCGCCCTCTACATCATTCTCTTCCAGGGCGGTCTCGCGACCGGGTTCACGGCCTGGCGCTCGCAGGCGCGACCGATCCTGCTGCTCGGCCTGCCCGGAACGGCCCTGACGGCGGCCGCGCTGGCCGGGACGGGGCGCCTGATCGGTCTCGACTGGGACGTCGCTCTGCTCGTCGGCGTCGCGCTTGCCCCGACCGATCCGGCCGCCGTGTACTCGGTCATGCGCGGGCGATCCGAAGCACGGCGCGCTCGGACGATCCTCGAGGGAGAGTCCGGCTTCAACGACCCGGTGGCGATCTCGATGATGGTCGTCGCGATCGCCGCGCTCGGCGCGCACGGCGCGTCCTTTGCCGAATCGGCCGGCAAGCTGGGGCTGGAGCTCGGGATCGGCCTCGCGGGAGGCGTCCTCGGTGGGCTCGGGCTGCGCATCGGACTGACGAACCTTCGCTTCCTCGACCACGAGTTCCGCTCCGTCGCCTTCATGCTCGGCGCGATCGTCGTCGGAGCGACGACCGCCGCGCTGCACGGCAGTGGCTTCCTCGCCGTCTACCTCGCCGCGCTGCTCATCAGCGACCAGTGGCAGAAGCTGCAGAGTCCCGATCAGCTGCCGCTCCCGGAGGCGCTCTCGGCCGCCGCCGAGCCGCTCCTGTTCGGTGTGCTCGGCGCGCTCTTCGCGCCACTCGTCGGTGCCGAGGAGCTCGTCTACGGCCTCCTGCTCACGCTCGTGACGGTCCTTCTCGTCCGTCCGCTGGTTGTCACGGCCGCGCTGTTCAAGGCCCCGCTGAACCCGGGTGAGCGCTCGATCGTCTCCTGGGGTGGTCTCAAGGGGGCGGTTCCCCTCCTGCTGGCCGGGTTTCCTGCGCTCGAGGCCTTCGACGACGCCGATCGCGTCGCAGCCATCGTGCTCAGCGCGACGGCAGCCTCCGTGCTCATCCAGGGCGCGACGCTTGCTCCCTTCTCCGATCGCGCCATCCGCGCCACACGCCGTAGCCGGCAGCCGGCGCGGCAGCGACAAGGCTAGGCCGCTCGCGCGCCGCTCTTCGTGCCACGGACGAACGGTCGCCCTCTGGCCCGTAGAGTGACCAAAGGCCCCGTCGCCGGGGCCTTTGTCGAGTAGCGGGGGCA
>CAYGLV010000090.1:0-5689 GCA_964351025.1 uncultured Gaiellales bacterium | reverse complement strand
GGCAGCGCGCGGCCCAGAGCTCGCCGTCCACCTTCACCTGACCCTGGGGCCGGAGGTCGGTGGCCGCAACGCCCGTCTTGCCGATCAGCGCCTCGACGCCGACGGCGGCCCGCCCGCGCCGCGACCAGCGGAATCCGAGGTAGGTCTCGCCCACCTCGAGCAGGCCCGCGGCCGCGACCACCACAACGCCCCACGGCGACGGGAGCACGAAGATGGCAAGCAGGATCGCGACGAGCAGGCTCACGCCGAAAGCCTAGATCCGCCGCTGACCCTGCGGCGCCCGAGCAAGACCGGCGTGCCCTGACATTCCTGGCGCGTCGGCGGGCGGAGCCGGGCGCTGCCCGGCCGGAGCCCGCCGGACAGGGACGTCAGGGCGTGTGGTCTATGAGCTCGAGGAAGACCATGTCGGCCGCGTCGCCCTGGCGCGGCCCGAGCTTGACGATCCGCGTGTAGCCGCCCGGCCGCTCCGCGAAGCGCGGCGCCACGTCGGCGAAGAGCCGGTGGACGACATCCTGCGAGCGCAGCTGCGCGAGCGCCTGCCGGCGCGCGGCGAGGTCGCCGCGCTTGCCGAGCGTGATCATCTTCTCCGCGAACGGCTTGACGGCCTTGGCCTTCGCCTCGGTCGTCTCGATCCGCCCGTGCGCGATCAGCGCGCCGGTGAGGTTCGAGTAGAGCGCCTTGCGATGGCTCGAATCGCGCCCGAGCTTCTTGCCTGCGCGCTGGTGCCGCACCCCGTCGTGCCTCCTATTCCTCGCCCCGGAGGGTGAGGCCGTGGGTGGCAAGCGTCTCCTTGACTTCCTCGATCGACTTCTTGCCGAAGTTCGGGATCGACGCCAGCTCGTCCTCGCTCTTCGAGATCAAGTCACCGATCGTCTCGATGCCCACACGCTTCAAGCAGTTGTACGAGCGGACGCCGAGCTCGAGCTCCTCGATCGGGAAGTTCTCCATCCCGTGCGCGGTCGGCGCCTCACCGGCGGCGGTCTCTCCGGCTGTCTCGCCGAAGCCCTCCATCCTGTCGAGGTCGGTGAAGATGGCGAGCTGGCGGATCAGGATCTCGGCTGCCTCGGCGATCGCGTCGCGCGGCTCGACCGAGCCGTCGGTCGTCACGTCGAGGACGAGCTTGTCGAAGTCGGTGCGCTGCCCGACGCGGGCGGCCTCGACGTCGTAGGAGACGCGCCGTACCGGCGAGAAGATCGAATCGATCGGGATCACTCCGATGGTCGTCTCCGGCCCGCGGTTGAGCTCGGCCGGAACATAGCCGCGCCCGCGCCCGATCGTCAGCGTCATCTCGAGCTTGCCCTTGTCTGACAAGTGCGCGAGCTCGAGCTCGGGGTTGAGGATCTCGAGGTCGGCCGGCGCTTCGACATCAGCGGCGGTGATGAGGCCCGCCCCCTTCTTGGCGATGTGCACCTCGATCTCGGGCGACTCGCCGTGGAGCCGGCAGATCAGGTTCTTGAGGTTGAGGATGATGTCGGTCACGTCCTCGCGAACGCCCGGCAATGTCGTGAACTCGTGCGCGACGCCCTCGATCTTGACGGCCGTGACGGCGGCGCCCTCGAGCGACGAGAGCAGCACGCGGCGCAGCGAGTTCCCGAACGTGTAGCCGAAGCCCCGGTCGAGCGGCTCGATCGCGAAAACGCCCCGGTTCTCGGTCACGTCCTCGTGGACGATCTTCGGCACCTGGAAGTCCATCAAACTCGTGCGAGTAGCCAAATCCGATCCTTTCGTTACTTCGAGTAGAGCTCGACGATGAGCGATTCCTGAACGGGCGTGTCGATCTCCGCGCGCTCGGGCCACTTCAGCACCTTGCCGGTGAGGCCCTCGTGGTCGGCCTGGAGCCAGGGAGCGACCGAGGCAGTGAGGTCAGTGGCGTCCCGGATCGCAGGCTCGGCCGGGCTGCCCGGCTTCATGGTGATGATGTCGTTGGGCTTGACGCTGTAGCTCGGGATGTTGACCCGGCGCCCGTTGACGTGGAAGTGCCCATGACGGACGAACTGGCGAGCCTGGGCGCGCGAGCCCGCGAAGCCGAGCCGACAGACGACGTTGTCGAGCCTCGTCTCGAGCATCCGCAGCAGTGTCTCGCCGGTGATGCCCGAGCCCTTGGCCGCCTTCTCGTACGTGTTGCGGAACTGCTTCTCCAACAGGCCGTAGAAGCGGCGTGCCTTCTGCTTCTCGCGGAGCTGCAGCAGGTACTCGCTCTGCTTGATGCGGCCGCGGCCATGCTCACCCGGCGGGTAGCTGCGGCGCTCGATTGCGCACTTCTCCGTCAGGCAGCGCTCACCCTTGAGGAAGAGCTTCATCCCCTCACGGCGGCAAAGGCGGCACTTGGGGCCGAGATCGCGGGCCACTAGTGGCTCTCCTGGTGACGGTTTCGCGTCTCTGGCGTGTGAGACGCAAGCAGTGCTAGGACGCAGGCCGCGGACGGGCTAGCAAGCCCGGGCGCGGCTGAGGACGACGCAATGCGCCGCGGGTCGCGCGTCAGAGGCGCTCTAACTGTTGCCAGGAGAGCCACTAGACACGCCTCCGCTTGCGCTGGCGCACGCCGTTGTGGGCCTGGGGCGAGACGTCTTTGACGCCGATGATCTCGAGCCCGGCCGCCTGCAGCGAGCGGATCGCGGTCTCGCGGCCCGAGCCGGGGCCTTTGACGAAGACCTCGACCTTCTGCAGGCCGTGCTCCATGCCCTTGCGGGCGCACGAGTCGGCGGTGACCTGCGCGGCGAACGGCGTCGACTTGCGCGAGCCCTTGAAGCCCGCGGACCCGGCCGACTCCCACGCGATCACGTTGCCCTCCTTGTCGGTCAGGGCGACGATCGTGTTGTTGAACGACGTCTTGATGTGCGCCTGGCCGATCGCGATGTTCTTCTTGACGCGGCGACGCACGCGACCTCTGGCCGCCGGCTTGCGAGGAGGCGCCATTACTTCGCCTTCTTCCCGCGGCCGACGGTCTTCTTCGGGCCCTTGCGTGTGCGCGCGTTCGTCTTCGTCCGCTGCCCGTTCACCGGAAGCCCACGACGGTGGCGCACACCGCGATAGCAGCCGATCTCGGACAGGCGCTTGATCGCCTGCGAGCGCTCACGCCGCAGGTCACCCTCGACCTGAAGCGTGTCGATGTGCGCGCGGAGCTTCGTGATCTCCTCGTCGGTGAGGTCGCGAATCTTGGTGTCGGCGGAGAGGCCGAGCGCGGCGCAGATCTGGCGCGCAGCCGGCTGCCCGATGCCGTAGATGTAGGTCAAGCCGACTTCCAGACGCTTCTGGTTCGGCAGGTTCACTCCAGCGATTCGCGCCAATTCAGCCCTGCCTTTGCTTGTGCCGGGGGTTCGTGCAGATCACCATGGTGCGCCCGTGCCGCTTGATCACGCGGCAGCGCTCACACATCGGCTTGACGGACGGACGAACTTTCATGGTCTCCTCAGCGGAGTCGGAAGATGATGCGGCCGCGGGTCAGGTCGTAGGGCGAGAGCTCGACCTTCACCCGATCGCCGGGGTTGAGGCGGATGTAGTGCTTGCGCATCTTCCCCGAGATCGTGGCGAGCACGTTGTGGCCCCCGTCGAGCTGCACCCGGAACATCGTGGAGGGAAGCGCTTCGACGATCTCGCCCTCGACCTCGATCTTCTCTTCCTTGTCCGGCACCTTTCCTCGTGCAAAAACCGCGCTCGTATACGCGGGTGGTTTGATTGGTTGCCACGGCCGAGCGCACTGCTCCGCAGCGGCCGCTCATCGTAGCAGACCCGCCTCGACCCGGTCCTCCGCGATCGTCAGGATCCGTGGCCCTGCCTCCGTAACCGCAACGGTGTGCTCGAAGTGGCACGACAGCGAGCCGTCGGTCGTCAAGATCGACCAGTCGTCGTCGTGCACGTAGACGTCAGGCCCGCCCGCGGTGATCATCGGCTCGATTGCGATCGTCATCCCCTCCGAGAGCTGCGGGCCGCGCCCCTGCTCACCGAAGTTCGGGATGTGCGGGTCCTCGTGGTATGAGCGACCGACACCGTGGCCGACAAGGCTGCGGACGACGGAGAAGCCGGCGGCCTCGACCACCTGCTGCACCGCGTGCGAGATGTCGCCGACGCGGTTTCCCAGCACCGCTTGGGCGATCCCCGCAGCGAGCGCCTCGCGACCGACGTCGAGCAGCCGCTGCGCGTCGGCAGCAACCTCGCCCACGCCGAAGGTAAAAGCGCTGTCGGCGATGTAGCCGTCGAGCGTGACCCCAACATCGACGGTGACGAGATCGCCGTCGCTGACCACGTACGGGCCGGGTATGCCGTGCACGACCATCTCGTTCGGCGAGATGCAGATCGCCGCCGGGTAGCCGCGGTAGCCCTTCGAGGTGGGAACGCCGCCACCGGCGAGGATGAACTCCTCGGCGAGGGCGTCGAGCTCGGCGGTCGGCACCCCGGGCCGCAGGTGCTCGCCGACGTGCCGGATCGTCTCGGCGACGAGCCGACCCGAGCGCGCCATCTTCTCGATCTCGGCGGCCGACTTGCGGACGATCAACTGCGCTCCTCGACCTGCTCGAGCGTGTTCTGGATCTCGGCGAAGACCTCGTCCGGCAGACGCTCGGCGCGGATCCCGACCAGTCGGCCGGTCGCGCGGTAGCGCTCGACGACGGGCACCGTCTCGCGCGCGTAGACCTCGAGCCGGGCCGCGATCACGTCGGGCGTGTCATCGGCGCGGCCCTCCTCGCGCGCGCGTCCACGCATCCGCTCGATGCAGATCTCCTCGGCGATCAGCAGCTCGAGCACGACGTCGAGCTCGCGACCGATCGCGGCGAGCATCGAGTCGAGCGCCCCCGCCTGGGCCAGCGTGCGCGGAAAGCCGTCGAGAACGAACCCGGCGAGGGCGTCCTCCTCCTGCAAACGCGCCTGGATGAGCTCGATCGTCAGGTCGTCGGGGACGAGTTGCCCCGACTCGAGGATCGGCTGCACCTGGAGCCCGAGCGGCGTGCCGGCCGCGATTGCGGCCCGGAACATGTCGCCCGTGGAGACGTGCGCGACGCCGTACTCGTCCGCGATTCGCCTGGCCTGCGTGCCTTTGCCGGAGCCCTGCGGGCCGAGAATCAGGATGTTCACGCGGCGCGGCCCCCTACTTCAGGAAGCCCTCGTAGGAGCGCATCATCATCTGCGACTCCATCTGGCGCATCGTGTCGAGCGCGACGCCGACGGCGATCAGCACCGAGGTGCCGCCGAGAGCCGCCGCGCTCGCCTGCGAGAAGCCGCCGTAGGCGATGAAGATCGACGGCAGCGTCGCGACCACGGCGAGGTAGACCGCGCCGGGCAGCGTCAACCGCGTCAGCACGCGGTCGAGGTATTGCGCCGTCGGCGGGCCCGGCCGGATCCCGGGGATGTAGCCGCCGTACTTGCGCAGGTTGTCGGCCTGGTCGACCGGGTTGAACTGGACCGCGGTGTAGAAGTACGTGAAGATGACGATCAGCACGCCCTGCATCAGCATGTAGCCGAGCCCGCTCGGCGTGAAGTGCTCGTTGACGAAGCCCTGCGTCTGTGGGAAGTACTGCCCGATCGTCGGCGGGAAGGCCATCACGGCGGCGGCGAAGATGATCGGAATGACCCCGGCCATGTTCACGCGCAGCGGCATGTACGTCGAGCCGCCCGTCGTCATCCGCCGGCCCACCATCCGCTTCGCGTACTGGATCGGGATCTTCCGCTGCCCCTCCTGGATGAAGACGATCGCCGC
>CAYGLV010000089.1:0-5830 GCA_964351025.1 uncultured Gaiellales bacterium | reverse complement strand
CCTCGATGTCGGAGAAGAGAAACGTGACGGTGCCGGTCGGGAATGACGCCACGAGCCGAGTCTACGCCGCCGCCGGTGGCGTGCACGCCTCCGGGGACTCGCCCTCGCAGCAGCCGAGCTTGAAGCGGCAGCGCGGGCACTGCCAGGTCTGGTGGCGCCAGTCCATCGCCGCGCCGCAGCGCAGGCATGGCTCGGCGTAGGGCTCGGAGACCGGGGCCGGAGGGCTCACGACTCTCAGGGTACGGCGCAGGGAGGACGGCTACGATGGTCGTCGCGGCGCCGTGGCCGAGTGGTTAGGCAGAGGCCTGCAAAGCCTCGCACAGCGGTTCGATTCCGCTCGGCGCCTCTCATGGCCGACGTCCGCGCCGAAGCGCTTCTCGCCGCCGCCCGCGAGCTCGAGGAACGGGACGAGCGCATCGCGCGCGAGCTCGGCGAGCTCGCGGCGTTCGAGGTGGGCGCGTCCGACGTGCGCGACGGTACCGCCGCGATCCGCGTCTTCCGCGAGAAGCTGCCGGCGGAGCGGGCGCACCTCGACGAGGCTCTCGTGGGAGCGCAGGGCGATCTCGTCCGTCTGCGGGAGGCGCTTGTCGGAGCGGAGCGGGCGCTCGCGAACCTGGAGGCCGGGCGCCGGCCGGACGAGGAACGGCTCGCGGCCGCCCGGCGGGCGGCCGCACACGCGCGAGACGACGTCGAGGCGGCGGAGGGCGTGCTCGGCCGCGTGCACGCCCGCCTGGCGTCGCTCGCCTCAGAGGAGGAGCGGCTTGCGGCCGAGTTGCCGCGCCTGGAAGAGGAAGCGCGAGGTCTCGCCGCCGGCCTCCGCGCCTCGTCGCGGCTCTCGCACGGCGGCGGCCTCGACCCTGCGCCCGGGCTCGACGGTCTGTTCGAGTGGGCGAGCCGTGCCCGTGCAGCCGTGCTCGTCGCCCGTTCGGCGCTCGAGACCGAGCGGGAGCGGATCGTCCGCGAGGCGAGCGAGCTTGCCGCCGCAACGCTCGGCGAGGAGCTCGGACCGGTCAGGGTCGCCCTGGTCCGCGAGTGGCTCGAGCGCGGCCTCCGAGGGTAGGATCGCGCCGTGATCGACCCGCTCGAGCGCTGGCGGCAGCTTGGCCTGCCCGAGAAGCCGGACTATGCCGGCCTGCTCACGTACGCGGGCATGCCGTACACGGAGAATCCCGCCGAGCTGGCCGGCGTGGATGTCGCAGTCGTGGGCGCGCCCACCGACGACCTGGTCTCCGACCGGCCCGGGACACGGTTTGGGCCGCGCGCGATCAGGGCGGCCTCCTGCCCGTCGGGGCCGCACCTGGAGGCGAAGCTCGACGCGTTCGCGGAGCTTCGAGTCGTGGACTTTGGCGATGCGCCGGTGGTTCCGGCCGATCCGGTCCGCTCGCACACGGCGATCGAGGAGATCGTCGGGCAGGTCATCGCGGCCGGTGCCATCCCGGTCGTGCTCGGCGGCGACCATTCGATCACGGAGCCGGACATCCGGGCCGTCGCCACCCGCCACGGCCCCGTGGGACTCGTACACTTCGACACGCATACCGACACGGGCACCGAGGTCTTCGGCGTCGAGCACTCGCACGGGACGCCGATGTACCGACTCGTCCGCGACGGGCTCGTGGATCCGCGCCGTTACGTCCAGATCGGGCTCCGTGGGTACTGGCCGGGCGAGACGGAGTTCGCGTGGCAGGCGGAGCAGGGGATCACGGCCTTCTTCATGCACGACGTGCGCGCCCAGGGGATCGAGGAGATCGTCCGGCAGACGCTCGCGGTGGTGTCCGGCGGGCCTACCTTCCTCACGGTGGACGTGGATGTGCTCGACCCCGCGTTCGCGCCGGGCACGGGAACGCCCGAGCCGGGCGGGATGACCTCCGCCGACCTGCTCTGGGCCTGCCGGACGGTGGCGGCGGGCGTCGACGTCGTGGGGGCGGACGTCGTCGAGGTGCTGCCTTCGGCGATCGGCACGGCCGACCTCACCGCGCTCGTCGCCGACCGGATCGTCCGCGAGATCCTGACCGGGATCGCGCTCCGCCGCCGCTAGACGAGCTGCTCCACGAGCAGCAGGACGGCGACCGCGACGAGCAGGACGGCAAAGCCGACCGTCAGCTTCGCGCTCGAGACGCGGGCTCCGAGCCGTGTTCCCAGCAGCGCCCCGGCGATCGCCGTTGCCGCGAACGGCAGCGCAATACCGAGATCGACGCCTCCTGTCGCGACGTGCGCCGTGAAGGCGACGGTGCTCGTCAGGCCGATCACGAGCAGCGAAGTGCCGATCGCGAGCGGCAGCGAGAGGCCGAGCAGGAGGGTCAGAGCGGGCACGATGGCAAAGCCCCCGCCGACGCCGAAGAAGCCGGTCAGCACGCCGACCCCGGTTCCCGCCACCGCGATCAGCGCCGGCCCGCGGCGACGCCCGCCCGTGTGCGGTCGCCCGCGAAACATCGCGTACGCAGCGACGAGCAGGACGACGGAGAACAGCGAGAGGATCGCACCGCCGCTGGCCGCACGGTTCAGTGCCGTGCCGGCGAGCGCGCCGAGCGCCGTCGTCGCGCCGAAGGCGAGCCCGACACGCGCGTCCACGCGCCCCGAGCGCGCGTGGGCGAGCGCGCCGACGTATGCAGTCAGCCCGACGATCAGCAGCGACTCGGTCGTGGCGTCCTGGACGGACTCGCCGACCAGGTAGACCAGCACCGGAACGGCGAGCACCGAGCCGCCGCCGCCGACGAGGCCCAGGAGGAGCCCGATCGCGAGGCCGAGGGGGAGGGCGAGGAGTGCTCCGCTCAGTGTCTCCTCGCCCTCACGCGACGGTTACGGCGAGTGCCCGAAGCGCACGTCGGGAAGCAGGCGGTCGAGCCAGCGCGGCAAGGCCCACGCCGCCGGACCGAGCAGTCTCAGCAGCACGGGCATCAAGACGAGCCGGATGAGCGCCGCGTCGAGGAGGACTGCGATCCCGAGGATCACGCCCATCTCCTTCGGCGGCAGCGGCCCCGACAGAGCGAAGGTGAAGAAGATCGCCACCATCACGCCCGCCGCGGCGAAGATCGTCCGCCCGGAGTGGGCGACACCGTTGATCGCCGCTTCCCGCGCATCTCCCGTGCGGTCCCAGTGCTCCTTCGCCGACGCCAGCAGGAAGACCGTGTAGTCCATCGAGATCGCGAAGATCATCGCGAAGAAGAACACCGGGCCCCAGGCGTCGAGGAACCCCTGCGACTCGAAGCCCAGCAGTCCGGCGCCGTGGCCGTTCTGGAAGATCAGCTTCGCGACGCCGAACGCGGCGCCGGTGGCGAGGAGGTTCGTGACGACCCCCGCGGCGGCGATCAGCGGCGCCTGGAGCGCGACGAGCAGCAGCAGAAACCCGAGCACGAGGACGACGCCAAAGACGAGCGGTGTCTTCGCAGCGAGCGCGGCCTCGAGGTCGTGGTTCTCGGCCACCGCCCCGCCGACGAGCGCGCCCGCGGGCAGCGTGCTGCGCAGGCGGTCGATCGTCTGCCCGACGGCTTCGTCCGAGGGATCCTGCTTGGGGACGGCCTGGAGGAGCACGGAGCCGCCGGAGGCAACCGCAGGATGGACGGCGGCGATCCCCGCGTCGGTTGCGAGGGTCGCCTCGACCGCATCCTGCTCGGCCGCCGGCGCGACCACCTGCAGCGTGCCCGGCGCGCCCGGTCCGAACGCGGCCTGCACCTGCGTGTAGCCGACGCGCGAGGAGTCGCTCTCCGGCACGACCTTGATCGACGGCATCCCCGTCTTCAGGCCGAGCACCGGCAGGGCGAGGACGACGAGGATCGCGACCGAGGCCACGCCGAACACGACGGGCCGCCGCCAGAGCAGCTCGGCCCAGCGGGCGAAAAGGGGTGAGCGGTGCTCGCCGGAATGCACCCACGGCAGGGCGAGCCGATCGACGCGGTCGCCGAGCCGGGCGAGCACGGCCGGCAGCAGCGTCAGCGTCGCCGCGAGCACGAACACGACCGAGAGCATGATCCCGAGCGCCATCGAGCGGAACGCCGGGCTGGGGACGAGCATCACTGCCGAGAGCGAGATCAGCACCGTCGCACCCGAGAAGAGCACGGCCTTGCCGGCGGTGTCCATCGTGACGGCCGTCGCCTCCTCGGCGGAGATCTGCGAGCCGAAGTGGGCGCCCCGGTAGCGCGCGACGATGAACAGGGCGTAGTCGATCCCCAGCGCGAGCGCGAACATGAGGGCGAAGTTCATCGCCCAGATCGAGACGTCGAAGAGCTGGGTCGTGAGGAAGAGCGACCCGGCGGCCGCCATCAGGCCGAGCAGCGTCAGCATCAGCGGCAGCCCCGCGGCGACGAGCGAGCCAAAGGCGAGCACGAGAATCGCCATCGTCACGGGCCAGGAGATCAGCTCCGACTTCAACATTGCCGCCATGTTGGCCTCGTTGAAGTCCGACCACATGCCGGGCGCGCCCGTGAGGGAGACGGTGACCCCGCCGCCGCCTGCGGCGGCAAGCTTACCCTTGAGGTCGTCGGCGGCGCGCACCATCTCGTTCGGGTCGCGCGCGGCGCCGGCCTGGAGGATCGCCGTGCGGCGGTCGAGCGAGAAGGAGGCTGGCGCGACGTTCGTCACGCGCGGATCCGCCTCGAGGATCGCCGTCGCCCGTGTCAGCGCCGGCTCGAGGGCACCCGGCCCGTGGACGACGACCATGAGCGCAAAGCTCGACTGCCCGTCGAAGCGTTCCTGCACGAGCTCGCGTGCCTGGACGGACTCCGAGCCGCTTGCCTCCCAGCCCGCACCGGAGAGCGCGTGCTCGGCGCGGGGCGCGAAGACGCCGAAGCCGACTGCGATCGCCACCCACACGAGCACGACGGCCTTGAAGTGACGCGCGGTCCAGCCGCCGAGCCTGCCGATCGGCCCCAGCTCGGTCACGAGGGCCTTCCCTCGGCGATGCACGGGAGACGGGACAGCAGAAGCGACGCCGGGCAGGCGCCGGCGACGACGAAGAGCCACTGGTTCAGGCCGACGAACACGGCGAGCAGCAGGAACCACGGGCTGACGAACGCGGCGAGGGCCGCCGCGAGGATGGTCATCGTCCCCGCCAGCGCGAACAGCGCGCGCTGCAGGCTCAGTTTGCTACAGATCATGAAATGCTCCCTTCGAAGAGCTCGGCAAGCCCGCTGAGCTGCTGCGAGAGGCCTCCACAGACCTGCTCGCAGAGCCCGAGCGCGGAGTCGTCCGAGATCGAGTAGTAGACGTGGTTGCGATCCTTCCGCCGGGCGACGATGCCGGCCTGGTGCAGGAGGCCCAGATGCTTGGAGACGTTCTGCTGCGAGGCGCCGAGCGCCTCGGTCAGCTCCTGCACGCTCGCCTCGCCCTCGCAGAGGCGGTCGAGCAGCCTGATCCGCATCGGCTCGCCGATCACGCGGAAACGCTGGGCGATCAGCTCGACGAGCGGCTCAGGAAGAGGGTGGGGAAGTGCCACATCGGCTCCTTGCACGGGGACGGGCCGGACACTACCACAATACAACGATGTAGTTGTAGACTATGAGTCTGAGCCACTAACGAGGAGGCGCCATGCACAACGTCCGGCTGGAAACCCTGCAACACACCGTTGACGCCGCCGTCGATGACCCCGCCACCGCCCGCCTGCAGATCGAGCTGGCGGGCGAATGGCAAGTTGCCGGCGGCCCGCAGTTCCGAGGTCGCGTCCCGTTCCCCGGGGGCGAGATCGAGCTGACGGCCGACTTCCCGCCGTCGTCCGGCCTGGATCTCGACGCTACGTTCATCCTCGTCCTCAACACCACCGGCGACATCGTCGAATACGACGTGCCGGACTTCGTCCTCACCGGCGCCGAAGGCGAGCTGACCCAGGTCACCATTGCCC
>CAYGLV010000088.1:0-5895 GCA_964351025.1 uncultured Gaiellales bacterium | reverse complement strand
GCCATCGGCCTGCTCGACAGCGTCTACGACCGGCAGGACGAGCTGAAGGTGATCTTCCCCCGGATCGAGACGGGGGCCGGGTACATGGCCGACGCGTACTACCGCGTCAGCCACGAGCTGATCCCCGTCTACACGTCGACCGGCCCCGGGCCGATGCTGCTCACGGCTGCGATCGCGAACGCCTTCTACGACTCCTCCGCGATGATCGCGATCACGGGACAGGTCGCCACGACGCAGAACGACTCCGGCGCGCTGCAGGAGGAGTACCGGCACTTCCAGGCGGACTTCCCGAGCATGGCGAAGGTGATCACGAAGCGCAGCTACCAGGCGCACTCGGTCAAGGACATCGGCAAGTTCCTGCCGAAGGCGTTCAAGCTCGCACGCAGCGGCCGGCCCGGGCCGGTCCATATCGACATCCCGTACGACCTGTGGGTGACGAAGGACGACGTGGAGGTGCCGCGTCCCGAGCAGCACTCGGAGATGCTCAACTGGCGCACGCCGGGCTCGCCCGAGGCGGTCGCGAAGGCGCTCGAGCTGCTGCTCGGTGCGCGCCGGCCGCTGATCCTGGCGGGCGGTGGCGTCATCTGCTCCGAAGCGAGCGCGGAGCTCCTCCGCTTCGCCGAGCACGTCAACGTTCCCGTCTACTCGAGCTTCATGGGCAAGGGCGCGATCAGCGCCCGGCACCCGCTCCACCTCGGCATCGCAGGATGCTGGGGCGAGTACCCGGCGCAGGAGGCCGCGCGCAACGCGGACGTGATCCTCGCCCTCGGGTGCCGCTTCTCCGACATCCACACGTCGTCGTGGCTGCCTGGCTACACGTACAACATCCCGCCCACCCGCCTGATCCACGTCGACATCGACCCGCAGGAGATCGGCCGCAACTACCCGACCGAGCTTGGCATCGTGGGTGACATCCGCGAAGTGCTGCGGCAGCTCAGCGAGCTGGCGGAGCGGGCCGGGCCGAAGCGCGGGCGCACCGGCTGGCACGAGCAGGTGGAGGCGTGGCAGTCGGAGTGGTCGAACTTCATCGAGCCGGAGAAGGCCTCGGACGCCGTGCCGATCGACCCGCGCCGCGTGATCAAGGAGCTGCGTGCGGCCGCCTCGGACGACACGTTGATGATCACGGACACGGGCAACCACCAGACGTGGGTGGAGCAGTACTGGGACGCGTACGGGCCGCAGATGGTCTTCACGCCGGGCGGCTTCGCCGGCATGGGCTTCGGCACGTACGGCGTGCTCGGGCTGAAGCTCGCACGGCCGGAGCAGCCGGCGGTGTGCGTCACGAGCGACGGCAGCTTCATGATGTTCCCGGGTGCGGTCGCCACGGCGACCGAGTACGGCATCCCGGCCGTCTGGGTGATCCTCAACAACTACACGATCGGCGTGATCCGCGACCTGCAGCGCTTCTACCTGGACAACCGCGAGATCGGGACGAGCTTCATCAAGCAGTCGACCGGCGAGTTCTGGAACCCGGACTTCGCAGCGATGGCCGAGTCGATGGGCGCGCTCGGTCTCACCGTCGACCACCCGTCCGACCTGGGATCGGCCTTCGAGACGGCGCTCGCGTCCGGCCGCCCCACGGTGATCGACGTCAAGGTCAATCGCGACACGGCAGTCCCGCTGATCGGAACCTGGCACTTCGCGCCCATCCCGCAGGCCGAGCCGACGTTCGGAAAGGCGCTCATCCTCAACTGAGCACGTCGTACCCCTTCACCGCGATCGTCGGGCAGGAGCGCCTCAAGCAGGCGCTCCTGCTCAACGCCGTCAACCCGGCCGTCGGCGGCGTGCTCGTCGAAGGGGCGAGCGGCACAGGCAAGTCGACGGCCGTCCGTGGGCTCGCGGAGCTGATGCCCGAGATCGACGTCGTCGTCGGCTGCCCCTTCTCGTGCGACCCGGCGGCGCCGTGCACCCCCTGCCGGGAACGGCGGGCACGCGGCGAGCGACTCGAGTCCGCCGTGCGGCGCGTCTCCATCGTCGACCTGCCGCTCAACGCCACCGAGGACCGCGTCGCCGGCTCGGTGGACATCGGCCGGGCGCTGCGCGACGGAGTGACGGCGCTCGAGCCCGGCCTGCTCGCCGACGCAAACCGGGGGATCCTGTACGTCGACGAGATCAACCTGCTCGACGACCACATCTGCGACGTGCTGCTCGACGCCGCAGCGCTCGGCACGAACATCGTCGAGCGAGAGGGCGTGTCGGTGTCGCATCCCGCCCGCTTCCTGCTCGTCGGGACGATGAACCCCGAGGAGGGCGACCTACGGCCCCAGCTCGCCGACCGGATCGGCCTGCGCGTCGAGGTCGAAGCGCTCTCCGACCCGGACCTGCGCGCGGAGGTGACCAGGCGGCGGGAGGCGTTCACGACCGACCCGGACGCTTTCCGCGCCACCTGGGCGAAGGCGGAAGCCGCGCTTGCGAAGGGGTTGCAGCAGGCGCGTGGGCGCCTGAACGAGATCGTGGTCTCCCCGGATGCCTATCGCACGATCGCGCTCGTCGTCGTGCGTGCGGGCGTCGCGAGCCACCGGGCTGACGTGACGGTGCTGCAGTGCGCCAAGGCGCTGGCGGCGCTCGCCGGCGACGGGGAGGTGGGACGCGAGGAGCTGTTCGCCGCGGCCTCGCTCGCTCTGGGCCACCGCGTGCCCGTCGACCCCTTCGACGGCGGCACGGGCATCGACGAGCGGGTGCTGCGCCGGATCCTCGACGACGTGCTCGACCAGGAGACTGCCGAAAAAAAAGCGGAGGGTCCGGCGAGGCCGGGCCCGACACCGAGCTGACCGGGCTGGAGGCGGCGCCTCCAGCGATCGCCGGGATGGCGGTTGACGCGGCGCGCGCGTTCTCCGAGCGTCCGCGGCCCGACCGGCTCGAGCGCGGCGCGATCGGCCGCCGCGAGCGCTCGCTCGTCGCGCTCCGGCGGGGCAAGTACTCACGCTCGCGGCTGGCGGGCACGACGCAGGTGGACGTTGCGGTCGACGCGACACTCCGCGCGGCCGCCGCCCGGGCCGGCAGGGCGGGGGACGGCCGTCCCTCCGTCGCGTCGGAAGATCTCCGGCGCAAGGTGCGCGAGCACCGTGTTCCCTTCGAGCTCTGCTTCGTCGTCGACAACAGCTACTCGCTGCACGCCGACAGGCTCGTCGAGAAGGTGAAGGGGCTCGTCTTCGGCCTGCTCGAGGACGCCGCCGCCCGCGGCGACCGCGTCTCCCTCGTCGCGTTCCGCTCGGGCGTGGCCGAGGCGACCGTCGCGCTGCGGCCGACCGGCAGCCTGCGCGTGGCGTCGAACGCGCTGCGAGGGATCCCGCTCTCCGGGAGGACGCCGCTGCCGCACGCGCTGCAACTCGCCGGCAGGCTCCTGCGCCAGGAGGTCCGAAAGCGACGGAACGCGCGACCGCTCCTGGTCGTTGTCAGCGACGGGCTGCCGAACGTGCCGCTGCGGCGTGGGGGAGACCCGCTCGCCGACGTTCTCGCCGAGGCGCGCGACCTCCGGCGCGCGGGCATCGGGCTCGTCGTGGTCGACGCGACACCGCCCGAGCGTCCGACGGCAGGCGGATGTGCGGAGGCGCTCGCCCACGCCGGCGGCGGCACGCTGCTGCAGCTCGCGGCGCTGTCGCCGCCCGCCTTCGTAGACGCGCTCGAAAGCAGCTCGTAGGTAGCAGGGTGCGAGACCAGGCACTACGCTCGCGTCGATGCTCTCGCAGCGGACAGCAGCGGCGCTCGAGGCTCTCCTCGACGAGACGGCCGGCGCCCTCGGCACCGGAGCGGTGCCCGCAGAGCTTGTGGAGGAGCTCGGAGCCGCCGGCCTGCTCGACCCGGAACGCCGAGACGCCCTGCGTGCGGAGCTCGTCGCACGCGCCATAGCGAGCCCGGTCGGCTGGGCTACAGTCGCCGTCACACAGGGGGAGGTGCTGGCGGCGTTCTCCGCGCACTGCGCGGACGACCTCGACGACCTCGAGGTCGTGGCGGCGGAGCCTGCGGAGCTCGTTGTGCGCTGGCGCGACGAGACAAGCACGTTCGTGCTGCGCAACGGAGTCGTCGGCATCGAGCGCTTTGCCGGACGGGCGCCGCTGATGGTGCTTGCCGAGCTGGGTGCCGCCACCGACGAGCTCGTGGCGGCGTACCTCTCCGACCCCGGCCTGCGTGCAGCGGTGGCCGCCTGCGACCTCGGCCGCCTGGAACGCATCGGCACTGTGCGGTCGAGCGCGTTCGTCTACTTCGAGTGGTTCCTGCGCGACGCCTACGGGGTCAAGCTCCTGCCGGCGGCCGCGTTCACGGCGGGCCTGATCGACAAGGGCATCCTCTCGCTCGGCATGGGCTGAGCGACGGTCGTCGTGACACGTCACACTGACGGCGTGTCGGTTGCCGGCGACGAGTTCCGCCAGATCATGAGCGCCTTTCCCACCGGGGTCGCGATCGTGACGACGCTCGCCGCGGACGGAACGCCGCGCGGGCTGACGACCAATGCCGTGTGCTCGGTGTCGGCGGACCCACCGCTGCTGCTCGTCTGCGTCGACCGGGAGAGCCGGACGCTGCCGGCGCTCCTGCACTCGAAGCGCTTCGTCGTCAACTTCGTCGCCGAGGGGCGCAGCGAGCTGGCGAACCTGTTCGCCTCGAAGGCGGAGGACAAGTTCGCGGGCGTCGCCTGGCAGCCGGGGCTCGGCGGGATGCCGTGTCTGCGCGAGGACTCGCTGGCCTACGCCGAGTGCTCCACGCACGGCGAGCTCGAGGCAGGCGACCACGTCGTCATCACCGGCCTCGTGGAGGCGGGGGTGGCGCCCGACCCCGAGTCGATTCCGATCCTCTACTTCCGCCGCTCGTACGGCAGCCCGGTCGTCGTCCCGGCCGACGGCTAGCCGTCGAGCGAGATCCGCACGACGACGGCGCCCTCGGCGGCCGCGCGGGCCTGCGGGAAGCGACCGAGGTAGACGGAAAGCGCCCGTTCGCGCTCCGCCTCGTCGTCGACGACCGCGCCGCGTCCGGTACGTCGCCGGCCCCGGTGGAGCAGCTCCACCGAGCCGCCGCCGTCGAGCCGCCGCCACCAGTGCTTGCGCTCGGGCTGCCCAGCCAGGGCGACATAGTCGTCGCCGTCGCGAGCGACCATGACAGGCAGCTCACGCCGGGCGCCGTTCTGGTCGGTGTAGGCGAGCAGCGCGAGTGAGCGCCCGACGACGCGCCCGGCGGGTGTGCGCAGGAGGGCGATCACGACCCGGTTGACGTGCTTCAGGAGGCGCGGCGGGAGCACGCAGAGAGGCTGCCGCGGCCGCGGCGCTGGCGCATCCGGAGTTCTCCGCGACCGTGCCGGGCCGGCTACGGAATCAGGTTGCGCATCGCTGCGTAGCAGCGGCGAGCCGCTTCGGCGGGCGGCAGCCCCCAGAGGAGCTCCGGCGTGGAGAAGATCTCGACGTCGTAGAACCCCTGCCAGCCTCCGCGCTCGAGCGCGACGACGAGCTCCTGCGTACGCGAGATTCCCTCTCCGGGAAGGACGCGGTCGGTGCGGTCCGGCTCGGCCGGCCGGTCGCCGACGTGGACGCCCGTGATGCGGTCGCGCTCGGCAAGGATGTCCGCGAAGACCGTCGGCGTGTCCCAGAGGTGGTAGGTGTCGAACATGACCCCGACCCCCGGCAGGTCCGCCTCCTCGAGCAGGTCGAGCGTCTCGGGGATCGACGTGACGAGGGACAGGATGTCCCGTTGCGAGTGGTGGACTGGCTCAAGGCCGAGTCGGACGCCCGCCTCGCCGGCGGCGTCGGCGACGCGCTTCAGGCCTTCGATCACGACCCGGCGGGCCTTTCCCTCACCGAGCTGGCCCGCAGGCCCCGTCAGACAGAGCACCGACTCAGGCTCGAAGGCCGCGAGGCGCCGCATGCTCGCGCAGAGCTCCCTGATCCGCTCCTCGGGGTCGTCCGGCCC
>CAYGLV010000087.1:0-6934 GCA_964351025.1 uncultured Gaiellales bacterium | reverse complement strand
CGCGGCGAGGAGCTGACGACCGAGGAGCAGGAAGTGCTCGGCCGCTGGCAGCGGCTCTCGGTTGGGCGCAAGGCGCTCGCGCTCGGCGCGTTTGCCGTCGGCACGTTCGGCCTCGGCCTCACGCTCGGCGGGTTGATCTTCGGCCGCTGGCGCCGCGCCTAGGCCTGACGTCTCCGGGCGGTCTGTGCGGCGGCGTCAAGCCCGCCCTGGACGAACACACGTTCGATCGCTAGACTAGTCCCGGATGACCGCCGACGAGCTGATCGTCCACGGTGCGCGCGAGCACAACCTCAAGGACATCACCGTCCGGTTGCCGCGCAACGCGCTCGTCTGCATCACCGGGCTCTCCGGCTCCGGCAAGTCCTCGCTGGCGTTCGACACGATCTACGCCGAGGGCCAGCGCCGCTACGTCGAGTCGCTCTCCGCCTACGCGCGTCAGTTCCTGCAGATGATGGAGAAGCCCGACGTGGACTCGATCGACGGGCTCTCGCCGGCGATCTCGATCGATCAGAAGACGACCTCGCGCAACCCGCGCTCGACCGTCGGCACGGTTACGGAGATCTACGACTACCTGCGCCTGCTCTACGCACGCGTCGGCCGGCCCCACTGCCCGGTCTGCAGCCGCCCGATCGCCGGTCAGAGCCTCGACCAGATCACCGAGCAGGTGCTGCGGCTGCCCGAGGGGACGCGCTTCACGGTGAACGCGCCGGTCGTGCGCGACCGCAAGGGCGAGTTCCGAGAGGTGCTCGAGGAGTTGCGCGCCGACGGCTTCACGCGGGTCAAGGTGGACGGGCGAACGCGACTGCTCGAGGAGGAGATCGAGCTCGACAAGAAGTTCAAGCACACGATCGAGGTGGTCGTCGACCGGCTCGTGCTCAAGCCTGACCTGCGCCAGCGCCTGACGCAGTCGGTGGAGACGGCGGTCGCACTCGCCGACGGGCTCGTCGTGATCGACATCGTCGACGGGGAGCCGCTCACCTTCTCGGAAAAGCTCGCCTGCCCCGAGCACGGCGTCTCGCTGCCGGAGCTCCAGCCGCGCGTCTTCTCCTTCAACTCGCCGCACGGCGCCTGCCCCCGCTGCACGGGCCTCGGCGCCCAGCTCGAGATCGATCCCGACCTGGTCGTCCCCGACCCGTCGCTCACGATCTCCGCCGGTGCGCTCGTGCCCTGGTCGGTCGGGAACGCGAGCTTCTACGAGTCGGTGATTCAGGCGATCGCCGACCGCTACGAGATCGACCTCGAGACGTCGTGGGGGGAGCTCTCCGAGGAGCAGCAGGCGAAGTTCCTGTACGGCACCGACGGCGACAAGCTCTACGTCACGTACCGCAACCGGATGGGCAGGCGGCGCCAGTACACGATGGCTTTCGAGGGCATCGTCGCCTCGCTCCAGCGCCGCTACAAGGAGACCGACTCCTCGCTCCAGCGCGAGCGGATCGAGGAGTACATGAGCTTCCGGCCCTGCCCGCAGTGCGACGGCGCGCGCCTCAAGCCGGAGGTGCTGGCCGTCACCGTCGGCGCCAAGTCGATCCACGAGTTCACGCGGCTCTCGGTGACGGCTGCGCTCGAGTTCGTCGACGCCCTCGACCTGACGGCGACCGAGGAGCTGATCGGGCACCGGATCGTGAAGGAGATCCGCGAGCGCCTCACCTTCCTCGACAACGTCGGCGTCGGCTACCTCCAGCTCGACCGGGCGGCGAAGACGCTCTCGGGCGGCGAGGCGCAGCGGCTGCGGCTCGCAACGCAGATCGGCTCGCAGCTCGTCGGCGTGCTCTACATCCTCGACGAGCCCTCGATCGGCCTCCACCAGCGCGACAACGGCCGGCTGATCGGCACGCTCGAGCGGCTGCGCGATCTCGGCAACACCGTGCTCGTCGTCGAGCACGACGAGCAGATGATGCGCACGGCCGACTGGCTCGTGGACATGGGCCCCGGTGCCGGCGAGCACGGCGGCCATGTCGTCGCCGAGGGCCTTGCCGGCGACGTGGAGCGCAATCCCGCCTCGATCACCGGCGCGTTTCTCTCGGGCGCGCGGCGGATTGCGATCCCGCCACGCCGCGAGGATGACCGCGGCTGGTTCACGGTGCGCGGCGCGGCGATGCACAACCTGAAGGGGATCGACGTCTCCTTCCCGGTCGGCAAGTTCGTCTCCATCACCGGCGTCTCCGGCTCGGGCAAGTCCACGCTCGTGAACGAGATCGTCTTCAAGGCGCTCGCCAACCGGCTGAACAAGGTCCGCGTCAAGCCGGGCGACCACGACGCGGTCGAGGGGATCGAGGTCTTCGACAAGGTGATCGACATCGACCAGACGCCGATCGGGCGCACGCCGCGCTCGAACCCGGCGACCTACACCGACCTGTTCACGCACGTGCGCGAGCTCTACTCGCTGACGCCGGAGGCGAAGGTGCGCGGCTACAAGCCGGGGCGTTTCTCGTTCAACGTCCGCGGTGGCCGCTGCGAGGCCTGCAAGGGCGACGGCACGATCAAGATCGAAATGCACTTCCTGCCCGACGTCTACGTTCCCTGCGAGACCTGCCACAGCCGGCGCTACAACAAGGAGACGCTCGAGGTCCGGTTCAAGGGCAAGTCGATCGCCGACGTGCTGGAGATGTCCGTCGAGGAGGCGTTGCAGTTCTTTGCCAAGATCCCCAAGATCCGGCGGCGGCTGCAGACGCTGCACGACGTCGGGCTCGACTACATCAAGCTCGGTCAGCCGGCGACGACGCTCTCCGGCGGCGAGGCGCAGCGTGTGAAGCTCGCGGCCGAGCTCTCCAAGGTGGCGACCGGCCGGACGCTCTACATCTTCGACGAGCCGACGACGGGACTCCATTTCGCCGACATCGAGAAGCTGCTCGAGGTGCTGCAGCGGCTCGTGGACGCTGGCAACACGCTGCTCGTGATCGAGCACAACCTCGACGTGATCAAGCAGTCGGACTGGCTCGTGGATCTCGGCCCGGAGGGCGGCGACGCCGGCGGCGAGGTCGTGGCAGTGGGAACGCCGGAGCAGGTGGCGGAGGTCGAAGGGTCGTACACGGGGCGGTACCTGCGCGCCGTGCTGGCGACGCCGGCGGCAGCCGCGGCGTAGCCTTGCCCCGATGGCGGTCGAGGCCGAGGCGGGGGAATCGCGGCTCCAGCGCGAGTGGTGGCTGCGCGTGCTCGCCGTGCTCGTCGCTCCGCGGGCGGTGTTCGCGGCACTGCGCGAGGACGCGCGTGAGGATCTCGAGGCACGCCAGGAACCGTTGCTCGCGATCGCCTATCTCGCCGGGATCGCCGGGGTGCTTGCGTCCACCACCGCGGGCCGGCTGTTCGACGACCCGGAGATCGACGGCCTGCTCGTCGCCGTGTGGGCATTCATTGCGGGCGGCGTCTACGGCTTCGCGACGTACTTCATCGCAGGAGCGGCGGTCTACATGGGAGCTCGCGGGCTCGGCGGTCTCGGCAGCTACCGGCGGGCCCGTCACGTGCTCGCCTTCGCGGCGGTGCCGTTCGTGCTCTCGCTCGCGCTCTGGCCGGTCAAGCTCGCCCTCTACGGCGGCGACGCCTTTCGCTCCGGCGGCTCCGACGCGGGCGCCGGCGGCGACGTCTTCACGGCGCTGACGCTCGGCTTTGCGGCCTGGTCGCTCGTCCTGCTCGCCCTCGGCGTGAAGACAGTGCACGGCTGGAGCTGGGGCCGCTCGCTCGCAGCGCTCGGCCTCGTCGGCGCGGTGCTCGCGGCGTTTGCCGTATTACCGACGCTGCTCTAGCAACGCCTCTTCGAACGCCGCCAGCTCGTCCTCGGGCATGGCGTACGTGTGCTGCTCCGCGGGGAAGCGGTGCTCGCGCACGTCGGCGGCGTACGCCACCAGTGCGCGCTGGATCTCGGTCGCAAGGTCCGCGTAGCGCTTGACGAAGCGCGGCGAGTGCCCGTCATAGAGGCCCAGCAGGTCGTGCCAGACGAGCACCTGGCCGTCGCAGCCCACACCCGCGCCGATGCCGATCGTCGGGATCGAGAGCAGCTCGGTGATCCGGGCCGCGACCGGCGCGGGCACAGCCTCGAGCACGAGCGAGAAACAGCCTGCCTGCTCGAGTGCAAGCGCCTCGTCGACAAGCCGCCGGGCCTGCTCGGCTGTGCGTCCCTGCGCCTTGAAGCCGCCGAGTGCGGTCGCCGACTGTGGCGTCAGGCCGATGTGCGCCATCACGGGGATCCCGGCGCCCACAATTGCACGCGCTCGAGAGAGCGACGGTCCGGCGCCCTCCAGCTTGACGGCGTCGGCCTGCGCCTCCTTCACGAAGCGGATCGCGTTCTCGAGCGCCGACTCGTCGGAGACCTGGAAGGAGCCGAACGGCATGTCGGCGACGACGAGCGGCCGGTGCGCGCCGCGCGTGACCGCGCGCGTCAGCACGAGCAGCTCCTCCATCGTCGCCGGGACGGTGGAGTCATGACCGAGCACGGTCATCGCGGCCGAGTCGCCGACGAGCACGACGTCCACGCCGGCGGCGTCGGCGAGGCGTCCGCTCGGGGCGTCGTAGGCGGTCACCATCACGATCGGCTGCCGCCGCTCCTTCATCTCGGCGAGCTCGGTCAGGGTCAGCTTCGTGCGGTCGGGTGCGGCATAGCGGGGCGTCATGCTTCCTCCTCGTCGAGGACGACGTTGTCGATCAGTCGGGTGGAGCCGACGCGGATCGCGGCGGCAAGCACGGGCGGGTCGAAGTCGGCGACCTCGACGTAGTCGACCGCGACCTCGCCGGCCGCGTTCAGCGCCGCACGAGCGGCGGTGAGGTCGCGGGTCGAAAGGGCGCGGGGGAGGGCGAGCGCGACCTCTCGCTCCGCTGGGGCGAGGTAGTCGTTGCGCGAGGAGAGAGCGAGGCCGTCGGCGTCGCGCACCGTCTCGCAGGTGCGGATCTCCACCTCGAGCGCGAGGTCGCGCACTAGCCGCCGGACGACCGCCGCCTGCTGCGCGTCCTTCTGGCCGAAGTACGCGCGCTGTGGGGCGACGACGGTGAAGAGCTTGAGGCAGATCGTCGCGACCCCGCGGAAGTGCCCCGGCCTGAAAGCACCCTCGAGGATCGAGCCCAGCTGCTCGACCTCGACCCACGTCTGGAAGCCCGGCGGGTACATCTCCTCCGCGCCGGGTGCGAAGACGACGTCCGCGCCTGCCTCCTCGGCCAGACGGAGGTCGCGCGCCTCGTCGCGCGGGTAGCGGGCGAGGTCCTCGCCCTGCCCGAACTGCGCCGGGTTGACGAACAGGCTCATCGCGACGGCGTCGTTCTCGGCGCGCGCCGCGCGCAGGAGCGAGAGATGGCCCTCGTGCAGCGCGCCCATCGTCGGCACGAGCCCGATCGAGCCCTCGCGCAGCGGCGCGAGCGCGGCTCGGACGCCCTCGATCGTGCGCTCGACCTTCATGCGTACGCCTTCGTCGTCTCGGCGAGCACCCGGTACATCTCCTCGAGCTCGGGGCGGACCTCGCGGATCGCGGCGATGTGCTTGTGAACGGTCTCCCAGTCCCCGCGCGAGATTGGGCCGGTCGACTGGAACCCATTCTCGATCGTGCGCCGCATCAGGAGGTCGAGGGCACCGGGTGGCGCGCCCGCTGCTTCGAGCAGGTCGCCCGCGGCGCGCCGCAGCGTAACGAGATAGCTCGCGGCGATCGCCGCGCCCGCGTGGTAGAGCGCGCGCCGGTCGTCGGCGAGCGCAAACGGCTCGAGTCCCAGCGTCTGCGCGAGCGAGAACCCGACCTCGCGCGCCTCGGCGGTCTCGGCCGTCACCGCGGCGAACGCACCGTCGAGCTGCTCCGGGCCCCGCGAGCGCGTGAACGTCTGGAGTGGATGAACGGAGAAGCGGCGCCGGTGGGGGTCGAGCGCCGCGAGCGGAGTCGCGCCGCTGACGTGTGCGACCCAGGGGCCCGCGGGCGTCGCAGCCGCAACCTCGGCGATCGCCCGGTCGGGCACGCAGAGGAGGACGAGGTCGGGCTCGTCGCGGTCCAGCGCAACGCCCCGCTCAGCGAGGCGGGCGGAAACCGCTGAGCCGACGCGTCCCGCGCCGACGACGTGCACGCTCTCGATCAGTTCGATGGCTCCAGTTCCGTGTGGGATACCGGGCACCGGGAAGCATAGCCCGCGCTACAGGTAGTGCCGCGCGCGCGTCGTCAGCTGCTCGCGCACGGCCGGCCACTCCTCGTCGAGGACGCTGTACCAGGCGGAGTCGCGGCTCTCGTCGCCGCGCACGAGCATGTGCTTGCGGTGGATGCCCTCGAACCGTGCCGGCAGTGCCTCGAGCGCGGCACGGGCGCGCTCGTTCAGTGCGTCCGTCTTGAACTCGACCCGCCGGCAGCCGAGCCGCTCGAAGGCGTCCTCGAGCTGGAGCAGCTTCGCCTCGGCGTTCGCGCCCGTGCCCCAAGCGGAGGGGTTGAGCCACGTCCAGCCGATCTCGATGCTCCGGTGCTCGGGGCGCAGCGCGAGGAAGCGGGTGCTGCCGACGACCGCGCCGCTGGAGCGCAGGATCGTTGCGAACGGAATGTCGAGCCCCGCCTCGGCGCGGTCCAGTGCGTCGTCCAGCCATGCTCGGAGCTCGCCGCGTGTTCCGGGTGGGAGGATCGGCAGCCAGCGCCAGAGCGCGGGGTCGCTGGACGCCTCCCACAGCCCCTCTTCGTGCTCGATTGCGAGTGGCTCGAGCGTCACGATGTGCCCCTCGAGGCGGGCTCCCGACCACGTCTCCATGCTGCAGAGAATGCCTGAAGCGAGCGGCAGCGATGGTCGGACGGCTGCGCGCTAGACTGGCCCCGATGCCGATCTACGAGTACGCGTGCATGCAGTGCGAGTCGCATTTCGAGGAGCTCGTCCGGAGCGCCGAGCAGGCCGTCCTGTGCCCGGAGTGCGGGGCCGGAAAGGTCGTCAAGCAGTTCTCCGCCTTCGCCGTTCACGGTGCGACGTCGCAGCCGAGCCTCGGTGGGGGCGGCGG
>CAYGLV010000086.1:0-7055 GCA_964351025.1 uncultured Gaiellales bacterium | reverse complement strand
GCCCGGCGGGAGCCGACGCCGGCGAGGGGCGCGCGTGAGCCTCACGCTCGGAACGGCCGGCCACATCGACCACGGCAAGACGTGGCTCGTCCGCGCCCTCACCGGCAAGGACACGGACCGTTTGCCGGAGGAGCGCAAGCGCGGGATCTCGATCGAGCTCGGCTACGCGCCGCTCGACCTCCCCGACGGTAACCGGCTCTCGCTGATCGACGTCCCCGGCCACGAGCGCTTCGTGCGCACGATGGTCGCCGGTGCCACCGGCATCGACCTCTTCCTGCTCGTGATCGACGCCGGCGAGGGGGCACGCCCACAGACCCACGAGCACCTCGCGATCCTCCGCCTGCTGGGCGTCGAGCACGGGGTCGTCGCGGTTACCAAGGCCGACGCCGTGGACGACGAGATCCTCGAGCTGGCACTCGACGAGGCGCGAGAGCTGGTGCCGGACGCGGAGGTGCTGGCGGTCAGCGCGAAGACCGGCGCGGGCCTCGACGAGCTGCGCGCTGCGCTCGCGCGCGCCGCGGGCCGGGTCGAGCGGGCGCCGCGCGCCGGCGCGACGCGGCTCCACGTCGACCGGTCCTTCACGCTGCGGGGGATCGGCACTGTGATCACGGGCACGCTCTGGGCCGGCTCGCTGGGCGAGGGCGACGTGCTCCGCGCCGAGCCGCGAGGGCTCGAGGTGCGGGTGCGCAGCGTGCAGGTGCATGACGAGCCCGTCGAGCGGGCCGAGGCGGGCCAGCGGGTCGCCGTGAGCCTCCCCGGTGTCGAGCGCACGGCCGTGCGTCGCGGCGACGTTCTCGTCGAGCCAGGCGCCTATCCGGTGAGCTACCGGCTCGACGTCGTGCTCGAGGCGACGGCAGAGGTGCCGGCCCAGGTGACCGTCCATCACGGGACGGTGGCGGTTCTCGCCCGCGTGGCGCGCGCGGGCGAGCGGTGGGCGCAGCTCCGCCTCGCGGCGCCGGTGGTGGCCGCGAGGGGCGACCGGGTCGTTCTGCGGACCTCTACGACGGTCGGCGGCGGCCGCGTGCTCGACCCCGCGCCGCCGCGCCACTCGGACTCCGCTCGCTTCGAACGGCTCGAGCGGGGCGATGTCGCCGGCCTCGTGCATGCGCCCGTCCGTCTCGCGGCGCTCCGCCACCTGCTCGACGGCGAGCCGGACGGCCTGGAGCGGGCTGGCGATTGGGTGTTCGCCTCCGCCTGGCTGGAGGAGTTCCGGGCGGGCCTGCACGCGCGGCTCGCTGTGGCCGACCCGCTCGACCCGGGCCTGCCCCCGCCTGCCGCCCCGTGGGTGCGAGAGGTTCTCCCGCTGCTCGGCGTCGAGTTGCGCGGGGCGCGGATCTACCTCCCCGGGGCGGCCGCCTCGCTCGGCGACCGCGCCGCCGCAGCGGAGGAGCTCGAGCGCCGCCTCGCAGCGGCCGGCGCCGCCGCGACGAAGGTGGAGGATCGCGAGCTCGCCCGCTTTCTCGAGGAGGCGGGCCGGCTCGTCCGGCTCGGCGACGGCTACGCCGTCTCGCGGGCGGCCTACGAGGACGCGCGCGCGGCTCTCGTCGGCGAGTGCGAGGCCGCGGGCCGGATCGCGCTCGCGCGCTTCCGCGACCTCGCCGGCACCGGCCGCCGCGACGCGCAGCTCCTGCTCGAGCGCTTCGACGCCGATGGGCTCACGCGTCGGGTCGGCGACGAGCGCGTGCTCAGGCGGGCTGCTCGGACCTAGTGGTCTCGTCCAGCGCAGCGCGGACGGCGGCAGCGAGCTGTGCCGCCGTGAACGGCTTCGGCAGGAAGTGAGAGCTCGCCGGAAACTCGCCGAACCGGCCGCTGGCACCCTCGGCGTACCCCGACATGTGCACGATCCGCAGGCGCGGTCGCAACTCGAGCAGGCGCGCGACGAGCTCGGAGCCGCTCATCTTCGGCATCACGGCGTCGGTGAGCACGAGGTCGATCGTGCCGGAGCGCTCGACGAGCTCGAGTGCCTCGGGGCCGGTGCTGGCCTCGAGCACGGTGTAGCCGAGGCCCGAGAGGAGACGGAGGAGGAGCGAGCGCACGGCGTCCTCGTCCTCCACGAGCAGGATCGTCTCGGTGCCGCGGACGGCGCCGGCGGGCGCGGCGGCCGCCGGGCGCTCGGGCGTGCCTTCGGCCGCAGGGAAGCAGACCCTGAACGTCGTCCCCTGGCCGGGCGCGCTCTCGACCTCGATCCGCCCGCCCGTCTGGGTGACGATGCCGTAGACCGTGGCGAGCCCGAGGCCGGTGCCCTCGCCGGGCGGCTTCGTCGTGAAAAACGGCTCGAACAGCCGCTCGCGCGTGAAGCTGTCCATGCCGACGCCCGTGTCGGTCACGGTGAGGCGCACACACCGTCGCAGCGTCCCGTCGGGATCGGGCTCCTGCGCGTTCGCCGTCGAAACCGTGAGCATCCCGCCCTGCGGCATCGCGTCGCGCGCGTTGACGACGAGGTTGAGCGCGACCTGCTGAAGCTGGACGCGGTCGGCCTCGACGGGCGCGAGCCCGGGCCCAAGCTCGATAGCCAGCTCGATCTCCTCGCCGATCAGCCGCCGCAGCATGCCCTCGAGATCGCGCACGATGTCGTTCAGGTCGAGCAGCTCGAGGTTGAGCGCCTGCTTGCGGCCGAAGGCGAGCAGCTTCTGTGTCAGCGCGCCTGCGTGCTCCGCGGCGCGGCGGATCTCCTCGACCGACTCGCTCGGCCCGACCTGCTCGGCCAGGAGATCGGAATGGCCGAGGATCACCATTAGCACGTTGTTGAAGTCGTGCGCGATGCCGCCCGCGAGCTGGCCGATCGCCTCGAGCTTCTGTGACTGGCGTAGCGCGGCCTCGAGCCGCTCGCGCTCGGTGACGTCGCGTCCCACGGAGAGGTGCAGACCGGGAACGAAGTCTGCGATTGAGGAGGACTCGACGAGCCGCTCCTCGCCGTCGCTGCGCCGGATCGCCCACGTGCCCGCTCCGCGGCCGGCGGCCAGGAACGTCTCCCAGGCCCGCGCGCCCCGCTCAGGGTCGGCGCCGAAGGCGTCCCACAACAGGCGGCCGACAAGCTCCTCGTGCGGCAGGCCGACGACCCCGCACCCTGCCGGGTTGACATCCACGATCCGGCCGTCGTCGTCGGAGACGATCATCGCCTCGAGCGCGTTGTCGAAGAGCGCTCGCAGGTGACGGTTCGTCACCTTGAGCACCTCTGCGGTGGCGTGGCGCTCGCGGACGTCGCGGACCACGGCGATCACAGCTTCTGCCACGCCGTTCTTCGTGACGAGCGGCGCCAGGCTGATCTCGACGGGTAGGAGGCTGCCGTCGCGGTGCTGCGCCTCCAGCTCGAGCCCGGCCCCCATCGCCCGCGCGCGTGGCGCCGCACTGTACGCGGCGCGGTGGCCGGCGTGGCGCTCGCGCAGGCCTGCCGGGATGAGGGCGTCCACCGCCGTCCCGACGAGCTCGCCCGGCGGGTAGCCGAGCACGGCCTCGCACTCGGCGTTCGCGGCGAGAATCAGGCCGTTCGGCGCGACGATGAGCACGGCGTCGGGCATCGCGTCGAGGAGATCGAGAGGTGGGAGGGAGGAGCCGTCCGAGCCTCCGGCGGCCGGCTCTCTCTTGTCCCCTGCTTGCCGGAGCCGGCTCATCGACGTCTACCGATCTGCCCGAATTAGGTTAGGCCGTCGGCGAGGGCGTGCTTCTGTCATTACGGACCTGGGCGCGAGCGCCCGCGCCGGCTCACAGAAGCCCGCGCCTGCGGGACTCGACGACCGCCTCCAGCCGGGAGTGGACGTCGAGCTCCTGGAGGACGGAGCGGACGTGGTTGCGCACGGTCTCCTTCGAGAGTCCGAGCCGGGCGGCGATCGCGACGGTGTCGAGCCCCTCGCCGAGCAGCACGAGCACCTCGCGCTGGCGAGGCGTGAGCGACGCGGCGCGTTGGACGCCGTCGGTGAAGCGGAGCCTGCGGCGATGGAAGACGTGCACGAGCTCCGCCCCCGCCTTGACGCGCGCCCTCGAGGTGGACATCTCGATCTCCGCGCGGCCGGCGCCGCGCGGAACGCTCAGGTGCAGCCTCGGCGCGCCGCCCTCGACCCAGGTCTGGCGGGCCACGGCGCAGTCGGGAGCGCAGACCGGCTCGGCCCGTTCGCCGGAGCCGGCGACGACGTCCCAGCACGGGCGCCCCAGCGCGGCGTCCGCCGTCAGGCCGGTGATGTCGGTCATCGCGTCGCTCCAGGCGACGATCCGCAGGTTTTCGTCCACGGCCATGCACGCGATGTCGCCGGCCCAGGCGGGAGGCTCCGCGCCCGGTGGTCTATCTCTCGGAGTCCTCGTCATAGCCGCAGCCCCCGCCGGCCTGCACTCGGGAGTGCTGTCATGACACATGTTGGCCAGGCGCCGGGGCCGCGTCCTGACCCGGCCGGGTCATCTTCGGCAGTCGGCGATCGTCTCTGCCAATGACGGCAGGGGCCGAGGCGATGTCGGCGCCCCCGCGCCGATCGTGTCGATTGGGCGCGTGAAGCTACTGAGGCTCGTGCGGCGTGACGGTCAGCTGCAGCACATCCGGGCGGTGGTAGTGGCCGGCCGGGTCGAAGCGCTGCCGCTCCTCGAACAGGCGTGCAGGTTCGAGCTCGGCGTAGAGGATCCCCTCCTCGTCGTAGAGCGGCCCGGCAAGGTACGAGCCGTCGGGAGCGAGGATCGCGCTGCCGCCGCGGCCGATCACGTCCATGCCTTCGAGCAGCTCGCGGAGCGGGAAGTCGGAGGGGTAGGAGCTCGCCCGCTGGAAGTGGGAGGGCGCGACGACGAACGCCCGCGACTCGCGCGCGATATGGACGAGCGTCGACTGCCACGCGTCGCCGTCGTCCGCCGTCGAGGCAAGGTAGATCTCGACTCCGGACTCGTAGAGCGCGAAGCGCGCGAGCGGCATGTAGTTCTCCCAGCAAATGAGGCCCCCGATCCGGCCGAGCGGCGTCTCGAGCGCGCGCAGGCCGCCGCCGTCGCCCTGGCCCCAGATCAGCCGCTCGTGGTTCGTGGGCACGAGCTTGCGATGCCGCAGCGCGAGGGCGCCATCGGGGGCGAAGTACAGGAGTGAGTTGTAGAGCGTCCCCGGCCGCGCCGGGTCGAGCTCGTTGACGCCGATCACGAGCCAGGCATCGTGCTCGCGCGCGATCTGCCCGAGCCGGTCGGCGTCGGGCCCGGGCACCTCGACGGACTCGCGCGCGAGGAGCGCGAACGCCGCCTTCGCGCGCGGGTCGGCCCAGCCCGCGAACGCCTTCGCCCAGGCCGACGAGGGGTAGGCCGGGATGTACGTCTCGGGGAAGACGACCAGGTGAGCGCCGGCCGCAGCCGCTTCGGCGGTCAGCGTCGCGACGCGCTCGATCGTCGCCGCGCGGTCGAAGATCACCGGCTCGGCCTGCACACACGCGACCTTCACGGGCGCCCGCATGGGGCGAAGCCTACTGCGTAGGATCGTGGCGATGGCAGCGGGCTGGCGCGGAGCGGAGCTACGGCTGGCCGGGGCGGGCGGCGAGCCCGCCGACCTGCGCCGGACGCTGGACTCCCACGGGCTCACGAGCCTTGCGCCCTTCCGGCTGGAGGAGACGGTGCCAGCGCTCGAGGCGACGCTGCCGCAGCGCCGGGGCGCGCCGCGCACGGTGCGGATCTCGCCCGGACGGGCTGGTCACGCCAGCGTCGAGCTGCTCGGCCCGGCGGTCAGCCAGGCGTCCGGGGAGGCGCTGCTCGCGACCGTGCGGCACATGCTCCGCCTCGACGAGGATCTCTCGCCGTTCTACGCCCTGGTCGAGGGCGACGAGGCGCTCGCCTGGGTTGCGAGCGTCGGCGCCGGCCGCCTCTTCCGCAGCCCGACGGTCTTCGAGGACGTCGTCAAGACGATCTGCACGACGAACTGCGCGTGGTCGGCGACGGTGCGCATGAGCTCGGCGCTCGTCGAGCACCTCGGCGAGCCCTCGCCCGACGGCCGGCGCGCCTTCCCGGCGCCCGCGGCGATGGCCGCGGCGGACGAGTCCTTCTACCGCGACGCCGTCCGTGCGGGCTATCGCGGCGCGTACCTGCGCACGCTCGCCGCCTCGGTGGCCGACGGCTCGCTCGACCTCGAGGCGCTCAACGACCGGGACCTCGGAGACGACGAGGTGCGGGAGCGGCTGCTCGCCCTCCCGGGCGTCGGCCCCTACGCTGCCGCCCACGTGATGATCCTGCTCGGCCGCTACCGGCCGCTCGTGCTCGACTCGTGGACACGGCCGCGCTACGCCGCCCTCGTCAACGGCGGCAAGCCCGTCCCCGACGCGCGTATCGACCGGGCCTTCGCCCGCCGCTACAAGGCGTACGCCGGGCTGGCGTTCTGGCTCTTCCTGACGCGCGACTGGGTGCCTGAAGGCTGAATTAACCCGGGCGTAAGGGGCTCCGTAGTACAAGGTGCCCATGATCCCGTTGCCTGTGCGGCTCGTTGCGGCCCCCGTGACGCTCGCGGTCGTCCTCGTCGGCGTCTGGCTGACCGGCGGGGTGCTGACCGATGGCTTCCGCGCCTCGATGGCGCTCTCCGGTGCCTGGTTCGCGGTCGTCGTCGCAGCGGCCATCGTCGTCTGGCGGCGAGTCCCTGCGCTGCGGCTTCCCGTCTCGGTCGTGGCGGTCGTGACCGTCGCAGCGGTGGCGGGTTTCCTCGGTGTCACGTCGGCGCTGGACAAGAAGGTCAACGAGAGCGTGGCGTCAGGCCCCGCCCTCGCGGCGGGTTCGTTCTTCGGGCTGGCGCACGAGACGAAGGGCCGGGCGGCCGTCGTGCGCGCGGCGGACGGCTCGGTGAAGCTGACCCTGACGGAGTTCGAGACCGACCCCGGCCCCGATCTCTATGTCTACCTCGTGCCGGGTGAGACGGACGGGCGCGCCGTGGACGGCGGCACACGACTCGGCCGCTTGAAGGGCAACATCGGCAACCAGCAGTACGACGTGCCGGCCGCCGTCGAGCTCGGCGGCGGCGCCACCGTGGGCGTCTGGTGTCGGGCGTTCTCGGTGTCGTTCGGCGCCGCCGCTATCGCGCCGGCCTAGCTGTCCTACCCACAGACGTTGTGAACGCGGCTGAT
>CAYGLV010000085.1:0-7310 GCA_964351025.1 uncultured Gaiellales bacterium | reverse complement strand
GGCATCGCCAACCCGGCTGCGATGCTGCGCTCGGTCGCGCTCATGCTCGCCTACGGGCTCGACCGGCCAGCCGAGGCGGCGGCGCTCGAGATCGCGGTCGACGCCGCGCTCGAGTCCGCGCCGACTCCGGATCTCGGGGGCACCGCGACGACGGCCCGTTTCGGGGACGCGGTCTTGCGCGGACTTGCCACTTCGCCTACCGTGTAGACCCTGATGCTGCGCAACCGCGAGAACGCCGAGCAGAACCTCTTCCTCGCGGTCTTTGCGCGCTCCTTTACGCGCTAGCCGGCGGCCCCTCCTTTCCGCCCTCGCCGGCTAGCTGACAAGCACCCCGGCGGCGTTTCTATCCCCGTTCCCACAGAGGAGCACGCGATGCCAACCCATTCCCACCTGAACACGACCCAGAGGCCGGCTTCGACCGGCGACAGCTGCGTCTGTGAGACCCCCGTCCTGCGCGAGCGCGGGCTCCACAAGGGCATCTCGGAGACCCGGTGTGGCCGCTGCGGCAAGCCTGTCCCGCTGACCCTGGCCAAGCGCAACGCATGAGCGTGACGGTCGCCTATCCGGGCCGCGAAGGCGCCCACAGCGCCGCAGCGTGCGACCGCCTCTTCCCCGACGCCACGGAGCTCGTCGCGCTGCCCAGCTTCACCGACGTCGCGGAGGCGGCCGCCTCGGGTGCAGTGGACTTCGGCGTGCTGCCGATCGAGAGCTCGCTCGTCGGGCCGGTTGCAGAGACGCACGACCTGCTCTACACGTCCTCGTCCCTCTCGATCGTCGGCGAGGCGGTGCTGCCGATCCGGCACTGCCTCGCGGGGCCTGCGCCCGCCCGGATCGAGGACATACGCGAGGTGCACTCCCATCCCGTCGCGCTCGACCAGTGCCGGGCCCTGCTCGCCTCGATGCCCTGGGCGACGGCGATCGCGGCCGGCACGACCGCCGACGCAGCCGCCAGGGTGGCGGAGCTCGGGGACCCGACCGTCGCGGCGATCGCGAGCGAGCGAGCGGCGGGGCGCTACGGCCTCACCGTGCTTGCGGACAACGTCGGTGACCACCCCGAGGCCTACACGCGCTTCGTCTCGATCGCGACGTACACGCGCCTCGACACGAACGGCGGCGCGCCGTGGCGCACCGCCTTCTCCTTCGTCACCGACCACGCGCCCGGGGCTCTCGTGCGCGCGATCGAGCCGTTTGCGCGCCACAAGATCGACCTCGTCCAGCTCGTCTCGCGGCCGATTCCCCAGACGCCGTGGCGCTACCGCTTCGACGCCGTCCTCGGCGGCCACCCGCTCGACCCGATCGTCGCCGAGACACTCGCCGAGGTGCGTGCGCTGACGCGGAAGCTGAAGCTCTTCGGCTCCTACCCCGCGGAGACGACGCCGATCGCCTACGCGGCGAACGTCGCGGCCGGCTCGAGCCCGAGGTAGGTCAGCCAGCGCTGCGGGATCTCGGGTGCGGCGAGCCGGATGAAGAGCACCGGCGCCGGCGGCCGCGGCGGCCTGGGTAGCTTCATCGCGGCCTCCTCGAGCAGGCGGTCACCCTTGTGCAGGTTGCACGGCGCGCACGAGGTGACGACGTTCTCCCACGACGACTCGCCGCCGCGCGAGCGCGGGACGACGTGATCGAGAGTCAGCCGCCCTCCTGCGGTGCCGCAGTAGACGCACTCCCAACCGTCCCGGGCGAAGAGAACGCGCCGGGAGATCGTGCGCTTGAGGGCCCGCGGGACACGGACGTACTGGACGAGCCGGATCACGTGCGGCCAGGGATACGTGTCGCTCGCCGCGTGGAGGCGGCGCGGGAGCTCCTCGACCAGCTCCGCCTTCCCCTTCCAGACGAGCACGTGCGCACGGCGCACCGAGCACACGTTGAGCGGTTCGTAGCTCGCGTTGAGAACGAGAACCTGCTGCATCCTGCGGGCAAGCGTACCAGCGGCGGTCAGCGCGCCATCGCGCGCTCGACGGCCTCTTCCTCCTCCGGCGAGAGCGCCGTGGAGGAGCGGCCGCGGTCGAGGTCCTTGACGTAGATCCGAGCGTAGTCGCGGCCCTGGATCGCCGTCACGACCGTTCCGGTCCGGTTCGCGTCGAGCAGGGCGATCGACGCCGACTGGTGGCCGCCGGCACCCGCGATCGCGTCGTAGCGAACGACAGCCGTGTTCGTGACGGCGCCGTCCACACGCTGGTCGACGCGCGACAGCGCCACCGCCAGCTCCTCCAGGGCGCCGTGCAGGTCGTCGATCCGCCCCTGCAGCGAGACGGCGAAGTCCACGAGATCGGACTTCCCGCCGCCGAGCAGGACCGACTGCGCCGCGCGCAGCCGCCCCACCTTCAACCAGATCCAGGCAAAGAGGGCAAGCGACAGGCAGGCAACAGCCGCCGCTGCGATCCCGAGCGCGAGCGCCGCGCTCATCTAGACGGTCGACGCCATCTAGCCGAGCGAGAAGATCACCGGATACTCGGCCGAGTTGTTCGACATGTTCTTCTCGCCGGGCACCGGATCGACGGCGACGAGCAGGGAGAGCTTCTCGCCGAACTGCACCTGCGGGAAGTCTGCGAACGACACCGTCTTGGTCTCCCCTGGGTTGATGAGGTCGATCGTCGCCTTCTTGACGATCGGCGTCGGGCTCTGCTTGATCGTCAGCGTGACGACGAGCTTGACCTCCTGGTTGTCGCCCGTGTCCTGCACGCCGACGACGAACGTGAGGTCGGTCGAGGCCTCGACGGTGTTCTCCGCCGTCGTCGAGAGCTGCGCGCCGGCGGGCAGCACCTTGACGTAGGCGATACTGCTGCCGTGCAGGCCGGTCGGCGTGCCGCCGGTCGAAGCACCGTGGATCCGCTGCCAGATCGGCACCATCGAGCGGTTCGAGGCGAGATCGGCAGTCTGGACGAAGTTCGAGTCGGACACCTCGATGCCGCTGATTCCCTGCCGCTTCAGCTCGGCGACAGCGCTCTCCTTGAAGAGGTCGTCCCAGATCACGTCGCCCGTCACGAGCCGCTGCGCCTGCGCCACGAGCAGTAAGCCCGCGGCGTTCGCGTCACTCGAGCCCTTCGTCTGCTCGAACGCGCGGGCGAGCCCCTGCAGGCCGCTGACGCGGAACTGGAGCGCCTCGACGAGGCTGCGCTGCGCCGGGCGCAGCGGCCCCGGCGGATCGAGCTTTTGCGCCTGGGCGACACCGAGCTCCTGCTGCTGGACGAGCCCGTTCAGCTTCGTCTGCAGCTCGGCCTGCTTGAGGCCGGGGGTCGTCAGGAGGTCGTTGAGACCGCGCCCGACCGTCTCGGAGTCCTTGGCCACGGCAGCGACGTCGCCCAGATAGTCCCTGTACGAGTTGCGCTTCTTGTCGTCCTGGCAGCCCTGCACCCAGAGGACGAGCAGGACGACGACGACGATCGCGAATGCGATCAGCCCGACGAGGCGGAGGAGCGGCGTCAGACCGGTCGCGGGTCGCAGCGGAGCCCTCGCCGTGCGGCCGCGCGGGGCGCGCTGCTCGGCCCGCTGCTGCGCGGCAGCCTCACGAGTCTCCGGCTCTTCGAAGAAGTCGAACTCGATGTTGTCGTCGTCGCGCTCGCTCACAATGGTGCCTCGTCGGACAGCGCAACTGTAACCGGTTCGCTCAACCCGCGAAGGAGTTCCTCACGCACCGTCCAAAGCCCATACAGCTGTGCCATCCGCTGCTGTCGTCACTTCGACCGAGCTCGTCCTCGATCGGTACCGCCCGCTGCGGCCCCTCGGCAGCGGCGGCTCGGGCTCCGTGTGGCTCGCGCGCGACGAGGACACCGGCCTGGAGATCGCCCTCAAGATCGTTCCCCGCGAGGGAAAGGCGGGCTGGCGCGCCGAGCGCGAAGCAGAGGCGGCGGCGCGCCTGCGCCACGAGCGCTGCCTGCGCGCGTACGGCTTCGGGAGCGACGCGGGGCACGTCTACATCGCCTATGAGTACGTACGCGGGCGAACGCTGCGCGAGGCGATGCGGTCCGGCTCGCTGCGTGACCGCGAAACGGTCGAGGCTGCGGCGCAGATCCTGGACGGCCTCGCGCACGCCCACGCACGCGGAATCGTCCATCGCGACGTCAAGCCGGCGAACGTGCTGCTCGCCGACGGGCCCGAGATGAACGTGCGGCTCTGCGACTTCGGGCTCGCCCAGTTCGAGGACGCCGATACCCTCACCGCGGTCGGCGACGTACCGGGCACCCTGGCCTACATCGCGCCCGAGCGGCTGCACGGCGAGGAGGCAACGCCCGCGAGCGACGTGTGGGGCGTCGGCGTCCTGCTCTGGGAGGGGCTGGCGGGCGCGCACCCGTTCTGGGGCTCACCGCTGCACGAGCTGCCAGCGGCGATCGGCGCAGGCGCGCCACCGCTCACCGAGCTCCGGCCCGACCTGCCGAAGCGGCTGCTGGCGGCCGTCGAGCGCGCGCTCGACCCGGCGCCGTCGAAGCGGCCCTCCGCCGCTGCGCTGGCCGAGGAGCTCCGATTCTCGCTTCGGCGCAGGCCCGAGCAGAAGAAACGCTCCCAGCCGCCGAGGCTGCGCGTCGCGAAACCGTCAGCCGTAGCGCTCGCAGGACGCGCGCTGCCCGCGCTCACAGCGGGAGTCGCCGCAGCGGCCGGCGCTGCCCTGCTCCCCTTCTGGCCGCCCGCGCTCGCCGCGGCCTTGGCGCTCGCCGCCGCCGCCGCCGCGCTCCGGAGCCCGCGTGCCGGTCTCGCGATCGCTCTGTTTGTTCCCCTGTTCCCGCTCGGCAACATCGGCCTCGGACCCGCCCTCCTCTACGGCGCCGTCGCGCTCGGCTGGCTCGCGCTGTGCTGGCGCGACGCCCGCGCCGGGCTTGCCTTTGCAGCCGGCCCGCTGCTCGCGCCGCTGTCGCTGCTCGCGCTCGCGCCGCTCGCCGCGCAAACGGCCCGCGGCGCCCTCCGGCGCGCTGCCCACGCCGGAGCCGCCGTGCTGGCCGCAGCCCTGGTGGCGGGCCTGCGGGGAGCGGAGCTGCCTCTGCTCGGCGTATCTGCTCCCGCGGACCTCGGCCTCACCGGCAGCGAGAGCCCCGGCGCGACCGCGCACGCGCTCTGGGGGGCGCTCGTGACCCACCCCGGCCTGCTCGTCGCAGCGGGCGCATTCGCCGCGGCGGCCGCAGCTCTCCCGCTCGCCCGCAACCGCGGGCGGTGGGGCATCTCGCTCCTCGGTGCGGGGCTCATCGCAGGCGTGCTGCTGGCCGCACCTGACGTCGCCGCCTTGCCTGTCGTGCTTGGCACCTGGGTTCTCTGTGCCTGCCTCGCCTGGCAGGCAGGCCGCTAGACTCGGGGCCGGAAGTCGCCCCGCCCATGAGCGTTCTCCGGACGATCGAGCAGAAGATCGAGGGCCTTTTCGAGGGGGTCTTCGGCCGCGCGTTCCGGACCCATGTGCAACCGGTCGAGCTGGCGCGCAAGCTGGCGAAGGAGATGGACGACCACCGCACCGTCTCCGTTTCGCGGATCTACGCCCCGAACGAGTACACCGTGTTCCTGAGCGGCTCCGACCGGGGCCAGTTCGCGAGCTACGAGGAGTCGCTGCTCGACGAGCTCCAGGACTACCTCGCCGAGCATGGCCGCCGCGAGGGCTACGCGCTCCTGTCACCGCCGCGCGTCCTCCTGAAGACCGACGACGACCTGTCCGTGGGGGAGTTCGGAATCGCCACGCGGACGGTGCAGCCGGAAGATCGTTCTGTCCGGCGGCCGCCGCCGGTCGCTCCGCCGCCGGTCGAGCCGGAAGCGTCGGAGACGATCATCTACAAGGCAGGCGCACCGGAGCCCGAGGCCGAGGAAGAGCCACCCGTCGAGCTGGAGGTCGTCACGCTCGAGGTGGAAGGCCGCCAGATCGCGGTCACGCAGGCCAATCTGGTGCTCGGCCGCGGACAGGAGTGCGAGATCCGGCTCGCGGACGCGAACGTCTCGCGCCGCCACGCGGAGGTGCGCCGGGAAGACGAAACCTACTGGCTCGTGGATCTCGGCTCGACGAACGGCACGCTCCTGAACGGCGTCCGCGTGGAGCGCGCGCGGCTCTCCGACGGAGATCGAATCACCCTCGGTGAGACGGTCGCCGTCTTCCGCCGAGCACTGCCGTGACGGGCTCGCTCGCGGTGGACGAGGCGCTGCTCGTCCTCAAGCTCGCCTTCCTTGCGCTCCTCTACGTCTTCATCTGGCGGATCGTGGCCACCGCGGGCCGCGAGCTGCGCGCAGGGCACCCGGCGGCCGGCGCGCAGGAAAGCGTCATCCTCTCACCGGCCGACGTCGCGGAGTTTCGGCGCACGCGACCGCAACCACGGCTCGTGGTCGTCACGAGCCCAACTCTGACCGAGGGCCGTGTGATCGCAATCGACGTGGCGCCGGTGTCGTTCGGGCGTGCGACCGGAAACGACATCCGGCTGGACCAGGACACGTTCGTGTCGGGGCGCCACGCCCACTTCGAGGCGCGCGACGACGAGCTCTGGGTCGTGGACGCCGACTCCACGAACGGCACCTTCGTCAACGGCGAGCGCGTGGGCGCGCCGCAGCGACTCGAGAGCGGCGACCTCGTCCGCCTGGGCGAGACCGAGCTCGAGGTGAAGCTGTGAGGATCGCCGCCGCGGCCGGCCTCACGAATACGGGGCACAAGCGCCGCCGGAACGAGGACTCCTTCGTCTGCCGCGCTCCACTCTTCGCCGTCGCCGACGGGATGGGCGGCGCCCAGGCCGGCGAAGTCGCGTCCCGCCTCGCGGCCGCGGCGGTCGGCGAAGCGGCGGCGGACAGCTCGGGCGAGGTCGCAGTCGCCGACCTCGTGGCCGAGGCGAACCGGCGCGTCTGGCAGCTCTCGACGCAGGACATGTCGCACTCCGGGATGGGAACGACGATCACGATCGCGCTCGCCGATCTCGCCGGCGGCACGATTGCGTTCGGTCACGTCGGCGACTCGCGCGCCTACCGGATCAGGGACGGCGCGCTCGACCAGCTCACGGAGGACCACTCGCTGGTCGCCGAGCTCGTGCGACGCGGCCGGCTCTCGCCCGAGGAGGCAGAAGCGCACCCGCAGCGCTCCGTGATCACCCGCGCGCTCGGCACCGACCCGGAGGTGGAGGTCGACCTCTTCACGGTCGAAGCGCTGCCCGGCGATCTCTTCCTGCTCTGCTCCGACGGTCTGACGACGATGGTGTCCGACGAAGAGATCCTCAGCCTCGCCGAGGAGTCGCCCGGCGACCTCGACGCCGCGGTGCGAGCACTCGTGAACGCGGCCAACGCCGCAGGCGGGGAGGACAACATCACCGTCGTCGCCTTCAAGCTCGCGGAGGGCGACGCACCGGCGCAGGAGACCGCCGTGGCGG
>CAYGLV010000084.1:0-7624 GCA_964351025.1 uncultured Gaiellales bacterium | reverse complement strand
AGGCTCGAACCCAGCCGCGAACGACTGGCGGATGATCGAGTACACGCGCTCGTCGCCCACCGGCAGATTCTCGAAGCTCGCCGAGGGGCAGCTCTGCCTCTCCTGCCACATCGGCGCGAAGTCGAACGACTACGTCTTCACGCGACGCTAGATGAGCCCAGCCTCGCGCCCGACCTTCTCGAAGGCCGCGAGCGCGCGCGCGAGGTGTGCCTCCTCGAGGGCGGCGGACATCTGGACACGCACCCGCGCCGTCCCCTCCGGCACAACCGGGAAACCGAATCCGGTGACGAAGACACCTTCGTCGAGCAGGCGCTCGGAGAGGCTGATCGCAGCCGCGGTCGCGCCCACGATGATCGGGATGATCGCCCCTTCGCCCTCGAGTGGGCTGAAGCCGGCCTCGATCAGCAGCGCGCGGAAGCGGCGCGTGTTCTCTCGCAGCCTCTCCACGAGCTCCGGGCTCTCGCGCAGCACCTGCACCGCGCGCAGCGCTGAGCACGCAACGGTCGGCGGCAGCGCGTTCGAGAAGAGCTGCGGCCGCGAGCGCTGCGCGAGCAAGTCGCAGACCGCCGCGGTCGAGGCGACGTAGCCGCCTGCAGCTCCCCCGAGGGCCTTGCCGAGCGTTCCGGTGATGACGTCCACCTCGCCGAGCAGGCCGAAGTGCTCGGCGACGCCGCGCCCCGTCGCCCCCATCACTCCCGTGCCGTGCGAGTCGTCCACGATCACGACCGCGTCGTGGGCGCGCGCGAGCTCAACGATCTCCGGCAGCCGGCAGAGGTCGCCTTCCATCGAGAAGACGCCGTCGGTGATCACGAGCTTGCGCTGTGCCGGTTCGCAGCTCTCGAGAGCCGCACGCAGCGCGCCCATGTCGGAGTGCGGGTAGACGACCTTGCGCGCAGGCTTCGAGAGCCGGATCGCGTCGATGATCGAGGCGTGGTTCAGCTCGTCGGAGACGATCACCGTCGTGTCGTCGGTGAGTGACGGGATCACGGCCTCGTTCGCGTTCCAGCAGGAGACGTAGCTCAGCGCGGCCTCGGTGCCGGAGAGCTCGGCGAGCGCGGCCTCGAGCTCGTGGTGCGGCTCGAAGGTGCCGCAGATGAAGCGCACCGAGGCAGTGCCGGCGCCGTAGCGCTCGAGGCCCTCGACCCCCGCGGCGACGACCTCCGGATGGTTCGCCAGCCCGAGATAGTTGTTCGAGGAGAGGACGATCACCTCGCCGCGACCGGCCATCTCGACGACCGGCCCCTGCGGCGAGCGCAGCGTGTTGAAGCGCTTGTACGTGCCGGCGGCGCGCAGTGCGTCGAGCTCGCCGGCGAGCTGCTCCTGCAGGCGCGCGTTCACGGGTGCGCCCACCGGCCCGCCTTCGCGAGACTCTCGCTCTCGCGCGCAACGCCGGCGGGCATCGCCGTCGTCGCCTCGGCCGGCGCGCCCGGGCGCAACACGACCTTGCACGCCTCGCCGCGCTCGAGCGCAGCGAACGCACTCTCGAACTCCGCGAGCGGCAGGTCGTTCGTGATCAGCGGCTGGAGATCCACGACGCCGTGCTCGAGCAGCCAGCGCGTCCGGAACCACGTCGCCCACACGGCGCGCCCGTTCACAGCCGTCACGGTCAGGTTCTTGAAGATCAGCGACTCCGCAACGTCGATCTCGACCGGGTGCGGCGGGATCCCGAAGAGGACGACGTGACCGCCGTTGCGGACGATGCGGAAGGCGTCGTCGATCGCCCGCGGCGCGCCCGACATCTCGAACACGACGTCGAGCCCCTCGCCGTCGTTCTGCTCTCGGAACCAGCCCGGCACGTCGGGTGCCTCGGTCACGTTGACGGCGGCGCTGACTCCCATCGTCTCCGCCAGCGCGAGCCGGAACGACGTCGCGTCCGACGCAAGCACGCGCCCCGCCCCGGTCGCCCGCGCGATCGCGATCGAGAAGAGGCCCACGGGCCCGCAGCCGAGAACCGCCACCGTTCGGCCGCCGAGGTCCTGCGTCGAGGTCGCGAAGACGGCGTTGCCGAACGGCTCCTGCAGCGTCGCGATCTCCGGCGGCAGCTTCGTCCGGTCGTTCTGCCAGATCACCGCCTCCGGCACCGCGACGAACTCGGCGAACGCGCCGTGGCGGTCCACTCCGAGGATCTGCGTGCGTTCGCACATGTGCGCCTGGCCGGTGCGGCAGTGGAAGCAGTCGCCGCAGGTGACATGGCTCTCGGCCGAGACGTAGTCGCCGGTCGCGACGTGGCGGACGTTCGGCCCGAGCTCGACGACGGTGCCCGCGAACTCGTGCCCGAGCGTGAGCGGCGGCTCGATCCGGTTCTGCGCCCACTCGTCCCAGTGGAAGATGTGCAGGTCGGTGCCACAGACCGACGCCGCCTCGACACGGACGAGCACCTCGCCGTCGCCGGGAACGGGAACCGGCACCTCCTCGAGCGCGAGGCCCGGGGCGCGCGACGGCTTGCGGATCGCCCACATGGAGTCCACGGCGGGGACATTCTGCACCTTCGCGGCGCGCACGGCTCCGTGCTCCCGCGTAGCTTTCCGTTCGATAGCTCTCTGGATAAGCTCGGGGCCACCGACGAGGGAGACCGAGAATGGACTCACAGGCCGCCACGCTCCGGCTCGCCATCTTTCCGCGCGTAGGCCTCTTGGCCGACGCACTGCTCGTCCTCACCGGGACAGCGCTCGTCTCGCTCGCGGCCCAGGTCTCGATCGCGCTTCCGTTCACCCCCGTCCCGGTGACGGGCCAGACCTTCGCCGTCGTCCTCGTCGGCTCGGCGCTGGGTGCGCTTCGCGGGATTGCCAGCCTCGTCGTCTACCTTGCGATCGGCGCGCTCGGCGCCCCGGTCTACGCCGGGGGCGCGCACGGCTGGTCGGTGCTCACCTCGCCGAGCGGCGGCTACATCGTCGGCTTCGTCGCAGCGGCGGCGCTTGCGGGCTTGCTCGCCGAGCGACGCTGGGACCGCCGCTTCAGCTCGGCGGTCACGGCGATGTTGAGCGGCAACGTCGTCATCTACCTCGTGGGCCTGCCGTGGCTCGCGCACCAGCTCGGGACGGATCTCGAGCGCACCCTCGAGCTCGGCCTGTACCCGTTCGTCGCCGGCGACGTGCTCAAGCTCTATCTCGCGGGAGCCCTGTTGCCCGGCGCTTGGCGACTCGTTGCCCGCGTGCGGGGCTAGGCGCGCCGCGGCTGCGAACGCGCGGCCCGCTGCCGCTCGCGGAAGCGGCGGACCTTGATCAGGTTGCCGCACTCGGCGGCGCTGCACCAGCGGCGGCTGCGGTTCTTGCTCTCGTCGTAGAACGCCCAGGCGCAGTCGCTGTTGTCGCAGACCTTGAGCCGCCGCAGGTCGCCCTCGGCCAGCAGGCGCGCAAACGAGAGTGCGATCTCACCCAGCACCCACGCCCAGTCCGTCTTCTCCGGGACGGCCTCGAGCCGGAAGGACCCGCCCGCGCGGACGAGCCGCGGCGTCGCGGGCCGTGCGGCGACGAACGCGTTCAGCTCGTCGAGATCGCCCGGCGTCGGTGCCTTGCCGGCCGCGATCGCCTGGATCGAGTCGCGCAGCAGGGCCCGCAGGCGCACGAGACGGGCGCGGGCCGCGGGCGCAGGCGGCCCGGCGGCGGTGAAGTCGTGCTGCGCGAGGAACGCGCCGAGCCAGCCGGGCGTGTCGAGCCGGTCCTCGAGCGGCCCGAGCCCGTACCAGATCTCGCTGTTGACGAGGTCGAGGGCCGGCACGTTCGCGCCGGCATGCCGAGGATCGCTCGTCGTAACCAACGATTCGATTATCGCACATTACGAGCGGCCGAACGGTACCGTCCTGCCAGCATGAGCACGATGACTGAGGAGATGATCCGCGTCCAGCCCGACTGGCTCGCGCTCGTCCCGACCGACAGGCGCTTTCCGCCGGGACGGCTTCTCTTCACCGGCTGCGGCACGTCGTTCCATGCGGCGCAGACCGGCGGCGAGGCGGTGCAGGCGCTCGAGCTCGCGCTCGCCTCGAAGCGGGAGGCCGACGTCCTGTGCTGTGTCAGCCACGAGGGCGGCACCGCACTGACGATTGCCGCGGCGCAGGCCTGGCAGGGACCGGTCTGGCTCGTCACCGGCGCGCCGGAGAGCAAGCTTGCGCAGCTCGCGGACGAGGTCGTCGTCGTCACGCCCGAGATCGAGCGGAGCTGGTGCCACACCGCGAGCTACACCTGCGCCGTCGCCGGGATCGCGGCGCTGAAGGGCGAGGACGTCTCCTGGCTCCCCGCCGCGGTGGCTGAGGCCGTCGGCGGCGAGCGGCTGCCCGTCTCGGGGCACGACCGCTTCCTCGTCGCGGGCGCGGGGCGCGACTGGCCGACAGCGCAGGAGGCGGTGTTGAAGCTGCGTGAGGGTGCCTGGGTCGCCGCCGAGGCCTACGAGACCGAGCAGCTCCTGCACGGCTTCCTCGCCGCCGTGGACGAGTCCGTGCGCGCGTTCGTGCTCGAGGGCGAGGGCCTGGCCGCCGAGCGGGGCCGCGCGGCGGTCGCGGCGCTACGCGAGCTCGGCTGCGACGTGACTCTCGTCCCCACACGGCACCCGGTGGTGGACATCGTCCGCTTCCAGCTCCTCACGCTCGACCTGGCCGCCGCTCGCGGCGCCCGCCCCGACCTCATCCGGCGCGACGACGAGCGCTGGGCCCGCGCCGCCGCTGCGCACGAGTAGGGGGATGCCCTGGCCCGTGCCGGGCTAGGCTACGGCCCGTGGAGGATGGATCCCCAGGTGTTCGCGGGCTCGTCGTCACGGCGTCGTTGTACGGCCGCAGTGCCGCGCGCGCCATGGCGCGCGGGCATCGGCGCGAGCGCGAGGAGCGGCTCGTGTTCGTCGTCGGCTCCCCGCGCTCGGGCACGACGTTCGTCGGGGAGTCGCTCGGCGCCCAGCCTGGGTTCGTGGACATGGGTGAGGTGCAGCCGTGGAAGGCGCTCATTCCAACCCTCGCCGGAACTCCTGAGGCGGAAGCGGCCGAGCGGCTGCGCCGGGTGCTCGAGCGCGTCCGGCGGCTCGCTCTCGTCCGGCGCCTGCGCGCAGTCGAGCAGACGCCGGAGACGAGCTTCGTGCTCGGAGCTGCATTGCACGCCTACCCGCTCGCCCGCGCGGTCCACGTCGTCCGCGACGGCCGGGACGTCGTCTGCTCGCTCCTCGAGCGCGGCTGGCTGAGTGCCGGCCGTGACGGCGGCGACGACGCCGGTTTGGCGTACGGGCCGCACGCGCGCTTCTGGGTCGAGCCCGAGCGCGCCGGCGAGTTCGCAGCCGCGAGCGAGGCCACCCGCGCCGCCTGGGCCTGGCGCCGCTACGTGACGGCGGCGCGCACCCAGCCCGAGCGGACGATCGAGCTGCGCTACGAGCAGCTCGCCGCCGACCCGGCGGCCGCCGCGGCCGCGGTCGCGGTGCGCCTGGGCTCGGACCCGGAGCCGCTCGCGCGCGCCTTCGCCGGAGTCCACAGCCGCTCGATCGGGCGCTGGACGCGCGACCTCACCGCAGAGCAGATCGCGGACGTCGAGCGCGAGGCCGGAGCCCTGCTCGCCGAGCTCGGCTACCCGGGCGCGTAGCCAGTAGGGGATCCCCCGTCAGCGGCTGAGGCGTCCGGGACGTAGCGGTCGTACGTGGTCGCGGACGTTCTCGAGCACGTGTGCCAGCACGGTCAACTCGCCCTGCTCGACGTGCTGGAGGAAGTGCTCCTGGATCCCTCGGTGATGGACTGCGCGTGCCGCGCGGAGGGTGTCGCGCCCTCCCGGCGTGATCAGGACTCTGACGACGCGCCGGTCGCCGGGTGGGCGCTCGCGCCGCACAAGTCCTGCGCTCTCCATCTGGTCGATCACGCGTGTGAGGCCGCTCTTGCTGAACAGGATCCGGCCGGCGAGCTCACTCATCGGCATCCCGTCCTCATTCTTCTCGAGGTGGACCAGGACGTCGTACCAGCGGAGCGTCATGCCCCGCTCGGCCTGCAGTTCGACGTTGAGGACGTCTATCAGGGCACTTGCGCACTCGAAGAAGACGCGCCAGGCGGCGAGCTCGTCCTGGCTGGCAGTTGACACTGATGGTTGCGGATGCAAAGATTCGCCCCTGGACTATTGGAGAGTTGACTGATGCAAACCGTATCAGTCTGAGAGGGGGCAATCGTGATACGCATGTTCGCACGGCACCAGGTGGCTGACTACGCTGCGTGGAGAGCAGCCTATGACGGGATCGAGGCGCAGCGGCAAGAGCTGGGTGTTACCGGTCACGCCGTCTACCAGGCCGTCGGCGACCCGAACGATGTGACGGTCTGGCATGACTTCTCGACTCAGCAGGCGGCCGACTCGTTCGCGTCCTCGCCGCTGCTGAAGGAGGCGATGCAGCGGGCTGGCGTGCAGGGCCGGCCCGACATCTGGTTCACAACCGCCGCCTAACGGCGAGCGACACGGAGGAGGAACGAATGTCCGACAAGAAAGTGATTGCCGTTGTCGAGCCCCGTTCCCAGAGCGGGGCTCGACGTGCGGGGCGTGCCGCGCTCGCGTTCGGTGGGCCCTCGCCAAGAGCACGTCGCCGCAGCGGCAAACAAAAACCCCGCGCTTACGGGGCTTTTACAAAGCCGACGCGCGGACTCGAACCGCGGACCCCTTCATTACGAGTGAAGTGCTCTACCAGCTGAGCTACGTCGGCGGGGCGGTCGGAGTATAGCCCCGGCCCTGCGCCGGACTACTTGCGGTTGCTCTTGCCGCGGTCGTCGCGCTTCTCGTCCTTGCGCTCCTCGCGTCGCGGCTCGGCTGCGTCCTTGCGCTCAGCCTCGGAAACCAACGGTGCCGAGTGAGCCGGAACGAAAAGAGGGGTCAGACCGGACGACGTGGCGAGCGGCGCCGAGACCTGCCCGGCGGTAATGGGAGGCGGCATGAACGGGGGGTTGTAGAGCGGCCCGAAGCTCCTGGCCGGCCGCTCCTCTTCCTTACCCTTCGCCTCGTTCTTCCCAGGGCCTCGATCCTCGCCTGTGCCCTGCGTCACGGTGACGACGGCGGGCCTCGCGTCGCTTGCCTGCGACGTGCGCTGCGACGTCGCCTCCTCAGCCTTCTTGCCCTTGCCGCCGTCCTCGCCGGCCCTCGGCGCCGGAGCGGCGGCCACGGGGAGCGCGGGCCCGGCGGCGGCCGGCGTCTCGGCCTTCCCCTTGCCGTCGTCGCGGCCCTTGCTGTCGTCCTTGCCCTTCGGGGCGGTCACGACGACGGGGGAAGACAGAACGGGCGTAGCCACGGATGGCGTCTCGGCCTTACCCCTGCCGTCGTTCTTGCGGGCCTCGCCCGCTGCAGCGGCAGGCGCCGGTGTACGCGAGACCGAGTCCTTCGCCTTCTCGTTCTCCCGCTCCTTCGACGGCGCGGCTGCCACGGGGGGTGCCGCTGGAGGGAGTGAGCTCTCCGTCTTCGGCGCGCCCGGCGAAGCCGCCGGCTCGCTCGGCGCGAGCGCCGGTGCCGAGGCGACCGGCTCCTCCGGGGCGGCAAGCGGAGCCTCTGCCCCCGGCGCGGCCGCGGACGCCTCGCCCTCCGGCGCGACGCGCGAGCCGCCGCCGCTCGTGTGCCCGGCCTCGCCGAGCACCGGTGCCGACGTGGCGAGCGCGGTGGCGAGCCTCAAGCGGTCGCCGCCCGCGGCCGCGAGA
>CAYGLV010000083.1:0-7789 GCA_964351025.1 uncultured Gaiellales bacterium | reverse complement strand
CCGCCGGTCGCGACCACGCGCGCCTCGACGCCCAGCTCGCCGCGGATCGCGGCCACGACACCGTCCACCTGGCCCGCAAACCCGTAGACCACACCGGACTGGAGACCGCCCACTGTGGTCTTGCCGATCACCGACGGCGGCGGCACGAAGTCCACTTTCACGAGCCGCGCCGCCCGTGCGAAGAGCGCGTCCATCGAGACCTCGATCCCGGGCGCGAGCACCCCGCCGAGATACTCGCCGTCCGCCGAGACGACGTCGAAGTTCGTGGACGTGCCGAAGTCCACGACGATGCACGGATTGCCGTACTTCGCGCTCGCAGCGACCGCGTTGACGATTCGATCGGGCCCGACCTCGCGCGGGTCGTCGTAACGGATCGGGATGCCCGTCTTGACGCCCGGGCCAACGACGAGCAGCTCGGCGCCGAGCCAGCGCTCCGTCATCAGCTCCCACTCCCGCACGAGCGCGGGAACGGTGGACGAGAGGCAGACGGAACCGACCGAGTCGAAGTCGAGCAGCCCACTCAGCATGACGCCGATCTCGTCGCCCGTCCGCTGGCGGTCGGTGGCGACCCGCCAGTTGTCGCGCAGCTCCTCGCCGTCGTAGAGCCCGAGGGCCGTCTGCGTGTTGCCGACGTCGACCGCTAGGAGCACTGCGGGGGCCTAGGGCGAGTCGTCGTCGGTCGCGAGCGTTTCGCCGATCTTCTCGGCCAGCGCCTCTGCCGTCAGGCCGGGCTCGTCGCCTTCGCCGCGCAGCTCCTCGACGGTGACGTCGCTCGCCGTGTAGACCTCGGCGCGCGGGATGATCCGCGTCGGGCGGTTCTTGTCCCAGACCCAGACGTCCTCCATCGTGATGTGGAAGAACGGGTAGCTGGCCTGTGGCTGCGGCTTGAGATCGAGCTTGTTGCAGAGGTACGTCGCGTCCTGCGTGAGGACGCAGTAGCGGAAGAGCCCGAAGACGGCCGTGTACTCGCGCTTCAGCTCGAGCTCGAGCTTGGCCTCGAACTCGTCCAGCTCGTCCAGGTGGGACATCAGTGGCTCTCCTGGTGGCGGTTTCGCGGCTCTGACGCGCGAGGCGCAAGCGAGGCTAGGACGCAGGGAGCCCCCATGCTTGACAGCATGGGGGCGACTGAGGACGACGCATCGCGCCGCAGGTCGCGCGTCAGAGCCGCCCTAACTGTCGCCTGGAGAGCCACTTAGCTCAGTCTAGCTCCGCCAGGAGGTCCGCCACGCGCCCGCGGCCCGGCACGACGAGCTCCGGGTCGAGCTCGAGCAGCGGCTCGAGCGCGAAGCGGCGCTCGTGCAGGCGCGGATGCGGCAGGGTGAGGCCAGGGTCGTCGAGCAGGACAGCGCCGTAGAGCAGGAGGTCGAGATCGACCGTGCGCGGGCCGAAGCGGGGGCCTTCGCGCGTGCGCCCGAGCTCGCGCTCGACGGCGAGCAGGGCCACGAGCAGCCCGCGCGGGGTGAGAGACGTCTCGAGCTCCGCCGCGGCGTTCAGGAAGCGCGGCTGGTCGAGGTACCCGACCGGATCGGTCTCGCGGAACGAGGAGACCGCGACGACCGCGGTCCCGGCCGTCTGCGCGATCAGCTCGAGGGCGCGACGCAGCGTCTCCTCGCGCTCGCCGAGGTTCGCGCCGAGCCCGACGTGTGCGCGCGCCATGAACCGAAGCGTAACCGCGCTCTCACACTTCTCTTACGGGGTCTGACTACCCTGAGGTCGTGCGCATCGCCCTGCTCGCACCGCTCCTTCTCGCACTCGCGCTGCTGGGCGGTGGGCAGGCGACGCCTGAGCACGCCTACTGGCTCGTCCAGCTCAACCGCTCGGCTGCGGACACTGCCGCGCCGGAAGTCGTCCGGTCCGGTGGCGTGCTGGTCGCACCGGAGCTGGCGATCTGGCGCGTCCCCGGCGACCGAACGGACGGGCTCGCACGGCAGCTCCGTGACGACGGCGCGCTTGCGCACGTCCAGCCGGACCGCGTTCTGCGCAGCCTCGCGGCAACCGACTTTTCCGACCCGCTGGTCCCGACGCAGTGGTGGCGGAGCCTGATCGGGGTCGCGGACATCGCTCCCCCCGGTCCCGGGAAGGCAGTGACGGTCGTGGACTCGGGCCTCGACCTCGCGCACCCGGAGTTCGCCGGACGGCCCGACACGACGGCTCTCAACGCCCAGACGATCACCGGCCGGGACGGGCCCCATGGCACCGCGGTCGCATCGCTCGTCGCCGCGCCGGCGAACGGCGTCGGCCTGGTCGGTGTCTACCCGCAGGCTGTGCTCCGTTTCTACGACGCGGCCCCCAATGGAGGGCAGCTCACCACAAGCGAGCTCATCGCCGGCGTGCTCGCTGCGGCCCGCCAGGGCCCGAGCGTGATCAACCTCAGCCTCGGGAGCCAGACCCGCGACTCGCTGCTCGAACAGGCCGTCTACGTCGCGTACGCGCAGGGCTCGCTCGTCGTCGCGGCGGCGGGCAACGAGCGCACCGAGGGAAATCCGATGGAGTACCCGGCCAGCCTGCCGCATGTTCTCACGGTCGCCGCCACCGACCAGGCGAACGCGGTGGCGCCGTTCTCGAACAGCTCGCTGTTCAACGACCTCGCCGCCCCCGGTGTGAACATGACCGTCGCCGTGCCGACGGCGCTCGGGGGTAACGGCTACCTCGAGGGCGTCTCCGGCACGAGCTTCTCCGCCCCCCTCGTCTCCGGAGCGGCGGCGTGGGTCTGGACCATGCGCCCGACTCTCGACAACACGCAGCTCTTCGAGCTCATGCGCCGCTCTGCGCTGGACATCGGCGAGCCGGGTTTCGACGCGGACACCGGCTACGGGCTGCTCTCCGTCCCCGCGGCGCTTGCCTTTCCCACCCCCGTGCGCGACCCGAGCGAGCCGAACGACGATCTCGAGTTCGTGAAGCCCGACGGGTTCTTCTCGGTCGGGCGAGCTCCGCTGACCGCACCAGGTCGCGAGCAGGTGTCGCTCGCGGCGCGTCTCGCGCGCAATGACGACCCGCACGACGTCTACCGGATCTGGCTCCCGCCGAAGATGACCACCACGGTGACGCTGAGGACGAACGCAGACGTGAGCCTCTCCGCCTGGGGCCCCGACGCGAGCAGCGTCCTGGAGGCGCCGAAGGGCGTCCGGCTCGCTTTCAGCGGCCGCCCGGGGGCCGCGACCGAGACGGTGACACTGACGAACGCCGAGAAGCGCGGCAGCGTCGCCTACATCGACGCGACGCTCGCAGGCGGTGCCCTGGAAGCGACCTACTCGATCAGAGTGAGGACAAAGGCGCTCCCCAAGCCCAAACCGAAGCCGAAGCCTACGCCCCGGAAACCCGCTCAGCGGTGACCGCCGACCACTCGACGGGGGAGTCGAGCAGCACGTCAGGCTTGCGCACGCGAACCCGCGCCTGCGTAACCCCTGCCGGGAAGCGCTCGAGGATCGCGTCGGCGATCGACGCCGCGAGCGCCTCGAGCAGCCGGAACTGCCGCCCGTCAGAGATATCGCGCACGAGCGCCGCCACGTCCCGGTAGTCCACCGCGTCCTCGATCCGGTCGGAGAGCGCGGCCTCGGAGACGTCGAGCCAGACGTCGACGAGGAAGCGCTGGCCGTCCCGGCGCTCGTCCTCGTTCACGCCATGGTGGGCCTGCACTTCGAGTCCCTGGAGCTCGATCGTCAGGCCCATCCGGCCGCCACCTCCGGATGCTCGACGGCGGACGCGAGGGCCAGGGCCGCCACGTGCTCGCGCACGTCGTGGACACGGAGGATGGAAGCCCCTCTCGTATAGGCAGCGACCGCAGCGCCGACCGAGCCTGCGACCGTGCCCGTCCGCGCACGCGGATCGCCGAGCACCTTCCCGACGGTGCTCTTGCGCGAGAAGCCGACGAGCACGGGCCGGCCGAGCGCCACGAGCGCGTCGAGACCTCGCACGAGCTCGAGGTTCTGCAGCGGCGTCTTGCCGAAACCGATGCCGGGATCGAGGCAGACGTTCTCCTCCGGAATCCCCGCCGCAACCGCGAACGCGAGCCGCTCCTCGAGGAAGGCGGTGACCTCGGAGACGACGTCGTCGTAGCGCGGAGCGACCTGCATCGAGCGCGGCTCGCCTTGCATGTGCATCAGGCACACGTAGGCGCCGGCCTCGGCGACGGCAGCCGCCATCCCCTGGTCGCCACGGAGCGCGGTCACGTCGTTCACCAGCTCCGCTCCCAGCGCGAGCGCGCGGCGCGCGACCTCGCCTTTTGCTGTGTCGATCGAGACAGGGAGGCCGGCCAGCTCTTCCAGCACAGGCACGACCCGGCGCAATTCCTCGTCCACGCTCACACCCTTCGAGCCGGGCCGCGTGGACTCGCCGCCGACGTCGACGATCGCCGCGCCCTCGGCCAGCATGCGCCGGGCGGTGGCGATCGCCGCGGCGGGCTCGAAGTTGACGCCACCTTCGGAGAAGCTGTCGGGGGTGACGTTGACGACCCCCATCACCGCGGGGCGTCGCAAACGTTCTTCCAGCGGCGGACGTCTCACCCTGCGATGCACACTAGCGCGATGGACGAGCCTCCGACCGGGCGCAGGCGCCACGTCGTGCCGACGACGCTCGCCGTCCTCGTCCTGCTCGCCGTCGTCGCACTCGCCTCGCAGGGCGGAACGCCTCTCGGGACGGGCGGCGCCCGGCGCCCCTCCGATCGGCTGCTCGACTACGTCGTCAGCGGGTTTCTGACCCTGATGGCGGTCGGGGTCGTCCTGATCGTGCTCCTCGCTTTCGTCGGCCGGGACGCGCTCCGCGACGTGGCAATGCAGCGCAAGCGCCGCAGCCCCGTGCTCGGCGTCGTCGTGCTCACGCTCGTCCTGATCGTGATCGCCGTCGTCGTCCACAACCTGGGTGACGACCAGCGGGCGGTGCCGCGTGTCCCGGTCGTCGGGACGGGGACCCCAACGGGTACGACGGGAACGAACGCGGGCGGCGAGCAGAAGCGCTACGAGCCGGAGTTCACGCTCTGGCCGGTGCTGATCGTCGCAGGACTGGCCGTAGGAGCGGGAGTCGCGCTGCTTGCAGCGGCCCGCGCGCGCCGCCGGGGACTGCCCGCCGACGGGGAGACAGGGCTCGCCGAGGCGCTCGGCGACGTCCTCGACGAGACGCTCGACGACCTCCGAGCGGAGCGCGACGCGCGCCGCGCGGTGATCCGGGCCTACGCGCGGCTCGAGCGCACGCTCGCCGCATACGGGTACCCTCGGCGCCCCGCGGAGGCCCCGCACGAGTACCTCGAGCGCATGCTGACAGAGCTCGCCGTCAGCTCGCGGGCGATCGCCCGCCTCACCACGCTCTACGAAAGGGCTAAGTTCTCGCAGCATGAGGTGGCCGCCGCGATGAAGGAGGACGCGATCGACGCGCTCCAGACCGTGCGCGACGAGTTGCGCGCGGCCGAGCTTGAGGCCGAGCGCGAGCGCGCCGCCGCCCTCGAGGCGGCGCGGGAGCGGGCCGCGCTGTGAGCGTGGCCCGGCCCGCCCTGCGCTTCGCGAGCCTCGCGCTCGTCCCCTCGGTCGGGCTCCTGGCCTCGGTCCTGCTCGCGCCGGACCGGGCGCGGCTCGCCGTACACGTCTATCTGCTCGTGCTCACCGGGATCGCGCTCGCAACGCTCGTCGCGGCGATCCGCCGCGCGTACCCCGAGCGTGGGCCCTCGCCGTTCGAGCTCGCGCTCCGGCGCCGGCCCGTCCGTCACGAGCGGCTCGCCGAGCTCGCACGGCTCGAGCGCGAGATCGCGCTCGGAAGCGCCAACGCCTTCGACCTCCACTACCGGCTGCGCCCGGTCATCCGCCAGGTCGCGGGCGGCCTGCTCGCCGCCCGCCGCGGGATCGATCTCGACGCACGGCCCGAAGCAGCGCGCGCCGCGCTCGGCGAAGACGCCTGGGAGCTCGCCCGCGAGGACCGCACCCCGCCGGTCGACCGCTCCGGCCCGGGCTTCGCGCCCGAGCGGCTGCGCGCCGTCGTGACGGCATTGGAGGCGCTCTAGGTGCTGGGCGTCGCCGAGGTAGCGAAGCTCTCCGGGCAGATTCTCGACGAGGTCGAGCGCGCGGTGATCGGCAAGCGCGAGGCGCTCGAGCTCGTGCTCCTCGGCCTGCTCGCCGACGGCCACGTCCTGCTCGAGGACTACCCGGGCCTCGCGAAGACCCTGGCCGCGCGCTCCTTCTCGCAGGTCACGAGCATGGGCTTCGCGCGCATCCAGTTCACGCCCGACCTGATGCCGTCCGACGTCACGGGCTCCTCCGTCTGGAACCAGCGCGACGGTGACTTCGACTTCCGGGCGGGCCCGATCTTCGCCAACCTCCTCCTCGCCGACGAGATCAACCGCGCTCCTCCGAAGACACAGGCGGCGCTGCTCGAGGCCATGCAGGAACGGCAGGTCACGATCGAGGGCGTCACGCACGTCCTCGAGCCGCCCTTCCTCGTGCTGGCGACGCAGAACCCGATCGAGTACGAGGGCACGTACCCACTGCCCGAGGCGCAGCTCGACCGCTTCTTGCTCCGGATCGCGTTCGGCTACCCGAGCCGCGACGCCGAATGGGAGGTGCTCCAGCGGCGGCTCGAGCGCCACGCAGACGACGTCGAGCTTTCGCAGATCGTCTCCCGGGAGACGCTGCTCGAGCTGCAGCGCGCGCTCGAGGGAGTCCACGTCTCCGAGACGGTCGGCCGCTACATGGTCGACCTGGCCGCAGCGACGCGCTCGAGCTCCAGCACGGCCGTCGGCGCGAGCCCGCGCGGCAGCCTCGCGCTGCTCAAGCTCTCCCGTGCCCGGGCGGCGGTGAACGCGCGCGACTTCGTCACGCCCGACGACGTCAAGGCCGTCGCCGTGCCCGCGCTCGCCCACCGACTGATGCTGAAGCCGGAGCTCTGGGTGCAGCGCCTCTCGCCCGAGGACGTCGTGCGCGAGGTGCTCGAGAGCGTGCCGACGCCGCCCGCCGAGGAGCCCGCGGACCGGCCGTGAGCCGGACCGCATCGCCGCGCCTCGCCGCCTACGCCGTGCTCGCGGCGCTCGGTCTGCTCGGTGCACTCGCCCTTCGGCGCCCAGAGCTCGCCGTGCTGGCGGCGCCGTTCGCGACGCTCCTCGCGCTCGGTCTCCAGATCGCGACCGAGCCGGGCGTCCGCGTGTGGTTCTCGCTCGAGCGCAACCGCGCGCTCGAAGGCGACGAGCTGAAGGCCGAGCTGGAGCTGAACTCGACGGTGCCGGTAGAGCGACTGGAGCTCGCGCTCGTGCTCCCCGACGGAATCGAGCTCGCCGCCGGGGAGAACCCGCTCTCGCTCCGGCTCGGCCGAGACGAGGAGCGAACGATCGAGCTGAGGCTTCGCTGCACCCGTTGGGGCGTCCACTCTCTGGGAGACATCCGCCTGCGCGCCCGTGACCGCCTTGGGCTCTTCGTCTACGAGCAGGCAATCGCACGTGAGACGCCGCTCAAGGTCTTTCCGCGGCCCGAGACGATCCGCGCGCTCCTGCCGGCGGCCGAAACGCAGGTCTACCAGGGCAACGAGGTGGCTCGCGCAAAGGGCGAGGGACTCGAGTTCGCGGAGATCCGCGCTTACGCCCCGGGCGACAGGCTGCGGTCGATCAACTGGCGGGCGAGCGCCCGCCGCGACGGGCTCTTCGTCAACGAGCGCCACCCCGAGCGGAACATCGACGTGATCCTCTTCCTCGACAGCTTCGCCGAGGCGCGGCGCCTGCATGAGAGCACGCTCGACCACGCCGTGCGCGCGACGGCGACGCTCGCCGCCCGCTACCTCGAGCGCCGCGACCGGGTCGGGCTCGTGAGCTTCGGCGGCA
>CAYGLV010000082.1:2284-7811 GCA_964351025.1 uncultured Gaiellales bacterium | reverse complement strand
GAGCGGAGAAGGAGGGATTCGAACCCTCGAGGCAGGGTTATTCCCCACCTAACGCCTTAGCAGGGCGCCGCCTTCAGCCACTCGGCCACTTCTCCGTGGGGGGTCAGGATACCGTGCCCCGCCCGAGCGATCCTGCCTGGGTGCGAGCGAAGCGATGCACAGCGCCGGAACAACGAGAGCCGTCGTGGTGCGGAGCGGGATTCATTCCCGCGCAGCGCAGGCTTGTGCAGGAGCAGCGAGGACTGCTGAAGGAGGGGGCTCGTGGGGGAACCATGGGTTCCCCCACGCTGAGAATCACCCTTCGGAGGCATGACGTCCTGGGGCCCTCGTGGGAAAGTGACGGAGCCGGTTCTCCCCCTCAGACCCCGGCACTGCGGCGCCCGTCTCTGCGGCACAAGGGGGCGGGCGCTCCGCTTTTCCGGGGCCGGCCGAAGCTAGTCGTGCACTCGGGCGATCAGCTCGCTGCGGCGTAGCACCTTTACCTCGGCGCCTGCGAGGTGGACGGCGAACCCCGCGTCCTTCGGGAAGAGCACCTTGTCTCCCGGCCCGAGCCCCGTCGCTTCGGGACCCGCGGCTGTGACGATGCCCGTCCGGCAGCCTGTGTCGGCCGAGGCGGGGATGATCAGGCCCGCGCGCGTCTCGGTCTCCTCGTCGGACGGGTGGATCACGACGTAGTCGTCGAGTGGCTCGAGCGAGAGGTCTATGCGCTGCGGGTCCTGGAGCATCCCGCGAAGCGTACCGCGACTACTTGACGCGGCGGATCGTCGCCTCGAACGAACTCTCGCCGTCCGAGAACGCGAACCGCGCCGAACGGTCGTCCAGGCCGAGCTCGAACTCGATCGGGAACGGGCCCTTGACGAACGCGTCGATGAAGTAGTCGGCCAGCCCGGCGAGCAGCTGGCAGGCCTCCGCCGCGGGCGCGTTGACGCTCACGTGCGCGTCTTCGCTCGCCACTTCGACGACCATGCCCGTCTCGGACACCGAGCCGCCGATCGAGTAGCGGAACGCGCCGCCCGTGAAGCTCGCGGGTCCGTGGTCGATCTTCCCCGCATCGGTCGTCTCCGTGCATCTTCCGGTCGCGTTGCCGATGATCCCACCCCAGCCCGGGCCGTAGCCGGCGGCCTGGCTGCCGTCGATCACGCCACCGAGGCGGCTGACCCGGAACCTCCCGGGGCCCCAGCGCATCGTCCACGTGTCACCACCCTCGAGCTGGGTCGTCCACGTCATCTCGAAGTTCCACTCCTCGCAGCCGTCGGGGAGCTTGCCCTGGAGCCGGTCCTCGATCGCCTGCGAGGTCGCGTCGAGATCGGCGTGCGAAGTGCCCTCGCCTCCGAAGAGCTGGGCGACCGCCGTGGCCCGGAGCTGGCAGCCCATGGTCTTGACCGTCGCCGTGCAGCGGTCGAACTTCTTCGCCTTCTCGACGTTGGCCTCGGCCGCCTTGCGGCCCTTGTCGAGCATCTCTTCTGACAGACCGTCCAGGCCGAGCTGCTGCGCGCCCTTGGCCACCGAGGCGAAGTCACCGGGGGTCGAGCCGGCCTCGCCGGCCCACTTCCCGTAGGCGGCGCGCGCACCGTCCAGCGCCTGCGCCGCACCGGCCGCGTCGCCGGCCTTCTCGGCCGCGGCGGCGGCACGGAGGCTGTCCCCGGCACCGGAGTCCTTGACATCGACCTTGGCCTTGTCGTCGATCGGGCACGCTGCGAGCGCAACTGCAGGGGCTCGGTGGACGGCGGGAGAGCGGCGCTTGAGCGAGGCGAGCAGTGAGCGGACGAGCCGTTTCGCGGTCGCACGGTCGCCGCGGGCCGCGGCCGCTTCGATCGCGCGTGCGGCCCTCTCGACGCGAGCCGAGGCGCGCGCGCCGCAGATGTTGCCACGTGCGCTGAGCTCGCGGGCGAGCTTCTGCGCTCCGGCGCGGCCGAGCGGCGGCGCCTTCTTGCCCACGACGGCCGGCACCGCCGCGGCGGCGGCGATGTCGAACCGTGGCTGCGCGGAGGCGCGGCACCCCGTGGCGGCGTGCGCAGGAACGGCGGAGGCTCCGAAAGCCACGAGCGCGAGACCGAACAGGAGGAGCCTCCGCATCGGCGGGGACTCTACATCGAGGGCCTACAGGCGCCCGGCCTCGACGATTCGCTGGAGAAACTGCTGCGTCCGCGCTTCGCGCGGCGCCGTGAAGATCTGCTCCGGCGGGCCCTGCTCGAGGATGACGCCGGCATCGAGGAAACAGACTCGGCTCGCGATGTCGCGGGCGAAGCCCATCTCGTGGGTCGCGATCAGCATCGTCATCCCACCCGCCGCCAGCTCTCGGATCACGTTCAGCACCTCGGCCACGAGCTCGGGATCGAGCGCGCTCGTCACCTCGTCGAGCAGCATCAGCTCCGGCTTCATCGCGAGCGCGCGCACGATCGCCACGCGCTGCTGCTGCCCGCCCGAGAGCCGGTCGGGGTACTCGTCGCGCTTGTCTGCGAGGCCGAAGCGCTCGAGCAGCTCCAGCGCCTCTGCCTCCGCCTGCGCGCGCGGCGTCCGGAGTGCCTTCAGCGGCGCGAGCGTCACGTTGCCGAGCACCGACATGTGCGGGAAGAGGTTGAAGGCCTGGAAGACGATCCCGATCCGGCGGCGCACGCGGTTGAGGTCGACCGAGCGTGCCGTCAGCTCCTCGCCGCCGAGCACGATCCGGCCGGCATCCAGCGGCTCGAGCAGGTTGACGCAGCGCAGGAGCGTCGACTTCCCGGAGCCCGACGCACCGATCAGGCAGACGACCTCGTGCTCGCCGACGGCGAGGTCGATCCCCTTCAGCACCTCGAGCTTGCCGAAGGACTTGCGCACGCCCTCCAGGAGGAGAGCCTCGGCCGGTGGCGCGGAGCGGCTCACGCCGCCCTCCCGGCGAGCTGGCGGCGCCGGTCGCGCGCGACGAGCCAGTCGGTGAAGCGGGCGAGCGGGATCGTGATCGCGACGAAGAGCAGCGCCGTCGCGAGGTACGGCGTGTAGTTGAAGGTCGCCGCGACGTTGATCTGCGACTGGCGGAAGGCCTCGACGGTGCCGAGCAGCGCGACGAGCGCCGAGTCCTTCTGCAGCCCGATGAAGTCGTTCAGGAGCGGCGGGATCACGCGCCGGACAGCCTGCGGTAGGATCACGAACTGCAGGGTCTGGCCGCGCGTGAGGCCGAGCGAGCGAGCCGCGGCCTCCTGGCTCGGGTGAACGGACTCGATCCCGGCCCGGTACACCTCCGAGACGTAGGCGGAGTAGACGAGCACGAGCGAGACGATCCCCCAGAAGATCGTCGAGGTCGGCATGCCGGCGAGCCCGAGCGCCGGCGCGCCGAAGCCGAGGATGTAGATGACGAGAATCGTCGGGATCCCGCGGAAGAGGTCCGCGTAGACGATCGCGAGCGCGCGCAGCGGAAAGAAGACGGGGCCGGGGAGGCTGCGCAGGACGGCGAGAAAGAGCGCGAAGACGAGGATGAAGGCCTCGGCGATCAGGAAGATCTTCACATTCGTCTGGAACGCCGATGCGATCTCGGGCAGTGAGTCGCGGAACTCGCTCCAGTCGAAGAACGCCCGCTTGGCCTCCGGCCAGCCGGGCGAGTTGACGATCGCGACGACGATGATCGCGAAGAAGACGATCGTGCTGGCGACCGCGACGGCGACGCCCCGGCGGCCGGAGCCGCCGGAGTTCAGGCCGCCGAGAATCCTCGAGCCGCGGTTCCCGTCCAGCGGGCTACTTCAGGACGGGCGCGCCCGTGGCCTTCGACAGCCACTGCTGCTGCAGGCGCTTGAGCGTGCCGTTGGCCTTGAGCGCGGTGAGCGCCTTGTTCACGCACACCGTCAGTCGGCTGCCCTTGCCGAGGACAAGCCCGAACCGCTCCTGGCCTCCGACGGACGCGAACTGGCCGACGATGACGCCGTTCTCGACCTGGACGGCGGTGACGTAGAAGGCGGTCGGCAGGTCGACGACGAGCCCGTCGATCTGGCCGTTCTTGAGCGCGGTGACCGCGTCGTTGTTCGAGTCGTAGACGCTCGGCGAGCTCGAGGGCTTGATGTTCTTGACGATGTACTGGTAGCTCGTCGTGCCGATCTGCGCGCCGAGCTTGAACTTCTTCACCGCGGCGACCGACTTCGCGCTCGCGGCCGGCTTGCCCTTGACCGCGACGATCGCCTGGTTGACGTTGTAGTACGAGGAGCTGAAGTCCACGTTCTTTGCGCGCTCGGGCAGGTACGAGACCTGGTTGACGAAGAAGTCGAAGCTCTTCTTGCCGGGCTTGAACGAGTTGTTGAACGGCACGACGACCCACTGCACCTGGGCGCGCGTGAAGCCGAGCTGCTTCGCCACGGCGTAGGCGACCGCCGACTCGAAGCCCTTGCCCTTCGCCGGGTCGTTGATCTTCCACTTGGCGCCCTTCGTCTCACCGCCGTCGAACCACGGCGGGTACGCCGGGTTGTCGGTGCCGATCGTCAGCACCCCGGACGTCTGGAGAGCGAGCTTGCTCTTCGCGCAGGCGCCCGTGAGGGCCGAGGAGGAGGCACTGCCGCTCGCGCTCGCAGTCAGCGCGAGAGCGGTCGCGAAGGCGGTAAAGGCGAGTGAGACCGTACGCATCGTGGCAGCTCCTTCGATCGGGACCCGGCGGCGCGAGGGTAACACACGCCCGCCGCCGAACTTCGCAGCGTGCAGGTCGGCCGTTTCGAGGTTCCGTTCTCCAACCCGGACAAGGTGTTCTTCCCCCGGTTCGGCCTGACGAAGGGCGACCTGCTCGCCTACTACCTCGACCTCGCGCCGTGCGTGCTCGGCCATGTCGAGCGGCGGCCCATGCTGCTGAAGCGCTATCCGAACGGGGCCGAGGGCGAGTTCTTCTACCAGAAGCGGATCCCGCGGCCCTATCCCGAGTACCTCGACGTTGCGCCGGTGAATTTCCCCAGCGGGCGGCATGCCGACTTTCCGGTGGTGAGCAATGCGGCCGCGCTCGCCTGGATCGTCAACCTGGGCTGCATCGACCTCAACACGTGGCCGTCGCGGCTCGAGCACCTGGAGCGGCCGGACTACCTGCTGATCGACCTCGATCCTGGTCCGGACGACCCGTGGGAGCACGTGCGCGAGATCGCGCTCGTCGTCAGGGACGTGCTGGACGAGCTCCGGCTGGCGAGCTACCCGAAGACCTCAGGGGCCACCGGGCTCCACATCCTGGCTCCCATCAGGCCGGAGCTCGAGTTCGCGGACGTGCGGCGCTTTGCGAAGGCCGTGGCGCAGGAGGTCGAGCGACGTGTCCCGCAGCTCGCCACGACGACCTGGAAGGTGGCGGATCGCGACGGCGTGTTCGTGGACTACGGGCAGAACGCGCGCGACCGGACGATCGCCTGCGCCTACTCGATCCGCCCGACCCCGGACGCGCGGGCCTCGGCGCCGCTCCGGTGGGACGAGGTGGCCCGCTGCGATCCCGGCGACTTCACACTGGCCACGATGCGGCAGCGAGTGGCCGAGGTCGGCGACCTGACCGACGGGATGTGGCGGCGGAAGGCGAGCCTCAGCTCGCGCTTTTCCT
>CAYGLV010000082.1:0-2184 GCA_964351025.1 uncultured Gaiellales bacterium | reverse complement strand
GGGTCGTCCCGCCGGCGCGGCGGGATCACCTGCTCCCAGGTGCACTGCCGGGGCTCCTTGTCGGTGCGGAAGCGAAGAAAGCGCGTCCCGTGGCGGAAGCGGTCGCCCTGCAGCTTGTCGTAGCGCACCTCGCAGACGAGGGCCGGGCGCACGGGGACCCAGTCGAGCTCCTTGCCCGCCGACCACCGGCTCTGGCCGCCCGGGGTGCGGCGGTCGCTGACGTGCCCCTCCTCGTGCAGCTCGGGCAGCAGCTCGGCGAGCTGCTGCCTGGTGGCCGCCGGGAAGCCGGAGCAGTGGCCGACGAAGTCGAGCGCGCCGTCGTCACGGTAGAGGCCGAGGAGCAGCGTGGAGATGCCGCCGCCCTTCCCGGTGCGGTAGCCGACGATCGCGCAGTCGGCGGTCTTGTGCGCCTTCACCTTCGCGACCGCCTCGCGGGAGCCGGGGAGATACGGCCGGTCGAGCCGCTTGGCGATCACGCCGTCGAGGCCTGCCGCCTCGAGCCGGGCGAGCCATGTCTGCGCCTGCGCGCGATCGCGGGTGGCGGGCGAGAGCCGGAAGGCGCCGCAGCGCCGCTCGAGCTCCCCCCGGCGCTCCGCAAGCGGCAGCCGCCACAGCTCTTCCCCCTCCCAGAGCAGGACGTCGAAGGCGACGAACGCGGCCGGAATCTCGGCTGAGAGCTTGCGGATCCGGCTCTCGGCCGGGTGGAGGCGGAGCTGCATGGCGTCGAAGTCGAGCTTCCCCTCGCGCGCGATCACGATCTCGCCGTCGAGCGCGGAGTGGGGCGGGAGCGCCTCGCCGAGCGGTGCGAGCTCGGGGAAGTAGCGCAGCAGCGGCCGCCCGTTGCGGCTCCAGAGCGCGAGCTCGCCGCCGTCGTTTTCGAGCACGCCGCGGAAGCCGTCCCACTTCGGCTCGTACTGCCAGCCGTCGTCCGCCGGCAGCTCCTCGACGAGCTGCGCCTCCATCGGAGGGAAGGGAACGTTGGGGCCGGGCATCGCGCCTGCAGCGTAACCCCCGCCCAGGAGCGTCGGTCTAAGCTGGCGCTATGCGCCGCGTTGCCGTCACCGGGCTGGGAGCGATCACGCCGATCGGCCTCGACGCGCGCTCGACCTGGGACGCCGCGCTTGCCGGGCGCAGCGGCGTGGACTGGATCTCGGCCTTCAACCCGGCCGGCTTTCCGGTCCGGATCGCGGCGGAGGTGAAGGGGTTCGATCCTTCGGGTCTCGTGGATGTCAAGGAGGCGCGGCGGCTCGACCGCAACGTCCTCCTTGCCGTGGGAGCGGCAAAGGAAGCCTGGGCCGATGCGGCCATCGAGGCGTACGACCCCGCTCGCGTCGGCATCGTCGTCGGCTCGGCGATCGGCGGCCTGATCGGGATCACCGAGCAGCACACGATCCTGCGCGAACGCGGGCCGGACCGTGTCTCGCCGTTCTTCATCCCCGCCGTGCTCGTCGACACTGCGTCGGGCCAGATCGCGATCGAGCTCGGCCTGCGCGGCCCGAACTACGCGGTCGTCTCCGCCTGCGCGACCGGCTCGCACGCGATCGGCGAGGCGGCGGAGTTGATCAGGCGCGGGTCGGCCGATGTCGTCCTCGCCGGCGGCACCGAGGCCTGCGTCCACCCGCTCATCCTCGCCGGCTTCTGCGCCATGCGGGGGCTCGCCGCCGAGGAGGAGGACCCTGCGCTCGCATTGCGGCCGTTCGACGCGACACGCGCCGGCTTCGTGATCGGCGAGGGTGCGTGCGTGCTCGTGCTCGAGGATCTCGAGGCGGCGCGGGCGCGCGGCGCGACCGTCTACGCCGAGGTGCTCGGCTACGGCGCGTCAAACGACGCGCACCATCTGGCGCAGCCGGATCCCGAGTCGGTCGGCGTCTCCGAGATGATGCGGAGCGCGCTCGAGCGCGCGGAGATCGCGCCGGAGCGGGTGGGGTACATCAACGCGCACGGCACCTCGACGCCGCTCGGCGATCTCGCCGAGACGCGGGCGATCAAACAGGTCTTCGGCAAGCACGCGTACGGCCTGGCGGTGTCCTCCACGAAATCGGTCACGGGCCACTGCTTCGGGGCGGCGGGCGCGATCGAGGCAATGATGAGCGTGCGCGCTCTCCACCATCAGGTGCTGCCGCCGACGATCAACTACCGGAACCCCGATCCGGAGTGCGACCTCGACTACGTCCCGAACGAGGC
>CAYGLV010000081.1:0-8156 GCA_964351025.1 uncultured Gaiellales bacterium | reverse complement strand
GCGTGAGGTCGGCGGCGCGCTCGGAGGCGGCCCGGATCTCCTCGAGCTCGATCCGCCCGGCGTCGCCCTCCGGCAGCCGGGCAAGGGCAACGTCGGCGCTCCCGATGATCACGGTGAGCAGGTTGTTGAAATCGTGCGCGACCCCGCCCGCGAGCTGCCCGACGGTCTCGAGCCTCTGCGCCTGCCTAAGCCGGTGCTCGTTCTCGCGCAGCTCGGTCACGTCCCGGGCGTTCACGATGATGCCTCCCACGTCGGGATCGAGGAGACGGTTGCTGATCGAGAGCTCGACCTGGCGCCAACCGCCGTCACCGTGCCGCGTGCGGAGCTCCCCGCGGTGGGATGCGACGTCGCCGCCGAGGAGCTGTGAGTAGAGGAGAATCGCACGCTCGACGTCGTCAGGGTGGACGAGCGACAGGAACTCCGTTCCGACGAGCTCTGAGGCCGGAACGCCGAAGACACCGAGCGTCGACTCGCTCGCCCACACGATCCGTCCGTTGGGATCGATGGTGCCAACGGCGTCGTAGCCATGTTGCACGAGCGCGCGCAGACGGCGCTCGCTGCGCTCCACCGCCTCCTGCTCGGCCCGCCGGCGCGCCAGGCGGAAGCGGCGCCAGAGGAACGGGAGGAAGCCGGCGGCGGCCAGGAGGACCCCGAGCGTGATGATGTCGGCCGCCCGGGTCTTCCAGCTCGCGCGGTGGGCGAACGTCTCCTGCGCGTTCTCCAGCGAAGCCCTGAGCTCGCTCGCTGAGAGATCGACCAGTGAGTCATGCGCACGCGCGGAGGCAACGCGAGCGTCCCGCAGCAGCGTGAACTCGCGCACGAGCGAGCGGGCGTACGCGGAAAACCACCTGTTCACCTCCACGACGACCGGCTCCTGTTGGGGCAGCTCGCGCATCAGACGCACGAAGTGATCCCCGCCCAGCGAGAACTCGATGGCTGCCCGCGCGGGGCTCTGCACGCCGGCGAGCGCATGCCATTCGATCAGCTGGAGGTCGTTGGCTTTCTCCCGCACCTCGCCGAGCACCTCCATCCGCCGGTGGTCGGTGGCAGCCTGTCGGCGCAGCTCGACGATGCCGGCGATCGCCCCGAGGGCGACCACGGCCACGAGGGCGAGCGCAGCCGGGCGCCAGAAGCGGAGGGGAGTCGCAGTCACATTCAGGTAGTCGGCCGGAAGAGCCCACAGATGAGGGTGGAAACGGGGTGAGCGTCAGCCCGCACTCAAGCGGCGAGGACCGAGCCGGCGGCTGCGAGCCCCCGGGAAAGGTCGGCCCAGAGATCGTCCGCGTCCTCGAGCCCAACCGAGATGCGCAGCAAGCCGTCCGTGATGCCCGCCTCCGCCTTCGCCGCCGGCTCGACCAGGCGGTGCGTCAGCGCCGCGGGATGCTGGATGAGCGTGTCCGTGGAGCCGAGGCTGACGGCGGGCGTGATCAGCCGAAGGGAGGCCAGCAGGCGGGCGGCCGCCTCGAAGCCGCCGTTGACCTCGAAGGCGATCACCGACCCGGGTCCCCGCAGCTGGCGCCCGAGCAGGCCTCTCGGATCCTGACCGGGGAGGCCCGGAAAGAGGACACGTGTGACGCGCGGGTCCGCGGCGAGCCGCTCGGCGAGCGCTTGCGCCCTGGTCTGCGCCTCGCGGACGCGGAAGGGCAGCGTCGGCAGCGAGCGGTGGAGCAGGTAGGCACCCAGTGGGTGCAGAACGGCGCCCGTCAGGATCCGCACCTGGCGCAGCTTCGCCGCCCACCCAGGGCCCGTCGCCACGATGCCCGCGATCACGTCGCCGTGGCCGCTGAGGTACTTCGTGGCGCTGTGGAGGACGAAGGCCGCGCCGTGGGCTGCCGGGTTCTGGAGGATGGGCGTCGCGAAGGTGTTGTCCACGAGCACGGGCACGCCGGCGGCGGCCGCCACGACGGCCTCGATGCCCACCTGGCCGAGGGTCGGGTTCTGCGGCGTCTCGAGGACGACCAGGCCGGTATCGGGTCGCAGGGCCGAAGCGACACCGGTCTCCGTCGTCCAGCTCACCGTCAGCCCGAGCAGACCGCATGCCAGCAGGTGGTCGGTGCCGCCGTAGAGCGGACGAAGAGCGACGACGTGCCGGCGCTCGCCGCACGCCGCGAGCAGGCACGCGGTCAGGCCGGCCATGCCCGAGGCGAACGCGACCGCGTCCTCGGTTCCCTCCAGCTCGGCGAGCGCGCGCTCGTAGCGGCGCACGGTCGGGTTGTGCAGACGCCCGTAGACCGGGTTAGCGACGTCCGCCTCGCCGCGCGCAAGCGCGTCGAAGGCCTCCTGCGCCTCGCCGAGGTCGGAGATCGGGTACGTGCTGGAGAAGTCGAGCGGCGGCGCGTGCACCGTCAGGCCCGCGAAGTCCTCGCGCCCGGCGTGCACGGCGGTCGTGTCGATATTCGTTCGCATGGCTCTCAGCGTACGCTTTATGCTGGCACTCTTAGCGTCCACCGAATATCATTCGGAATATGCCGCTCCAGATCGAGCTTGACCGAACCGACCGGGCGATCCTGGCCGCCCTGCAGAACAACGCCCGGCTGCCGAACAAGCAGCTCGCGGAGCTCGTCGGGCTCGCACCCTCCACGTGCCTCGAGCGCGTGCGCGGCCTGCGCGCCCGCGGCGTCATCCGCGGCTATCACGCCGAGGTGGACCGCGCTGCGCTCGGCCGGACGATCGAGGCGATTATCGCCGTCCGCATCCGGGTGCACGCGCGCGCGCTCGTGGATGCCTTCTGGACCTACATCCTGTCGCTACCGGAGACGATCCAGGTCTTCCACGTCTCGGGCGCCGACGACTTCCTCGTCCACATCGCCGTCGCCGACGTGCCGTCGCTGCACGACTTCGTCCTCGACGCGCTGACCGTCCGTGACGAGGTCCTCCACGTCGAGACCCATCTCATCTTCGACCAGCAGCGCAAGCCGGCAGTCGAGCCCGCGTAGCCCGGACTACTTCTCGGCGGCCGGCTCGTCGGCTTCGGCCGGCGCTTCTGGCTCGTCCGGCGGCACGGTCACTGCGACCGGCTCCGCGGGCTCGAGGACCTGGATGTCCACGAGCGATTCGTCCTCGACGGGCTCGGCCCTACGGTCGACGAGGATCGCCGAGCCCGGTTTGAGCTCCCGGCCGAGCACGAAGTCCGCGAGCGGATCCTCGATCAGGCGCTGAATCGCGCGGCGCAGCGGGCGGGCGCCCATCGCCGGGTCGTAACCCTGCTCGACGAGCAGCTGCTTGGCGGGCAGAGTCAGCTCGATCGACACCTCGTGCACGCTCATCTGCTCGCGCAACCGCCTCAGCACGAGATCGACGATGACCAGGATCTCGTCCTTCTCGAGCTTGTGGAAGACGATCACCTCGTCGATCCGGTTCAGCAGCTCGGGCCTGAAGACTTTCTTCAGCTCGCTCATCACACGGCTCTTCATGTCCTCGTAGGACAGGCCGGACTCGTCGCCGATCGAGAAGCCGAGCGTCTGGTTCTTCGAGATCGAGGCGGCACCGATGTTCGACGTCATGATCACGATCGAGTTGCGGAAGTCCACCTTCCGCCCCTGCGAGTCGGTCAGCTTCCCGTCCTCGAGAATCTGCAAGAGGATGTTGAAGACGTCGGGGTGCGCCTTCTCGATCTCGTCCAGAAGGACGACCGAGTACGGCTTGCGGCGCACGGCCTCCGTCAGCTGGCCGCCCTCGTCGTAGCCGACGTAGCCGGGAGGCGAGCCGACGAGCCGGGACACGGAGTGCTTCTCCATGTACTCCGACATGTCCACCTGAATCATCGCGTCCTCGTCGCCGAAGAGGAACTCGGCGAGCGTGCGCGCGAGCTCGGTCTTCCCGACGCCGGACGGGCCGAGGAAGATGAACGAGCCGGTCGGCCGCTTGGGATCCTTGATGCCGGCGCGCGCGCGGCGGATCGCCTTGGAGACGGCGACGATCGCCTGGTGCTGGCCGATGACGCGCTTGTGGAGCTCGTCCTCCATCCGGATCAGCTTCTGCGACTCGGCCTCGGTGAGCTTGAACACCGGGATGCCCGTCCACATCGAGACGATGTCGGCGATCTCGTCCTCGCCGACCTCCGGCTGCTCCTCGTTGTCCTCCGTGCGCCAGTTCTCCTCGAGCTCGCGCTTCTTCTGCGTCAGCTTCCGCTCCTTGTCGCGCAGGGCCGCGGCCTTCTCGAACTCCTGCGCCTCGATCATCTCTTCCTTCTCCTTGCGGACGGTCTCGATCTCCTCCTCCAGCTCGCGGTAGCGCGGCGGAGCGGAGGTCGTCTTGATCCGGAGACGTGAGGCGGCCTCGTCGATGAGATCGATCGCCTTGTCGGGCAGGTGCCTGTCCTGGATGTAGCGATCCGCGAGCACGGCTGCGGCGCGCAGCGCGTCGTCGGAGATCTTGCAGCGGTGGTGGGCCTCGTAGCGGTCGCGCACGCCGCGCAGGATCTGGACGGTGTCGTCCACGGACGGCTCATCCACGCGCACCTGCTGGAAGCGCCGCTCGAGCGCGGCGTCGCGCTCGAGGTACTTGCGGTACTCGTCGAGCGTGGTCGCGCCGATCGTCTGCAGCTCGCCGCGAGCGAGCGCCGGCTTGAGGATGGAGGCCGCGTCGATCGCACCCTCGGCCGCGCCCGCGCCGACGAGGTTATGGAGCTCGTCGATGAACAGGATGATGTCGCCGCGCTGGGTGATCTCCTTCATCACCTTCTTCAGGCGCTCCTCGAACTCACCGCGGTACTTCGAGCCCGCGACGAGAGCGGCGAGATCGAGTGTGTAGATCTGCTTCCCCTTCAGCAGCTCGGGCACGCTGTTCGAGACGATCCGCTGCGCGAGCCCCTCGACGACGGCGGTCTTGCCGACGCCGGGCTCGCCGATCAGCACCGGGTTGTTCTTCTGCCGGCGCGACAGGATCTGCATGACGCGCTCGATCTCGGTCTGGCGCCCGACGACAGGATCGAGCCTGCCCTCGATGGCGGCCTTCGTGAGGTTGCGACCGAACTGGTCGAGCAGCTTCGAGCTCTTCTGGCCCTTCTCCCCCGGAGGGCCGGCGGCGGCACCCTGGGCGCGGCGCCCGGGGCCCGAGAGCATGCGGATGATCTCGTTCCGGATCTTCTCGGAGTCGGCGTCGAAGTCGAGCAGGATGCGCGCGGCGACGCCCTCGTTCTCGCGGACGAGGCCGAGCAGGATGTGCTCGGTGCCGATGTAGTTGTGACCGAGGGAGAGGGCCTCGCGCAGCGCCAGCTCGAGCACCTTCTTCGCGCGCGGTGTGAACGGGATCTGCCCCGTCGTGACCTCGTCGCCCTGGCCGACGATCCGCGCGACCTGGGCGCGCACCTCCTCGACGGTGATGTCGAGCGACTCCAGCACGCGCGCGGCAAGCCCCTCCTCCTCGCGGAGAAGACCGAGCAGGATGTGCTCGGTTCCGATGTAGTTGTGCTTCAGCGCGCGCGCTTCGTCCTGCGCGAGCACGACCACTTGCCTGGCACGTTCGGTGAAGCGTTCGAACACTGTCCCTCGACCCTCCCTTCCGCGTCGGTTCGGAGGGCTGCGTTGCGCGGGCCTCCGTGTCGAAGGTGCCCCCATGGTATCGGACAGGGGGCAGGGCTCCATGAAGCCCGCCTCGTCCCAGCGGCACGGGTAGGGTTCGCCCGCGTGAGACTCGCGACGGCGATCGGCTGGCGGCCCGAGCGCGATCTCGCCCAGATCCTGGACGACGTCGTCGCGCACGTGCGAGCGGCACCGACGGTCGCTGCGTCCTAGCGGCGGTCGAGCAGGTCGCAGAAGACCTCGTCCACGAGCGCGTCGAACGACCGTGGCAGGCCGCCGTCGGACACCGCGAAGTCGCGCAGCGACGTGAGGTAGAAGCTCCATTCCTCGACGCGGTCGGGGTATTCCGCGCCCAGCCGGGCGACGAGCTCCTCGAGGGCGTGCAGGTTCCACGCACCGCGCGCGGCGTCCTCGGGCGGCGCTCCAGGCTCGGGTGCCGGCCCGGGGGTGGGCTCGACGTCGCCTGCGTGCCCGGTCACAGCCTGTGGCGGAGCCGCGGCTGTCGGCTGCGGCGTCGGAGCGCCAGGTGCGGGCGTCGGAGACGGGACACGAGCTGCTCGCCGTCGCAGCGGCAACCTGAGAGCGAGCGCGCCCGCGATCAGGCCGGCGAGCGCGCCGAGCAGCGCGTTGCGCCGCGGGCGGGGCGCTATCTGCTCGGCATCTTGGGGCTGCTCCCAGATCGTTGCCTGCAGCGCTCCGGCGCCGGCGCCGAAGCGGTCGGTGAAGAGGATCGTGAAGCTCTCGGCGAAGTCCTGCGCGATCCGCCGCGCCCGCTCGCGGTCGCCGTCCTCCACGGAGACCTGCAACACCGGGCTTTTCGTGCCCGCCGAGACCGTGACGCGGGCGAGCAGCTCCTTCGGCGTCTCGCCGAGCTTGAGGTCGTCGATCGTCCGCCGCGCTACCGCCTCGGTGCGCAGCAGCTCGGCTGCCGCGCTCGTGTACGGCGCAAAGTCGGGATCGGGCTCGGGCAACGATCCCAGCGCCCCGATCACAACGAGTGCCGACGACCGGTAGCGCTCCGCCTGGAGAACGGAGCCGAGCAGAGCGAGGGCGACACCGAGCGCGGTTGCGCCGAGTGGTAACCAGCGACGGGAGGGCATACCCGCCGCCATCGGCCGGCTAGGAGCGCTCCTTGAGCGCCGGGAAGAGGATCACGTCGCGGATCGTCTCCCGCCCCGAGAGAAGCATCGCCAGACGGTCGATCCCGAGCCCGAGCCCACCCGTCGGCGCCATCCCGTAGGAGAGTGCCTCGAGATAGTCCGGATCCTCGAGCTCGCCCTCGACCTGCTCGGCCTGGAGCGCGAACCGGCGCTGCTGCTCCTCGGCGTCGTTGATCTCGGAGAACGCATTCCCGAGCTCCATGCCGCCGGCGAAGTACTCGAACCGCTCCGTCAGCAGCGGATCCCCGTCGGTCGTGCGCGCGAACGGCGAGAGCTCGATCGGGTAATCGTGGACGATCGTCGGCTGGATCAGATTCGGTTCGACGAAGTGGCTGAACGCGTGGTCGATGAGCTGCGCCCAGTCCTTGTCGGCGTTCGTCGCGACGCCGCGCTCGACGAGCATGGAGCGGAGCTCGGTCTCGTCGCGCGTCCAGAGCTCGTGCCGCTCGAGCGACTCGACGAAGCCGAGCCGCTGCCACGGCGCCTTCAGGTCGATCTCGTGCCCACGGAAGGTGATCGCCGTTCCGCCGGTCACCTCGGTCGCGACGCTCTCGAGCAAGCGCTCGATGCGGGCCATCGTGTCGCGGTAGTCGGCGTAGGCCTCGTACCACTCGAGCATCGTGAACTCCGGCTGGTGCTTGTACGAGACCCCCTCGTTGCGGAAGTCCTTGCCAATCTCGTAGACACGCTCGAGGCCCCCGACGATCAGGCGCTTGAGATAGAGCTCGGTCGCGATGCGGAGATAGAGGTCCGCGTCCAACTCGTTGTGGTGGGTGACGAACGGCCGGGCGAAGGCGCCGCCGTAGCGGGGCTGCAGGACGGGCGTCTCGACCTCGACGAAGCCGTCCTCGTCGAGGTGGCGGCGGACGGCGGTGACGATCCGCGCGCGTAGGAGGAAGTCGGCGCGCGTCTGCTCGTTCATCAGCAGGTCCAGGTAGCGGCGCCTGTAGCGCGCCTCGACGTCGGTGAGACCGTGGAACGTGTCGGGCAGCGGCGCGCGAGTCTTCGCCAGGATCTCGAGCGTGGCGACGAACAGCGTGGGCTCGCCCCGTCGCGTCCTTCCGGGAGCGCCGACCACGCCGACGACGTCGCCGAGGTGAATGTCGGCCACCTGCGGGACGAGGTCCCGTGGACAGTGCAGCTGGATCCGCCCCGACCGATCGACGAGATCGAGGAACACGAGCTTGCCCAGGTCGCGCCGTGCCATTACACGGCCGGCCAGCCGGCACTCCCCCTCCTCGGGGAGATCGCCGGCGACCGCCTGTTCGGCCTCGGCGAGGGCCGCGACGATCTCGTCCCGGTCGGGGAACCGCTTGGGCAGCGCCATGGGCGGGAAGCCTACGCTTCGAGCCGGACCCCGCGCGCGGGGTCCGGGCGACTCCGTCCGGTGCCCAGCGGCGTCAGGCGCCACCGGAGGGTGGCTTCGCCGCCCGTAGGCGGTGCCGGCCAGGGGCGCGCGGGGCTACGCGGCCTT
>CAYGLV010000080.1:6324-8330 GCA_964351025.1 uncultured Gaiellales bacterium | reverse complement strand
TACGGCGGAAACAACCTCAACCGGCTCGTACACCACGAGCGGGGACGCTACTCCGGTAGGCGGTGCCGTCGTCACTGCAGTCGACAGTCCTACGGGCGGCGCCACCGTAGCGTCGACCGTTACCGACGCGGGCGGCGCATATTCCCTGGCACTGCCAGCGGGCACCTACGACGTCACGTTTACGCCGGGACCGTTGAGTCCGTTCGCGGCGACCACCGTAACCTCAGTGGTCGTTACATCGAGCCAAACGCTCGACGTCGTCCTTCTGCCACAGGGGGCGCAACGTTTGAGCGGTCGGTTGGTTGGGCCGTCGGGTGCGGCATTGGCGGGCGCGAGCGTCACGCTGGCGGACGGGTACGGGATCGTGACGAGCGGGCAGACGGCCGCCGATGGTTCCTATTTGCTGGCGGTGACCCCGCAGGGCCACGCGTTCTCTCTCTATGTCACCGGGAGCGGCGTCCCGTATGGGCTGCCACCGACTTGGTGGTTCCAAGTCGACGGTCTGGCGATGATCGCCGACCAGGTCGCCAATCTTGCGCTCCCCTCACCGGTGACGCTGAGAGTCCGCGTCCTCGACGGTGGCGGCAACCCGATTGCGAACGCTCGCGTAGCCGTCCCCAACTTGACGATGCCCGCGACCGTCGGCGACCTCAGCACGTCGTATCTGCAGTCGCGCAACCTGGACGCGACAACGGACGCAACCGGCACGGCCACCTTCAGCGTCTTCGGTGGAAGCGTCATCAACAACCAGCAAGCCACAATCACGCCGCCCGCTGGCAGTCCGTACACCACAACCCAACTCACCGTCCCCACCGTCAACGGCGACACGACGATCGAAACGCGTCTGTCCCGGCCTTCGCTCCTCAGCGGTCGGTTGGTTGGGCCGTCGGGTGCGGCATTGGCGGGCGCGAGCGTCACGCTGGCGGACGGGTACGGGATCGTGACGAGCGGGCAGACGGCCGCCGATGGTTCCTATTTGCTGGCGGTGACCCCGCAGGGCCACGCGTTCTCTCTCTATGTCACCGGGAGCGGCGTCCCGTATGGGCTGCCACCGACTTGGTGGTTCCAAGTCGACGGTCTGGCGATGATCGCCGACCAGGTCGCCAATCTTGCGCTCCCCTCACCGGTGACGCTGAGAGTCCGCGTCCTCGACGGTGGCGGCAACCCGATTGCGAACGCTCGCGTAGCCGTCCCCAACTTGACGATGCCCGCGACCGTCGGCGACCTCAGCACGTCGTATCTGCAGTCGCGCAACCTGGACGCGACAACGGACGCAACCGGCACGGCCACCTTCAGCGTCTTCGGTGGAAGCGTCATCAACAACCAGCAAGCCACAATCACGCCGCCCGCTGGCAGTCCGTACACCACAACCCAACTCACCGTCCCCACCGTCAACGGCGACACGACCCTTGCGGTGCGGTTCGCGCCGCCCGACACGGTCGCACCCGTGCTCGACCTACCAGCCAGTGTCGGCGCGGAGGCGACTTCCTCGGCCGGCGCTACGGTCGAGTATCGCGCGAGTGCCACCGACGCTGTCGACGGCGCCGTTCCTCTGGCGTGCGACCGGGCCTCCGGCGGGCTGTTCCCCCTCGGCGCAACGCGCGTGACATGTGACGCCACCGACTCGGCAGGTAACACCGCGATCGGATCGTTCATCGTCAACGTTGGAGACACGACGCCACCGTCGCTCGTTCTTCCGTCCGATATCACGGTGGACGCTGGCGCCGTACCCGCCGTCAGAGTCTCGTTTGCTGTCTCCGCCTCTGACGCCGTCGACGGCGACGTCTCCATCCACTGCACGCCTTCGAGCGGCTCCCTGTTCAGCGTCGGCGAAACCGCTGTCTCATGCACGGCGCAGGACTCGCGTGCAAATGCCGCGATCTCGAGCTTCAGCGTGCGGGTCGTCGACTCGGCGCCTCCCGCGATGACGTGTGAGGGCGCCGACAGCGCTTGGCAGGCGGACAACGTCTCGCTTGCCTGCACGGCGGCCGACGCTGGATCCGGGC
>CAYGLV010000080.1:0-6224 GCA_964351025.1 uncultured Gaiellales bacterium | reverse complement strand
GACGGCGGGGCCGATCAGCGGCATCCAGATCGACCGCAAGCCGCCGACCCTGTCGTGTGACTCGGCGCCGGTCGGCTGGCAGGCGGACAACGTCTCGCTTGCCTGCACGGCGGCCGACGCTGGATCCGGGCTGGCCGATCCGGCCCAGGCGAGCTTCACGCTTTCCACGACGGTCGCCGCCGGCAGCGAGGACGGCAACGCCGCCACCGGCTCTCAGCAGGTCTGCGACACGGTCGGCAACTGCGCGACGGCGGGGCCGATCAGCGGCATCCAGATCGACCGCAAGCCGCCGACCCTGTCGGTCACCGGGCTGACCGCTCCTGCGGATGGATTCGTCTCGCCGCTGTCGGTCTCCATTTTCCCAGCGATCGCGTACACGTCTGCCACGACCCTGGCAGGGACAGCGGTCGATGCGGGCAGCGGGGTCGCCGCACTCAACGGCTCGGCCTTCGCTGGCGGATCATGGGCCATCCCCTGGACGCTTGCGCCCGGCACGAACACGTTCGCCATCTCGGCGACGGATGCGGTCGGGAACATCTCCCCACCACTTCCGATCAGCGTCGACTATCAGGGGCCAGATGCCGATGCGGACGGCATCGCGAACAACATCGACGGCGACTCAACGATTGCTCCGGCTGTTGCTGAGTACACGACGCCGAGCTTCCGCTTCTCGGACCGGCTGCTGGGCGGCACGACTTCGGGTCAGATTGTTACTCCGGTTCCAGCCGGAATGACCTACAGCATCGCAGATGCACCCGCTTCGGACGGCGTACGCCTTGTCCTAAGCAGCCCTCCCGGTCCGAAGTTGACCGTGAAGCTGGACGGAAAGAAGCCCACGTTCAAGTACGGCGCCGGGACGTACATCCTTACCGATCCCGAGGCGACCTCGACCACCTCCACGCTATCGGGAGGACCGGCACAAGTCGATCTGGACCAGAATGGGGCCACACTCGTCGTGCTCGTTGCCGAAGGGGCGAGCGTCTCGGTTACGGAGATCCCGGACGGCACGTACAGCCTGCGAACGAACGCCGGAACGGTCACCGTCAACGGCGACCCGCTGGCGCCTGGAAGCACGCTCGTGACCTTCGACCTTACGCTCAACCAGCTGCACATGAGCCCGCGCCACTTCCAGCTGAAGGGCGGTTTCGTCCGCAGCGTCGCGAGCAACGGAATCGATCCCGCCCGCGAACGGGTGAAACTCGTTGTCGGAACGGCCGAATACGATCTTGCGCCAGGCTCGTTCCGTAAGAAAGTCAACGGCTCCTTCCAGTTCGTCGGCAAGGTTAACGGTCAGCACCTCAGCCTAACGATCGATACCCAGGGCGCGCTGCTGGCCGAGGGGGAGGGTGAGTTCGGTGAATCAAGCGAGCCCTTGACGGTTTGGTTGCGGATAGGCGATGACGCCGGAGTCACCATCGCTCCGCTAACCCGGCAGACGTAGAGCGGCTGCTCTTGTATCGATCGATGGAGGCGGCGGGAATCGAACCCCCGCAAGATGTCTCCCGAACGAAGCGAGCCCTAACGATCGCCGGACACGGGTCATTGAAGGCGAAGGGGTGGCGCAACCGGTGAGGCCGTAGGGCCGGATTTCGACGAACTCGACCGGCCGGCCTACGCTTCGCTTTACTCTGACGGTGCCTCCTAGTCGCAACGCGCCATGTTCATGCGGGAGCGGTCGTCGCTACCGCCGCTGCTGTCGCGACGCTGATCGCGCCCGGGCAGCGCTTCCGCAGGCGACAGACGGCGTCACGGTCGTTCGAGACGCATCAGGCCGACTGCTCGGGCGACCATTCATCGACACTGAGTGGCAGGGCCAGCGCGCCCGGGCTGTCGGCAGTGGCTTGTTCCTCCGTCCGCTCGCGGAGACGAATCATGAGTTCTTCGTCCACGTGCTCAAGCACACGCTTGGGCCCGAGTGGAAGACAGCGCAGGACGCGCTCCCCGAGGACCAGCGGCATCCGATCGTCGCGTGGGTCGACGCATGGGATGCGATGCGGACGGGCCAGGCGCCAGCTCTCGAGAGGCGCGAGGAGCGAGCCGGCGTACACAGCGCAGAGGCGACCGGGGACCTGCGCTCGCTGATCTGCATTGCGTATGACGCGTACACGCTCCGCCACAGCACGCTCGTCTCTCCCGGCGACCCGCTTGTCACAAGGCTCGGGAACCGGGCCGAGTTCCCTGGGGTGAGGTATGAGATCGCGATCGCGGCAATCTTTATCCGAGCTGGCTTCCAGCTCGAGTGGATCACAGACGTAGCTCGCCCACGGCCCGAGTTCGTCGGCCGCCACGCGCTCACGGGCACCGAGGTCGAGGTGGAGGCGAAAAGCCGGAACCGTCCTGGCCTGCTCGGCCGGGGCGGCGACGTGCCCGACCGACACACGCTCACGGTCGACGTCGAGCACCTATACCGAGCGGCGCTTGAGAAGCAGGTGGATGATGGGAGGCCGTACGTGGTCAGTCTTGAACTTAACCTCCCACCCGGAGACGAGCGGCCGTTTCAGGAGCGGATCGAGGAACTCCACGAATCCGTGTTCGCTCCTGTAGAGCGCGAACGCCCCGAGGACGTAGCCGATCCGGTGAGCGCTGTGATCATCACGAATCTGGCCTGGCACTGGGACGGCGAAGAGCGTGCGCGGGACTCGATGACCTTTCTGGCACGCACGCTGAATGTGGAGCGGCCTCTTCCGGAAGTCGACGCTGAACTGCTCGCCGAGGCGCTCTTCCAGTACGGTGACGTGCCCGAGACAGCGGCCTCGTAACCGCCGAGACCGCAACGCATCTGGACTGCCAAGCACACGGGGATTCCCAAGGGAATCGAACCCCTCCCCCGTGAGGTCCCTGCGGATGCCCGGCGCCTACTCAGCGATGCGGCGTGGATAGTCCGACGTGTGGTCATCGCCGAGCGTTCGGACGGCTCGATAGTCGCGTTCGTCGAACGTCGTGCGCCAAGGCTTCCGGAGCCCTGCGATCACCGCGATCGCAGGATTGTCGAGCCCACGTCGCGCGAGCTCTTCCTCGTCCGCGTTCTCAAGCAGGCAGAAGAGCCGGAACTGCTCGCGACCGGGACCCGTCGTGCGCACTTCGAAGTAGCCGCCCATCGCGCCGTGCATCGCTTCCCACTTGCCACCGCCCGAATACTGGGGCGGCGGGGCGTCAGCGACGGCCTCTAGGACAGCGAGAAGGTTCGCAGCGACCTTGGTCGGACAGCCGTCGAGGAACTCGATCGCGGGGACGGTCCCGTCCGCAGCCGCGTAATAGATGACGTCCCAGGCCATCGGCTGCAAGTCTATGGAGCCGTTCGGCGACCTCTACGCCGTTGCGGTGCGTCGACGCGACGCGGGCTTTGGCTTTCGGAGCACGATGCGGATCTCCGAGCCGAGATCCTCGGCGATCGAGGCGACGAGCAGCAATTCGGGGTTGGCCTTTGCCGTAAAGAGTCGGCGGATGCTAGACGGATCGCGACCGATATGGCGGGCGAGCTCTGCCTTCGTGAGCCCGGCTTCCTCGCGAAGCTGGTCGAGTTGGCGAATCACCGAGTCAACCTGATCGATCTCTCGACGCGCGCGCTCGTACTCGGCGCGGAACTCGGGATCTTCCATCCGTGCGGCCAGCATTCGCTTGTGGTAGCTCGTGTCGAGTCTCTTCGGCATCCGTGTCTTCCTTTAGGTCGAAAGTAAGCGTGGCATAGGTGCCACGCAAGGAGCGTAGCATAGGTGCAACGTGGGGGCAAGCCAGACTGCGATGAGGGAGGACCTGAAAGATGCACCATTCCTAATCCTCGCCTGCTCGGCGCCAGCGCCATGCGCGACGGAACCCTTCCGCTTCCGCCTCAGCGACGGTGCCTGCGTATCGCTCTCCTCTGTCTGGTTCGACCACGGTTGTGTCGTACTGCTGGTCGAACGGAAGGTGGTAGATCCGTTCGCCGGTATCGCGGGCGATGTTGCACTTGATCCGCGGATAGTCCGCGAGCGAGAGTTCTTCCTCGACAGAGATCTCGAGTTGCCGGGCGAACGCCCGGGCCCGATCTGACAGCTTCGTCGTAGTCGTAAACGTGCCATGCACCCGCCGGCCAGGATTCTCGATCCGCATCGCGACGACAGTGCCGAATAGCTGGAAGACATGTTTCTCGTGGATGGTCTTCGAGCGCGCCCAGCGCTTGCACTGCACCACTTCGAGCTCGCCGTTACGGTCGACAATCAGATCGCGGCCGAGGTCGTCGAGGCCCTCAAAGATGCCCTGGTAGTGCACCCGGCCTCCCGCCTGCTCTCGGAGGTAGCCGACGTAGCGCTCGTAGTCGCGGCCGAGTTCCCATGGTGACTTGCGCGAGCGAAGGTATCGATCAAGCGCGAGCTGGTTCCGCTCGATGCTGGAGAGTGCGGCGAACTCCTCGCCGGTTAGCCAGTGCCGAGCCGGGTCGCCTACTGCCGACTCGTCCTCGTCAGGCTCGAGCTCGAGCGCTTCGAGATAACCCTCCTCGGCCCCTGGATCCCGAAGTTCTGTAAGCCAGGGGAAGTGCCACTCGTAGAGAGCCAGCGTCCATTCGGCGAGCTTCGCCCGACGGCGAACCAAAGCAAGCTCTCGTCCCTTCGCCCTGATCGCATCAGCCGCTCGCGGTGCAGGCCGTGTCTTACGGCGGAGAGCGTCGACCTCGGCGGCCGCTGTCGCCCGCTCGTAGTCGGCCCAGGCGTCGGCGAGAAGTACGATCGCCATGATCCGGTTGTTCACGAGCGCTTGGGCGAACGTCCGATCTTGGCTGGCCCGCTGCTCCTGCGCGGTGAGGGCGCTCCGCGTGAGGGAGATCTCGTTTTCGAGCTTGCGGCGCGCCTCTTCGATCTCACCCTTCGCTTCGCGCAGCTCGCGGATGAGAGCCCGCGCTTCGGCTGGGAGCTCGTACTCGTGCACGTCAGTGTCTTTCCGTCGCCGGATACCGCGACGCTGGCGTGGTGTAGTTGCACCGCGGCCAGTTCCAGCAGCCCCAGAACTCGGTGCCGGCTGTCTGCCCCTTCAGCGCGATGCGAAGGGTCAGCGCCCCTCCGCATTGCGGGCACTCGTGCTCAAGGCCAGCGAGTCGGCGAAGCTCGCTGCGGGAGGAGGCGATGGCGTCTCGTGCTCGTTGCCTCTCTGCAGCGACGGCAGGGCCTGCCAGGATCGCTTCCTCACGCGCGAGCCGATGGAGGAGCCGCCGCTCACGCCAGCGAGCGAACACCGAGATCTAACTGCCCTTCGGCGTGTGGGCAAGGAAGACATTGAGCTCTGCAGGCCGGTCCTCGTCCCCAGGCCAGGTCATCACACGCGCGGAGTTAATCGCGGTCATGGAGTCCGGTGTTCACGAAGCCGCCGTCGAGGGCCCAGAGTGAAGCCTCTCGACAAACAACTGGTCGAGGGCAGCATTCGTGAACTTCATGAAGTCCCGCACCGCCTCTGCGAGTCTTTCGACCAGATGCACGTAGGCCTCCTCGCTGTCACCGGCAGCATTGAAAACCATTCGCGCCAACAGGTCGTCTGCGAAGAACATCCGTGCATCCTTTACCTTGTCGGACTTTTCCGATCCTGCCACTCCCTCGTCGTCCTGGGCTCGCTCGATCGCCTTGCTGATGGCGTTGACGCTCTTGCCCTTCGGGTAGTGGAAGACCGTCTCATCCCGAAGCCGATTCAGGACACCGCGGTTCTCGTCGTAGCTGCGTAGTGCTTCGCCGTAGCTCTCCTGCGCCTCCTTCGACAGGCGAGCGATGAAATCGGCGACGTCCGGGTCGCCACGCTTCTCCTCGAGGTAGAGCATGACCTCGTTGAAGTGTGCGAACGCAAGGCGCGACCAGTAGAAACGCTCCCAGCTCGCAGTGGCTTCGTCCATCTTCACGTTCGTGAAGACGAGGTCGTTGAAGGCCATTGCGAGATTGGCGAGATAGAGCGACAACTCGTCTTTGGGTTGAACGAGATCGCCCACCCTGAACTTGTGAAGTGCCATACGGCCAGCGTATCGGGACAGTCAGGTCTTGCTGTGATTGCCACGCGTCGCCGCGACCGACATGGAGTAGCGTCCCTGCCCCGCTACTGAGTCAACCGGCTTCCGGCGCGCCTTCCGGTGGCGCGGCGACGTGAGTTGATCAGCGCCGCTCGAGTGGGGAAACGTATCGGGCTCTCGCCTCGCCGGCTATCCAGCCGAGTATCTAGCAGTCTGCCTCGCGGCTGGCGCCGCGAGCCGCTGCCCCGCCCAGCCGCCTAAA
>CAYGLV010000079.1:0-8336 GCA_964351025.1 uncultured Gaiellales bacterium | reverse complement strand
GTCCCCGGATTTAGGCGGCTGGGCGGGGCAGCGGCTCGCGGCGCCAGCCGCGAGCACGACCGCGACCTGCGAAGCCGCGGTTCAACGCTGGAGGGTGAAGCGGCGGCGAAGGCGCTGTCGCGGTGGTCGACTGACGGCCACGCACCAGTAGCCGGGATCGGTGGCGCGACTGCGGAAGGCGGGCGAATGGATGCCTGGGTTGCACTTCGAGCCCGGCTAGCTGGCTCCGGATCAAGTTGCAAGGCTCACCTTGTAACAAGCCGCTCCGCGGCTGAGGCTTGGAGCTGTTCGGTGCGGCTCAGCTACGCGCGGCCGCGCATCATTCCCTGCCAGTAGAGGAGCGGTAGCCCGCGCTTTTTTAGCAGGTACATGCTGTAGCGCTCCTTCGACTGGTCGAAGGGGAACGTTTCCTTCGGTGTGAGGTTGTAGTCGAACTCGGCGAGCACGAGCTTGCCGTAGCCGGTGACGATCGGGCAGGCGGTGTAGCCGTCGTAGCGGGCCGGTAGCTCCCGGCCCTCGCGCGCGGCGAGCAGGTTCTCGAGGACCACGCGGGCCTGGTGGCGGATGGCGGCGGCGGTTTTTGCGGTCGGTAGGCTGCTCGCGTCGCCGAGGCCGAAGACGTTCGGCCAGCGGGGGTGCTGGAGGGTGTGCTTGTCGAGCTCGAGCCAGCCGCTCTCGGCTGCGAGCGGGCTCCGCTTGACGAAGTCCGGGGCGCTCTGTGGCGGCGTGACGTGGAGCAGGTCGTAGGGGATAACGACCGTCTCGCCGGTGTCGAGCTGCTCGAAGATCGCTTCCTTGGTCTCCGGGCGGACATCGATCAGGTTGTGCTTGAAGCGCGTCTCGATTCCCTTCCGCTCGACGACCTTGCGCAGCGTTGCGGCGTACTTCTCGACGCCGTAGATGCTGGGCGCGGCCGATGCGAAGATCACGTTCGTGCGGTCTCGCACGCCCGCTTTCCTGAACTGGTCGTCGGCGAGGTACATGATCTTCTGCGCCGCTCCTGGGCACTTGACGGGCGTGCTTGGGAACGTGAAGACGGCTGTGCCGCCTTGGAAGGTCCGGATGAGGTCCCAGGTCTTGCCGACGTGCTCGTAGCTGTAGATGCTGGAGACGCTGTCCTTACCGATGGTCTCCGCGAGCCCGGGAATCGCGTCCCAGTCGATCTGGATCCCGGGCGCGACGACGAGGAAGTCGTAGCCGATCCGGCGACCGCCGGCCGTGACGAGCTCGTTCTCCTCGGGGACGAACTCGGAGGCCGCGTCGCGTACCCATGTCGCGCCCTTCGGGATCAGCGAGTCCTCGCGCCGCTCGGTCTTGCGCTTGTCGAACACGCCGCCGCCGACGAGCGTCCAGAGTGGCTGATAGTAGTGGCGCTCGGAGGGCTCCACCACGCCGAGGGAGCTGCCGCCGAGCTTGCGACGGAGCCTGGCGCCGAGCGTGATGCCGGCCGTGCCGCCACCGACGATCAGGATGTGATGGTGCTCCGTCTGCGCGCCCCTGGCGGTCGCGGGCTCCGGCGCGGTTGCGACCTGGCTCATGGCAGTGCAGTCTGCCAGTAAAACTTTAGAAAGTAAAGCCGCTTCTGTTAGGAAAGCTGGACTCGCCCATTGCCGGTCACTTCTCGTGGCCTGTGGAATGCGCAAAGTGGTCCGGAGGCTGAGGGCGCGTCGGCATTGGCGTCGCGGCCGTAGAGTCGGGCCTCGTTCGCATCCGGCGTCTTCCTGGCTGAGGCCAGCCGGATCTTGCGGCAAACAGGCAGGCCGTCGTTCCGTAGAACCGGCTCAGCCGCGCAGGCGGTCGACGAGCCGCCAGGCCCCGGGCAGCAGCGCGCCCGCGAGGTAGAGCTTGAGCACGTCCCCGGCGACGAACGGATAGAGGCCGAGCTCGAGCGTCTGCTCGAGGCTCGTCCCGAGCACGACAGCGAGCCAGGGGAGACCGATGAGGTAGATGACGACGCTGCCGGTCAGCATCGCGGCGACCGCCGACGAGAAGCTCCTGTCCCAGCGCCGCTCGGCCAGGAAGCCGGTTGCCGCCGCCGCCACGATGAAGCCGATGATGTAGCCGCCGCTCGCGGACGTGATCGCCGACCAGCCGTGCGCTCCGTCTGCGTAGACCGGGGCGCCTGCGACTCCCACGACGAGGTAGAGCCCGAGACTGGCGACGCCGCCCGCCGCGCCGAGAGCGCTGCCGACGAGGAGGACCGCGAAGGTCTGTCCCGTGATGGGAACCGGCGTGAACGGCAACGCGATCGAGACCTGGGCGGCGAGCGAGACGAGCGCCGCGCCGCCGAAGACGAGCAGCGCATCGGCCGCGAGGCCGACACGGGGGAAGACGGCGAGACGGAGCGTGGCGGCCTGCGGGTTCACTGCGGAACTCCCTTCGGGTCGGGGACGGTCGTCATACGCCGCAGCCGGACGAGGCTCCGCCGTTTGGCGCGGCGACGGATGCGGTGGTCATCGTTGCCGGCGGCCGAGAAATCTTCGCGCCCCCCGAGCCGCTCGGCGAGCGAGACTACCTCACCGACGACGACGAGTGCCGGCGGCTCCAGCCCCGCGGCGGCCTCGGCGATCTGCGCGAGCGGCGCGACTACCGACCGCTGCACGGGTAGTGTCGCCGACGCGATCACGGCCGTGGGCGTCTGCGGGTCGCGCCCATGCGCGATCAGCCCTGCGGCGAGGCGCCCGAGGCCGGCGAGGCCCATGAAGACCACGAGCGTGCCGGGCGCCTTCGCCAGCGCCGCGTGATCCAGCTCGGAGCCGTCGCACGAGTGCCCGCTGACGATCGTCACCTGCGCGGAGACCCCGCGGTGCGTGACCGGTACGCCAAGCGCGGCGGGCGCGGCGCTGAGGGCGGAGACGCCGGGAACGATCTCGAGCGGCACGCCCGCCGCGGCGAGCGCGAGCGCCTCCTCGCCGCCGCGGCCGAAGACGAACGGGTCGCCGCCCTTCAGCCGCACGACCGCGAGCCCGGACCGCCCGTGGGCGACGAGCAGCGCGTTCAGCTCCTCCTGCCCGATCCCCTCGCGGGAGACGAGCAGCGCCTGCGCCGGCGCCTCGGCGACAAGATCCGGGCTGACGAGCCGGTCGTAGACGAGAACCTCGCAGGCCCGTACGCGCTCGAGCCCGCGCGCCGTGATCAGGCCCGGATCGCCGGGGCCGGCGCCGACGAGCGATACGGTCATCCGAGCTCCTCGTCCACGAGGCGGGCGAAGAAGTCCCGGCGCTCGGCGTAGGTCGGGAAGTGCGACCGGGCCCAGGGCCGCAGCTCGCGCAGCCGGGCGGCGAGCGCGGCGTGCTCGGGTCCGATGCGAGCCGCCACCTCGTCCCTGATGCGCTGAGCGAGCGCAGGCGAAGCGCCGCCCGTCGAGATGGCGACAGCGATCTGGCCCTGGCGGTGGACGGCGGGGAGGATGAAGGTGCAGAGCTCGGGGACATCGGCGACGTTGCAGAGCAGGCCGCGCACCGCCGCGTCGGCGTGCACGCGGCGGTTGACCCGGCGGTCGGAGGTCGCGGCGATGACGAGCGCGCGCCCGTTGAGGTCAGCCGCCCGGTAGCCGCGGGCCAGCCATTCGACCGGCGGCGCCTGCAGCTCCGACACGGCCTGCGGGGCAACTACGGTCACGTGCGCGCCGCACTCGAGTAGCCCCAGCGCCTTCTCGAGCGCGACGGGGCCGCCGCCGACGACGAGGCAGCTCCGGCCCTCGAGGTCGAGACAGGCCATGTAGTAGCGCTTGTCAGGCATGGGCGGTCACACGCCCACCGACGCCAGGCGCGCTCCCTGGCGATCAAGGCGCACGGAGAGGTCGGCGCCGTCTACCTTCAGGGTGAGGACGTATGCGCCGGGTCCTACCGCCTGGATCGCTACCGACTCGAGCGGCTTGGCGAGGAGCGTCTGCAGCGCGGCGGTCACCTCGCGCGCGCTCTCGGCCAGCTCCGCGCCGCGTGGCAACCGCCGGTACGTCTGGAGGGCCGCCTGCTCGCCGCCGGGGCCGTAGACGGCGCGGATCCGCCCGGTCTGGAGCCCGAGCTCGAGCAGCTCCTCGAGCGCCTCGGCATCCTCTCCCGTCACCGCTCCCTCGTCCGCGGTGGCCGCGAGCGCTGCGAGCCGGCCGCGCCGCTCCTCGTCTTGCACCATCGCCAGCACCGCCTGGGCCTCGCCGAGGGCGACCTCGCGGGCCTCGCCCCGGAGAACGACCGCGCTACTCATGGCCGTCCCCGACGATCGCGTGCAGCTCGTGCTCGAATCCGCCGGTCTCGATCGCGCAGTGGATGCCGCACTCCTTCGGCGCGTTCGACTCCCACCACCAGCGTCCGGCCCGCGTCTCTTCGCCCGGCCCGATCGCCCGGGTGCACGGGGCGCAGCCGATCGACGTGTAGCCGCGCTCGTAGAGGGGATGGATGGGAACGTCGTTCGCGCGCACGTAGTCCCAGACCTCCTCCTCCGTCCACTCGGCGAGTGGGTTGAGCTTCACGATCGCGCCGTGGTCGTGGTCGATCTCGATCTTGCGGATGTTCGTGCGTGTTGCCCACTGGTCGCGGCGAAGGCCGGTGATCCACGCGTCGAGGCCGGCGAGGTGCCGTGTCAGCGGTTGCACTTTGCGCACGTTGCAGCAGAGCATCCGGTCTTCGACCGAGGTGTAGAAGAGGTTCGGGCCCTTGCGCGCGACGAGCCGTTGCAGATGAACGGGATCGGGTGCGAGCAGCTCGAGGTTCAGTCCCGGGTAGCGCTCGCGCAGCAGCTCGATCAGGTCAAAGGTCTCCTGCGGCAGCCGGCCCGTATCGACTGAGAAGACGCGGATCGCGGGATCGATCCGGTAGGCCATGTCGAGGATCGCCACGCCGTCGAGCTGGAACGCGGTCGAGATCGCGATCCGCGGTGAGAAGTGCTCGAGCGCCCATGCCACCACGACCTCCGGCTCCTCGCCCTCGAACTCGACGGAGAGCTCCCCCGCCTCCAGCTCGTCGATCAGATCCACGCTCATGTGCCGTTCCTCCTCTCGGTCACGCTACTTCCTCGTTCCGCTCGCGCCGGCGCGCCGGCTCCAGGCCGGCAAGTGCGCCCAGCTCCTCGTCGGAGAGGCGGCGCGAGAACGCCGCGAAGCTCTCTCCCTCCCGGCGGCCGTCGAGCCAACCCTGGATCAGGGCGGCGACCGGCACGTCCAGCTCCTCCGACGGCACGCGCCGGAAGAGCGGCCGGGCGATGCCCGCATCGGGGCCGAGCCCGCCGCGGAGGAAGATGTCGTACGCCTGCAGCCGCCTCCCGTCGTCGGTACGCGCGGTCGTGCCCTGGAAGCCGAGGTCGGCGATCCAGTGCTGCGCGCAGGCGTGGGGGCAACCGTCAAGCTGCAGCCGCAGGTCGCCGATGGCCTCGCCGAAGCGCTCCTCGAGGCGCTCGATCAGCCGTCCGAGCCGCGACTTCGTCTCGGTCACGGAGAAGTTGCAGTGCGGCTCGCCGGTGCAGGCGATGCCGTTCGCGCGCACCTTGTTCGCGTCCAGCGGGAAGCCGATCTCGGCGACGCGCTCGATCGCCGCGCCGGCCTCGTCCTCGGGCACGTTCGCGAGCACGAAGTTCTGCTGGCGGGTGATGCGGATGTCGGTGCCGAGCTTCTCGGCCAGGTCGGCGAGCGCGACCATCTGGTCGCCGGAGACGAGCCCGAGGTGGACGGGGAAGCCGATGTACGCCAGGCCCGCCTGGCGCTGCTCGTGGACACCGACGTGGTTGCTGGGAGGGGCCTCCACAGGCGCGAGCCGATAGTCGTCGAGCCTCCGGCCGAGCCGCTCCTCCACGAGCGCGCGCATGCCCTCGGGCCCGATGTCGTCGATCATGAACTTCAGTCGCGCCTTCACGCGTGAGACGCGGTAGTGCAGGTCGACGCTCCAGGCCCCCGTGATCGCCGCGAGCACCTCGACCGCCTCCTGCTTCGGCACGAAGACGCCCAGGTCGCGCGCGAGCCGCGGCACCGAGGAGAGGCCGCCGCCGACGAGCACGGCGAACCCCTCGCGCTCCTCGTGCAGCACGCCGACGAGGGCGATGCAGTTGATCTCGGGAGCGTTGCAGCGGTCGGCGCAGGCCGCGATCGTGCACTTGTGCTTCCGCGGCAGGTCGGCGAAGTCCGGATTGCCGTGGAAGAAGCCGGCGGCGGCCTCGACCACCGGGGTCGCGTCGAATAGCTCGTCCCGTGCGAGGCCCTGCACCGGGCAGCCGGTGATGTTGCGGACCGTGTCGCCGGCGCCGCCCGCGGTCGAGAGCCCCGCGGCGTCGAGGCGTGCGAACACCTCCGGCAGGGCGGAGAGGTGGAGGTAGTGGAGCTGGATGTTCTGGCGGGTGGCGAGCTCCCCGGAGCCTTGGCCGTAGGCGTTCGAGACCTCGCCGATCGCGCGCAGCTTCGCGGGGGTGAGGTAGCCGCTCGGCAGCTTGATCCGCAGCATGAACGTGCCGACCTTCGGCTTGTCGTGGTGGAGGCCCCACCACTGGAGCCGCACGATGTCCTCCTCGGGCACGGCCTCGTAGCCGGCGGCGATCAGCGCCGGCAGCTCGTCCCGGATCCCGAGCGGGGCTTTTTCCTTCTTCAGCCGCTCGACCGGATTGCGCTTGAGCACGAGCTCCCAGCCGACCTCTCCACCGGGTGTGCGCGTAGCTCCGACGTCTGTCGTCATCTCCGTCTCCTGGGCCGGTGGGGTGCGGGACTCGGTTAGCCGGCAGACGGGATCGGAAAGGCTGCGGGCATCGCGCAGCAGGGCCTCTTCTCGAACCGGTGCCGGAGGTCGCCGCGCGTCACGGCGGTTACCTTACCGACGATGCTATGAAAAGTAAAGTGACTTTGAGAAAGATAGCTACGCCCGGTCCGGCCCCTGGCCAGGCGGCGCACGCAAGCCGTCCCGCGCCCCGGGCGAGGTTGTCCCGTTCGATGTAGAAGTTGAGACGGCCCTCCCGCCCCGTCCGTTGCCGTTGGCAGCGTTGGGGGCGGATCCAGCCAAGATCGACAGGGAGGACCCGCGTGAAGAGGAAGCTACACACCGTGGAGGTCGCCGCACCCAGGGTTCCCGCCGCACCCAGGGTTCCGGTGCCGGACTATTCGTTGTCACGATTGACTACACCAGATGGCCGAAATCGTGCACGATTTCTGCGGCACTGGCGAACGTACTGGCGAACGAGAATAAAAAGCCCTGCAAATGACCACTTTATCTGCGGTCTTGAAAACCGTTGGGCGTGCAAGCGTCCCGTGGGTTCGAATCCCACCCCCGCCGCTCTTTTTTCCGAACCGGTTAGGCCGGAGCGACGGTATAATTTATGGGCGCTACACGACCGTCCGGCGGCGCCCCGGGGTCGACGGTGCCGTCACACTCTAGGAAAGGACGTGCGCGTAATGGGAATTGCTGTCAGCCTCATCCTCATCGCGGTCGGTGCGATCCTCACGTGGGCCGTCACTGCCACCGTCAGTGGGATCGACATCAGCACTGTCGGCGTGATCCTGATGGTTGTCGGAGGCGCCGGCCTCATCCTCTCGATGGTCTTCTGGTCGAGTTGGGGCGGGTTCAACCGCCCACGCGAAGGCTCGACCACGGTCGTCCACGAGCGTGTCGTGGACAGGGAACGGGAGTAGGGGAATGGGCATCATCGGCTGGATCGTTCTCGGCTTCCTCGTGGGTGTGATCGTCAAGGCGATCGTCCCCGGAGGAGAGAAGCTCGGGATCATCCTCACAACAGCCCTCGGGATCGCCGGCGCCGTCGCCGGCGGATTCATCGCCACCGCGATCGGGGCGGGCGACCCGATCGACGAGTTCTTCGATCTCAGCACGTGGATCGGTGCGATCGCCGGCGGCGTGCTCGTGCTGTTCGCCTATCGCGCGATCAAGCAGCGCACGTAGGGCGGCTCGATTACGAGATGGGAAGCGGGTCCGGCGAGAGCCGGGCCCCGCTCTCTCGGTGCGTGCGCGCGCCTCTTGCGGGCACGACAGCTCAGTCCAGCAGCACGACGTGCACCTCGCCGGGGCCGTGCACACCGACGGCGAGGCGCTGCTCGATGTCGGCGCTGCGGCTCGGGCCGGTGACGATCGCGAGCGCGCTCGGCAGGTCGGGGCCGAGCTCGGCGAAAAGCTCTGCAAGGCCGGGCACGATGTCCTCGACCCGGAGGAGCGCCACATGCGTCCACGGCAGGAGCGAGCGCGAGCGCGGCTCGTCGGGCGAGGCGGCGAGCACGACCGAGCCGGTGTCGGCGAGCCCGTAGAGCGCGCGCGAGACGCCGACGTCGCCGGCCAGCTCCGGCGCCGCGCCGAGGTGGACGTGCGCGCCGGAGGCCTCCGCGGCGGCGGCGAAGCGCTCGACGAGCGCCGCGC
>CAYGLV010000078.1:0-8537 GCA_964351025.1 uncultured Gaiellales bacterium | reverse complement strand
CTCGCCGGCCCGCGCCGCCCGCAGGACCGGGTGCCGCTGCGCGAGGCGAAACGGTCGTTCCTCGAAGCACTTTCGACGTTCGGCGTCGAGTACGGCAACGGGCACGACAAGGCGATGGCCGACTCCTTCCCGGCGAGCGACCCGGCGGCCGAGGGATCGCCGGGGCACGGCGCCGCGGGCGGGAACGGCGTGGACGTCCCGGCCGTCGCGGTCGCCGATCGGCTGGCAACGGTGACGGTGGAGCTAGACGGCGAGACCGTCGAGCTCGGGCACGGCGCGGTCGTGATCGCGGCCATCACCTCGTGCACGAACACGTCGAACCCGGCCGTGATGGTGGGCGCCGGCCTGCTCGCGAAGAAGGCGGTCGAGCGGGGGCTGACGCGCAGGCCGTGGGTGAAGACGAGCCTCGCGCCGGGCTCGAAGGTCGTCACCGAGTACTTCGACAAGGCCGGGCTGACGCCGTACCTCGAGGCGCTGGGCTTCTTTACCGTCGGCTACGGCTGCACGACCTGCATCGGCAACTCGGGCCCGCTCCCGGCGGCGGTCTCGAAGGCGATCGAGGAGGGCGGGCTCGTCGCCTGCGCCGTCCTCTCCGGCAACCGCAACTTCGAGGCGCGCATCCACGCCGAGGTGAAGGCGAACTACCTCGCCTCACCGCCGCTCGTCGTCGCCTACGCGCTCGCAGGGCGGATGAATCTCGACCTCGCGACCGAGCCGCTCGGGCAGGACGGGAACGGCGACGACGTCTTCCTGGCCGACATCTGGCCGACCTCGGCCGAGGTACAGGAGACGATCGCGGGCGCGCTCGGGGAGGAGATGTTCCGGGAGGCCTACGCCGACGTCTTCCACGGCGACCCGGCGTGGCGCGACCTGCCGGTGCCCGAGGGTGACCTCTTTGCCTGGGAGCCCACTTCGACGTACGTGCGACAGCCACCGTACTTCGAGGGCATGCGCCGCGAGCCGGGCACGGTCGCGGATATCCGTGGGGCACGCTGCCTGGTGATGGTCGGCGACTCCGTGACGACCGACCACATCTCGCCCGCGGGCTCGATCAAGACCGCCTCCCCCGCTGGGGAGTACCTGCTCGGGCACGACGTCGAGCGCGCCGGCTTCAACTCGTACGGCTCGCGGCGCGGCAACCACGAGGTGATGATGCGCGGCACGTTCGCCAACGTGCGGCTGCGCAACCAGCTCGTTCCCGGCTCCGAGGGAACCTGGACCGTGCACGTGCCGTCAGGCGAGGAGACGACGATCTACGAGGCCGCTCAGCGTTACCTCGCCGAGGGCGTGCCCACCATCGTGCTCGCCGGCAAAGAGTACGGCTCGGGCTCCTCGCGCGACTGGGCCGCCAAGGGGCCGAAGCTGCTCGGCGTGCGCGCCGTGATCGCGCAGAGCTACGAGAAGATCCACCGCTCGAACCTGCTGATGATGGGGATCCTGCCGCTCCAGTTCGCCGACGGCGAGAGCGCCGCCTCCCTCGGGTTGACCGGGCTCGAGCTCTTCTCCGTCGAAGGCGTCGAGAACGGCGAGGCGCTCGAGGTGACGGTGCGGGCCGACGACAAGGTCTTTCGGGCCCGCCTGCGGCTCGAGACCCCGCGCGAGCGGGAGTACCTCCGCCACGGCGGCATCCTGCCGTACGTGCTGCGCCGCCTGCTGGCCTTGTAGAACGCGACTCGCGCGCTAGAGTTCGCGCACCGGGGTGCCCCGCGCGGGGCTGAGAACACACCCGTCGAACCTGATCCGGGTCATGCCGGCGAAGGGAGCTTCCATTGATCGGACATGCAGGGTCGAGCGCGGATGCCGTGGGCGGAGCCGGGCTTTGCCCGGCGGGAGCAGCGGAGCTGCCCGACCGCGCGAGCCGGCCAAGGAGGGGGCCCGTGGGGGAACCATGGGTTCCCCCACGCTTGCTGATCCGGGTCATGCCGGCGAAGGGAGGCGAGAGATGAGCGAAGCGACGAGGAAGACCGAGGCGATCGCCTACGACGACTCGACGCCGGCCTGGGGCATCGAGCCGGTTCCGGAACGCCTGCGGGTGCTCGGCCTGCTCGACACCGGCCTTCTCTGGGGCAACCTCGGCGTCTCGCTGCTCGTGATCGTCGCGGGCACCTACCTCGTGCCCGCTCTCTCGCTTCCCGAGGCCTTCCTCGCGATCCTGGTCGGGGGCCTGATCGGCAACACGATGCTGGCGCTCGCGGGAATGATCGGCGCCGACGCCCGCGTGCCCGCGATGGTGCTGATGCGGGCGCCTCTGGGCCGCCGCGGCTCGTACCTGCCGACCGTGCTGAACGTCGCGCAGTGCGTCGGCTGGGCGGTCTTCGAGCTGCTAATCATCGCCACGGCGGCGGCCGCGCTCTGCGACGAGCTCTTCGGCTTCTCGCTGCAGTGGCTCTGGACGGTCGCCTTCGGCGGCGTAGCGCTCGCGCTCGCGCTGCTCGGCCCGATCGGCTTCGTCCGGCGCTTCGTGCGCAAGGTCGCGGTCTGGGCGGTGCCGGTCGCCCTCGCCTATCTGACCTGGTGGGCGCTCGACGGCTCCCATTTCGGCGACCTCTGGGGGCAGTCCGGCGAGGGTGGCCTCTCCGTCTGGCAGGGCGCCGACCTCGTCGTTGCGATCACGGTCTCCTGGATCCCGCTCGCGGCCGACTACACGCGGTTTTCCCGCGGCCGCCGCGCCGGCTTCTGGGGAACCGGGCTCGGCTATCTGATCCCGACGCTCTGGCTCTTCTCGCTCGGCGCCGTGCTCTTCTTCTCGCGTGACCTCACCGACGCAGCGGCGCTGCCGGCTGCGGTCGTGGCCGGCGGCGTGATGGCCGCGCTCGCGCTCTTCGCGCTGATGGCGACCGAGACGGACGAGGCGTTCGCGAACGTCTACTCGACCGCTGTCTCGCTGCAGAACCTCTTCCCGCGGGTGCCGCAGCGGCTCCTGATCACGCTCGTCACGGTGATCGCGACCGCGGGTGCGCTCGCGATCGACATGGCCTCGTACGAGACCTTTCTGATCCTGCTCGGCTCGTTCTTCGTGCCGCTCTTCGCGGTACTCCTCGCCGACTGGCTGCTCGCAGGGCGCGGCTACGGCGAGGACGACATCTTTGCCGCGCCGATGCTCCGCCCGGGGCTCATCGGCGCCTGGGTCGCCGGCTTCGCGCTCTACCAGTGGCTCCACCCCTCCGGTCCGAGCTGGTGGCTCGACGTCGTGGAGAGGCTCGACCCGCCGTCGTGGGGGATCGGGGCGACGGTCCCGAGCTTCCTCGCCTCGTTCGCGCTCGCCGCGGCGGTCAGCGCCGCGGCGCGGCGCGGCTAGCTGGCTCCCCGATTACAGTCTCGCCGTGGTCACCGTCGCCGTGGTCGGCAACCTTTCCCGCGACGTCGTCGGCGGTGCGCGGCCGCGGGTCGGCGGGGCCCCCTTCTACGCGGCCCGTGCCCTGCGCGAGCTCGGGCTGCCGTCGCGCATCGTGGCTCGGTGCCGGGCCGATGACCGCCCCGCGCTCGTCACCCCGCTGATCGCGCAGGGCGTGCCGGTCACCTGGTTGCCGGCAGAGCGGACCGCGGCGTTCTCTTTCTCCTACGCGGATGACCGTCGAACGATGATCGTGGACCAGCTCGGCGACCCCTGGACGCCGGAGGACGCGCGCGAGCTCATGCCGGCAGCGCTCGGCGGGGCCCGCTGGGTGCACGTCGGCGCGCTCGCCCGCTCGGATTTTCCGGCGGCGACTCTGGCCGAGCTCGCGAGGGAACGGAGCATCTCGCTCGACGGACAGGCTCTCGTCCGCCCGGCACGCACCGGCCCGCTCTCGCTCGACTCGGCTTTCGATCCGGCGGTGCTCGAACACGTGACGGTCCTCAAGCTCGCCGAGGAGGAGGCCCGGGTTCTGGGCGGAGAGGACTTCGAGAACGGCCTGCGCAGCCTCGACGTGCCCGAGATCGTCGTCACGCTGGGCTCGCGCGGAGCCCTCGTGCTCGCCGGCGGCACGTCCGAGCTCGTCTGGGCCGTGCCCGTGACGGGGATCGTGGACCCGACCGGCGCCGGCGACGCATTCGCCGCGGCGTATGTCTCGGCGCGCAGCGCGGGCCAAGCGCCCGCGTCGGCCGCCCGGAGCGCGAACAGGCTCGTCGCCGGCCTGCTCTCCGGGAGGGCAGCCTGAACGCCACGGTGCAGACGGCCGACGGGGTCTTCACCGTGGACGCCGAGAGCGAGGAGGTGCTCGGCCTCGACGGCGGCGAGCGCCTCGCCCTCCCGCCCGCGCCGGCGCTCTCGTTGCCACTGCTCGTGGCTGCGGACACGTCGGGCTCACTCGTCGTCGCGGTGATCAGCCGCCGGCCTCCGCTCGTCGTCTCGAACGACGCCGGCCGCACCTGGCGCGAGGCGGGCGGCGGGCTGCCACCGGGCCGGGCGGTCGCGATTCACCCGGACGACCCCGACATCGTCCTCTACGCCGCCCGCAACCGGCTGTATCTCTCCCGCGACGGCGGCCGCTTCTGGCGCTCGCTCGCGCCCGAGCTGCCCGAGATCGAGGCCGTCGCGTGGGTGTAAAGCGGCCCGCCGAGCGAGGACGGCTCACCGTCGTCCACCCGGAGGACGTGCTGCCCGGCGAAGCGCGCGTGCTCGAGGCCGCCCAACGCTCGCTGCGCGGTGAGCGCCGTGGCCCGCGGGCGCTGTGGCCCTTTCTCGGCCCGGCCTTCATCGCGGCCGTGGCCTACGTCGACCCGGGCAACTTCGCCACCAACATGGCCGGGGGAGCGAAGTTCGGCTACCTGCTGCTCTGGGTGGTCGTCGCCGCCAACCTGATGGCGATGCTCATCCAGTCGATGAGCGCGAAGCTCGGGATTGCGACCGGGCAGAACCTGCCGGAGGTCTGCCGCGACCGCTTCCCCCGTCCCGTCACGCGGGTCCTCTGGGTCCAGGCCGAGGTGGTCGCGATGGCGACCGACCTCGCCGAGATCCTCGGCGCCGCGCTCGGCATCTACCTCCTGTTCGACGTCCCGCTCTTCGCCGCCGGCCTGCTCGCCGGGGCCGCGGCCTTCGCGATCCTTGCGCTCCAGGCACGCGGCTTCCGCCGGCTCGAGGCCGTGATCGCAGGCTTCGTGGGGGTGATCATGCTCTCGTTCGGCGCGCAGGTCTTCATCGCCGAGCCGTCGGCCGGCGGCACCCTGCACGGGCTCGTGCCCGGCTTCTCCGGCTCGGAGAGCGTCCTGCTCGCGGTCGGCATCCTCGGCGCGACCGTCATGCCGCATGTGATCTACCTCCACTCGGCGCTCACGCAGCGCCGGATCGTCGGCGCCGACGAGGCGGCCCGGCGGCGGATCTTCCGCTTCGAGCAGATCGACGTCATGATCGCGATGGGCTTCGCCGGCGCGATCAACGCGGCGATGCTCCTGACCGCTGCCGGCGTCTTCCACAGCCGCGGCCTGTTCGAGGTCGGGGACGACCTGCGCGAGGTCTTCGACGCGCTCGGGACGCACGTCGGCGGCCAGGCAGACGTCCTCTTCGGCATCGGCCTGCTCGCTTCCGGCCTCTCCTCGTCGAGCGTCGGCACGCTCGCAGGCCAGGTCGTGATGCAGGGCTTCATCCGCCGCCAGATCCCGATCTTCGTGCGTCGCGCGGTGACGATGCTGCCCGCCTTCGTCGTGCTCGCGGTCGGGCTCGATCCGACGCGTTCGCTCGTGCTCAGCCAGGTCGTGCTCTCGTTCGGCATCCCCTTCGCGCTGATCCCATTGCTTCTCTTTTGCCGCGACCGGGAGCTGATGGGGTCGCTCGTGAACCGGAGGGAGACGACCGCGCTCGCAACGGTCGTCGCGGCCGTGATCGTCTTCCTGAACGTCTTCCTGCTCTGGAGGATCTTTACCGGCTAGAGGCGGAACTCGCCGCGGGCGACGACAACCGCGCTGCCGCCGACCTCGACGCGCTCGATCCGGCCCTCGCCTCCGTGGGCGGTGGCGAAGAGCGTCGAGGGGCGGCCGATCTCGGCGCCCTGCGAGATCTCGATCTGCTCGCCCCAGCCGATCCAGCCGTGGCGGGCGAGGTGGCAGGCGAGCGGGCCGGCAGCGGAGCCGGTCGCGGGGTCCTCGGCGACATCGTCCGCCGGAGCGAACATCCGCGTCTTCCAGCGCGCCCCCGCGCCCGCGAAGCAGTTGGCTCCGAGGACGGGGAGCCGCGCGAGCGCGGCCAGGTCCGGCGCGAGCGCAACGACGGCCGCCTCGCCCGCGAGCGCCACGTACACGTGCCTGGCGCCGTTGTCGTACACCTCGACGGGCAGCTCCGAGCGCTCGACGCCGAGCGCCGCGAGCAGCTCGTGGGCCTGCGCGAACGCCTCGACGGCAGGCACCGGCTGCGTCATCCGCCCGAAGACGATCCGCCCGGACTCGTCGCGCTCCAGCTCGACCGGCACGATCCCCTTGCCGGTCTCGAGCGCGATCACGCCGAGCTGCATCGGTGCGGCGAGCACGAACGCCGTCCCGAGGATCGGGTGACCGGCGAACGGCAGCTCCGAAGCGGGCGTGAAGATCCGGAGGCGCACGTGGCCGCCCTGCTCGGGCGGGTAGACGAAGACGGTCTCCGAGAACGCCATCTCCTTCGCCAGCGGCTGGAGCTGCTCCTCGGGGATGCGGCGCGCGTCGGTGAAGACGGCGAGCTGGTTGCCTGCGAGCGGCGACGACGTAAAGACGTCGGCGACGACGTAGCGGTAGGTGCCCACGAATTCGACTCTAGTTGACTAGCGGCGGCGTTCCTCCTCGACCCATCTGGGATGGTGCGCGGCCGCCCAGTCCTCGCGCACGTCGCCGAGCGTCATCCCCCGCAGGGCGTGCCGTGTCGTGGGGTGGATGACCGCGAGGTAGAGGTGCCCGGTGAGCAGGGCGAGCGAGATGTACATCAGCGCGTCGTGGACGACGACGGTGCCCTCGAGCCGGAACCGCGTGTCGCGCTCGCCGAGCCAGAGGAGGACGCCCGAGAGCGTGAAGAGGAGGGCGAACGCGGCCGTCAGGAGCGCGTTCACCTTCTGGCCCGCGTTGAGGCGGCCCTGCGGTACGCGCCGCCCCCGCAGCCAGCGGCGGTCGGCGGAGTCGAACGTCTCGACCTCGCGCCAGGTCCGGCGCAGAGCCGCCCGGTTCCCGAGGACGACGAGGAGCACGAGCGCCACGGCCCAGACGATCGCGGTCAGCAGATGGACGTTCTTGACCGTGTTTCTGCGGTTGATCCACGTCGAGAGAACCGGCACGTAGAGGACGAGGCCCGTCACGAGCAGCGCGAAGAACGCCGCTGCGTGCGTCCAGTGGACGAGCCGCTCCGTGAGCGTGAACCGCCGCAGGTAGCCGGGCTTAGGCGCTCGGGTCAAGCCCGTTCGACTTTCCGACCCACGCGTCGGAGTCGTAGCCGCGCTGCTCCCAGTAGCCGGGCTCGGCGCGCGGGACGAGCTCGATCCGGGTCACCCATTTGACGCTCTTGTAGCCGTACATGCGCGGGATGACGACGCGCGCCGGCGCGCCGTGCGGGCGCGACAACGGCGCGCCGTCCATCTCGTAGGCGAGCATCACGTCGGGCAGGAGCGCCTGGTCGAGCGTGAGCGAGTCCTCATAGGGCACTTCGTCGGAAACAAAGCGAATCGCGCCTGCGCCAGGCAGGGGCCCCGCCGCCGCGAGCAGGTGCTGGAAGCGAACACCTGCCCAGTGCACGTCGTTCACGGACCAGCCGGTGACGCAGTGGAAGTCTGAGACCTGCTCGGCGCGCGGGAGGCGCTTGACGTCTGCGAGCGACAGCGAGAGGGGCTGTGCGACGAGCCCCTCGACCCGCAGGCGCCACATCGCCGGGTCGATGGCCGGCATCCGGTCGCCGATCGTGTAGATGCGCCAGCCCGCGGTCGGAACGAGCGCCCCGACCGAGCTCGGCACGATCCCGCGGATCGCGCGAACGGCGTCCTTGCCGAAGAAGAGCCCGGCCACGCCGGTCACCACGATCCCGAGGAACGCGCCGCGCCCGACCAGGCGGTCGTGCTTCCCGCTCGACGGAGCTTCTCTCAGGGTCTCTCCTTCGGTCTGCGGCAGCGCCCGCACGCCGCCCGTCGCTTCAGTTCTACGTGGGAGTTCTTACGACCGGATTACATCTCGGCCAACGGGAGCGAGGTCTGCTGCCCATTATCCTGGCAGCGTGCTCGTCTACCTCGTCCGCCACGCCCACGCCGCCGCCGGCGAGCCCGACGAGCTGCGCCCGCTCACCGAGACGGGACGTGAGCAGGCGCGCGCACTGGGCGAGCGATTCGCGACGCTCGAGCCGCGACCCGAGCTCGTGCTCTCCAGCCCGCTCCTGCGCGCGCGCGAGACCGCCGCTGCGATCGCAAAGGCGACCGGCGCCGAGCTGCGGGTGGACGAGCGGCTCGCCCCCGGTGCAACGGCGGCCGCGCTCGCCCAAGCTGTCGCGGGCGCACGAGAGCCGGTCGTCGCCGTCGGCCACCAGCCGGATTGCTCCGAGATCGCGGCCGCCGTCACGGGCGGACCCGACCTCGAGTTCCCGCCGGCCGGCATGGCCGCGCTCGAGCTGCCCGCGTGAG
>CAYGLV010000077.1:0-8759 GCA_964351025.1 uncultured Gaiellales bacterium | reverse complement strand
AGTCCCCGGATTTAGGCGGCTGGGCGGGGCAGCGGCTCGCGGCGCCAGCCGCGAGTTCGACCGCTACTTCCGGTACCGCAGAGCGAGGCTCGCAGCCGGTCCGCGGGACCCGCTCGCCGCTATCACCGGCCGAGGACGATCTCGAGCAGCCTGCCGTCGATCTGCTTGAGGTCATCCTCGCCGAAGTGGTAGCCGCTGCAGATGACGCGTTCGAGGAAGTAGCTGAGGCGGACAGCCCGGTGCACACGACCTGACTCCGGATCGACGTATTCCGTCGGCCGCCTGTGGGTGAGCGCGATGTGCTGCTTGTCCTGAGAGAGGATCCACTCCGCTCGGGCGAGGACAGCGGTGTGGATGATCGGGTCGTCATCGCGGTCTCTGCCCTTGGTGTACTTCGGGATCTCGCGGTCGAAACCGGAGACCACGTAGACCGACGCGACGGCCACGGCCGCGCCGACGAACTGCTCGATCGCTTCCGGAGTCTGGTTCCCGAGGGCGGAGCGGATGCCGCCCATGTTGTTCTCGAGCTCCTGCGTGATGGCGGGGGACACCACGAGACCGAAGTCCTTCGGGGTCATGACCGGAAGGTGCTCTTCGAGCCGCGCGATGCGGTCGCGGGCGGTCTCGTACTGCTCTTCTGCGCGACTGCCCTCGTAGGTCGAGCCGGGGTTCTCGGCGAGGAAGCGCTCGATCTCCATGTGCTCGTCCTGAATCGCGCGCAGCTCGTGGTGGAGCTTGCCCCAGGCGAACACCACGAGCAGCTTTCGGTACAGGCTGGCGTCGTTGACAAGGGCCGGGAAGAGCGTGGTCGTGTCGCAGACGACGAGTTGCACCGCCCGCAACTCTCTCAGACGTGGCGGCGGGCGGCGCTAGTTTTCGTCGTCCTCGTCTTCGCCGCCCGCGGCGGCTACGGCCGCGGCAGCGTCGAAGCCGGTTTCACGAGCAGCAGCCGAGATCGCCTCGAGCGTGCCGCTCAAGTCGTAGTTGCTCCTCAGCGACGCAATCAGCCCGCGCAGCGGGATCCGGTAGCTCCCGCCGGGGAGCTTGATGTACGGGATCGACCCGTCCTGGATCCAGTTGTTGATCGTGCTTCTTGAGACGCGCAGGAGGTTCGCGACCTCCGTGGGCTTCAGTAGCTGAGGTTCAAGTCCGGTGCTGAGTTCCGACATCGCGCCCTCCCTTTCGGATTTCACAGTACGCCACATTATCGGCAAAGTCAACATCTTCTACATACTGGACGTAATGGACAATATGGTTTACGCGCTTGTCAGGCGCACGTCATGTCTGCGTCAGGCTCGCCGTGCACCCTGAGGAGCTTCGTGGCGGTCAACGAGGAGGTGACATGTGGCACCTGAACACGGCCAGCGAGTGCCGGTCGCGGAACTGCTCCACACTCCCGGGGCGCTCCTGACGCGGACGCATCTACGCGAGCTCGGACTCGAGCGGCGGGCGGTCGATGCGGTCTTTCGCGCGTTGCCCGTCGTCTGGCTGCCGGGGTACTCGCGACCGATGATCCGCGCCGAGGAGTACGTCGAGCTGCTCGAGCGGAGCGTCTACCGTGACGACCGCGTCCGGGCGTAACGTCTAGGCATGGCTAGCGCATGGATCGAACGACGGCCTAGAAAGGACGGGATGCGGTACCGCGTGCGGTTCCGGCTCGGAGGGCGCGAGAGCGTCCCTCGGTATGGGGGAACGTTCCGTACGATGCGCGATGCGAAGATCCGCCGCGACTACGTCATCGGCGAGCTCTCCGCGCTGCGCGTACCTGACCTGAATGTCCTGGCCGCGGCGCCCGAGCAGCCGACCGTTCGCGCGCTCGCCGAGCAGTGGCGCGCCTCCCGCGTCGACGTCGCCGCCGGCACCGCCGCCACCTACGAGGTGAACCTCAAGCGGATCCTCCCGCGTCTCGGCAACCGCGCCGCCGCAGAGATCCGTCCGGACGACGTCGCCGCTCTCGTCGCCGACTTGAACGCCGAAGGCCTCGCACGCGAGTCGATCCGGAAGACACTGGCGACGCTCGCCATGGTGCTCGACTTCGCGGGTGTGACGCCGAACGTGGCACGCGATCGAGTGACGGTGAAGCTGCCGCGCGAGTCGCGGGCCGAGATCCAGCCCCCAACCGCGGAGCACGTCTTGGCGGTCCATCACCTCCTCCCCGCTCGCTATCGGCTCCCCCTGCTCGTGCTCGACGCGACCGGCATGCGCGTCGGTGAGCTCGAGGCGCTCACGTGGGGCGACATCGACGAGGCCCGCGGCCGCTGGCGGGTCTCGCAGGCCGTAGCGAAGACAGGCAAGGCCCGGTGGGTGCCGGTCCATCCTGTGCTCTTCGACGCCGTGTGCGGGCTCGTCCCGCGCGACGACCGCACGCCCGACCGCCTCGTCTTCCAGGGCGTCACCGCCGACCGCCTCCGTACCGGCATCGCGAGGGCGTGCACGGCCGCCGGCGTGCCGACATTCAGCCCTCACGACCTCCGCCACCGCCGGATCTCGCTTGACCACCTGCGCGGCGTCCCGTGGGCCCGGATCGGCGAGCACGTCGGTCAGCGCAACCTGGCCGTGACGGCCAACACATACACGCATGTGCTCACGGACGAGACGGAGCTGGACTACGCAGCTCTCTGCGACGGCGACTAACCGTCTGCGACCGCGGGCGTCACGCAACGCTCGTGCCGGAACTCTCCGCTGCCGATCAACACGACATGAAGGTGCGCGCCTGGGAGTTCGGCCTCGCCGTGCTCGGCTTTCTGATCGCGCTCTTGTACTTGCTGACCGGCGCGCCGGTGCTGGCGCTCGGAATCGCCGGCGGCGTTGCCGCTGGACTCGCAGCACGGATGCGCCCGATCGAGCTGCCGGGCGTCGCCGCGGGTCACGTTCGTCGGCAGGGTCAGCTCGAGGCGGCGAAGCTTCTCGCACTGGTCGCCGTGCAGCTTGCCGTTCTCGCCCTGATGGTCACCGCCGCCCTGAGCGACTGGTCGCGCGATCCCGAGGGAGTCGTTGCTGTCCTGGCGCTCTCAGGGCTCAGCATCATGCTGCTGATCGAGTTCAACCGAAGAGGCGACATCGCGCTCGACTACCTGATCGGAGCCGGCTCCGAGAAGGCTGTGAGCAAGGAGCTTGAGCAGCTCCCGCCTGAGTGGTTCGTGACGCACAACTGGAAGAAGCAGTACGGCGGGAACATCGACCACATCGCGATTGGGCCCACCGGCGCGTTCGTCGTCGAGACGAAGAGCGGGGCTTACCGCTCCGCTGCAGGCTCACAAGCCGTCGGCGCCGCAATGGAGCTTCGCGATCTGACTGGTATCGGGTGGGTGACCGCCGTCGTGTGCGTGCCGAACGGCGAGGCACCCGTCAAGAAGGGCACGGTGTGGGTCGTGCCGCGCCCTCAGCTCGCCGACTGGCTGCAGACGACGCGGGAACACCGCGGTGCGAGGATCGACGTCGCCGCGGCAAGCGCTGCCTTCGCCGCCTAGCGTAGAGCGATGAGCAGATCTCCCGACGCATGGCCCCGCCCGATTCCCGTCGATCATCGTCGTTGCAAACGCCACCGGCGGTAGATGGCAGCCCACTGGCGCGCGTCGATGTCGCGCGGAAGCGCGCGGTCGTCGAAGCCGTTGGCGGCGGCAAGGAGCTTCAGCTCGCGCGGGCCTAGCGTTCCCCGCAGCGTCATTCGAAGGGGCTTGTCGGCCCACGCGCGTTCCAGGAATGTGCGGTACAGGGCATGTTCTGAGCGGGGCACGAGAGGTGTGTCGCGCGGTTCGATCGCGAGCACGGCCGAGACGACGGGCGGCGGCGGCGCAAACGCCGCGGGCGCGAGCCTCCTCGCGACCGCGAGCCTCCACCACGCCGCCCAGTAAACGCCCTGCAGCGTCACCGGGCAGGTCGCTGCACGCTTCGCCGCGAACTCCCACTGCACGATGACGTAGGCGGACTGCAGCGACGCGTTCGGGTCGTCGAGCAGAGAACGCAGGACCGCCGCCGCGCCGGCAAACGGCAGATTGGCAACCACGGAGAACGGCTCAGCCGGCCACGGCCACGTCCGTGCATCGGCCGCGACGACCGCTACCCGAGCATCGTTGTCGAACCGTCGCCTCAGACCAGCGGCGAGAGCCGCGTCGATCTCGAGCGCGATGACGCGCGCATCCGCACGCCGGAGCGCACCGGTCAGGGCACCCCGGCCGGCGCCGACGTCGACGACGAGTTCGCCTGGGGCGATCCCGGCTTCTGCTACGAGCGTGTCGGCGAGGCTGCTACTTCGAAGGAAGTGCTGCCCGCGAGCGGCGCCGCCGGAAGGCGGCCGCCGAACGGACACGGAAGGCCCACATGGTCACGCTCCCGATCCTATCGCCTGGCCGCCGAAGCTGGAAGCGGGCCCGACGCGGGAGCGGCCGGCGAGCACGGGCCTCGGCCGCGCAACCGGCTCGCGCGGGCGCGTCGGGATCGTGGCGTGCAAGGACAGCGCCTCGCTCTCGCGCGGCACGGCGCGCGTCCGATTCAGGCCGGTCGCCAAGCTTGACTGGCACCGTCGGCCGCCACATCTAGAATCGAACGTATGTTCACCTTGCGGCTCACTGAGTTCGCGGTCGCCGAACCTGTCCGAGCGGAGGCCGTGTGAGCGTCGCAGGCGACAATCCGATTCGCGAGCACGAGGACGATGTCCTCGGCAGATCACACCTCGCGACATCGTTCGTCGGCCAAGTTCTCTCGATCGATGCAGCGGAGGGGCTCGTCGTCGGTGTCCTCGGATCGTGGGGGGCCGGCAAGACGTCCTTCATCAACCTTGCCCGGAACGACCTTGCCAACGCGGGCGCAGCGATCCTCGACTTCAACCCGTGGATGTTCAGCGGCGCGGAGCAACTCGTCGAGAGTTTCTTCGTCGAGCTCGCCGCCCAACTGAAGATCCGTCCCGGCCTCGCCGACGTCGGAAGGGATCTCGAGGAATACGGCGAGACGTTCTCTGGGATGGCCTGGCTTCCGCTCGTTGGGCCTTGGATCGAGCGAGGCCGCGGCGCCACGAAGATCCTCAGCAAGATCCTTCAGCGTCGGAAGGAAGGTGTCGGTGGCCGCCGCGCCAAGCTCGTGCAGGCGCTGGCCGCTCTCGATAAGCCCATCGCTGTCGTGATCGACGACATCGACCGGCTCTCGACCTCGGAAATACGAGATGTTTTCAAGCTGGTGCGACTGACTGCCAGCTTTCCCAACATCATCTACATCGTGGCCTTTGACCGAGTACGTGTTGAAGAGGCGCTCGCTGAGCAGGGGATACCGGGCCGTGACTATCTCGAAAAGATTCTTCAGCTCGCGGTCGACCTCCCGGCAGTCCCTGACCACGTGCTTAACCGGCAGATCTTCTCTGCGGTGAACGGCGCTCTTGCCGACGTCGAGAACAGAGGTCCTTTCGAGGAAGAAGTCTGGCCTGACGTTTTCATGGAGATCGTCCGGCCACTCATTCGGAACATGCGGGACGTTCGGCGATATGCCGCTTCGATCCACGGGACCGTGATGGCTCTCAACGGAGAGATCGCGCTCGCCGACGTGCTCGCGCTCGAAGCCGTGCGGGTGTTCATACCCGACGTGTTCGGGCGCTTGCACAGCGGGGTCGACGGGCTTACCACGACATCAGAGGTTTCGTATGGGGGGTTCCGCGACCCGGAGCACTTCAAAGCGCAGATCGAGGGTTTGTTTGAGGCTGCCGGAGACCATGCCGATGTTGTGCGCGCGATGATCGAGCGCCTCTTTCCAGCTGCCCAGAGGCATATCGGCGGCAGCCACTATGGGGGCGACTGGAAGAGCCGGTGGCTACGAGAGCGTCGTGTCGCTCACGAGGAAATTTTTGCGGCTCTACTTGGAGCGCGTGGCGGGTGAGGGGCTGCAGGCGTTCGCCGACGCCGAGAAGGCCTGGGCATTCATGGCCGACCGTGACGCCCTCGATAACTACCTCCGGTCGCTTGATCCGGAGCGACTGCAAGACGTAATCGCTCGTCTGGAAGCGTACGAGGATCAATACGCGTCCGAACATGTGGTGCCGGGGACGATCGTGCTTCTGAATCTCCTACCTGATCTTCCAGAGCGACAGCGAGGCATGTTCGACCTCGACACCCGCCTTGTCGTTAGCCGCGTCACGTATCGCCTGCTCAGGGCGCTGGGCGACCCGGCTGCAGTGGAAGCAGCCGTGCGTCGCATCCTGCCGGAAGTGGAGTCGCTCTCTGCCAAGCTCGAGCTGATTAGCGATGTCGGCTATCGGGAAGGAGCAGGCCGCAAGCTCGTTTCGGAGGCAGCGGCTGCCGAGTTCGAGAGAGCCTGGCGCGCCGACGTCCGATCTGCGTCGGTCGAAGACCTCGCGGCGGAACGCGACCTTGTGAGGGTATTTCTCTTGGCGAAGCGCGAGGCCGAGCTGTCGGAAGAGCCGCTGGTGATCGACGACTTGCCCCAACTCACTCTGGCCATTCTTAGGGGCGCTCGGAGCGAGGTTACAAGCCAAACGATGGGTAGTCGGGCCGTTCGGCGGTCCACACGCCTAGCCTGGGACGCCCTGATCGAGCTCTACGGTGACGAGGTCACTCTAAAGGAGCGGATTAACGGTCTTAAGGCGTGTAGGAGTGAGGACGCCAAGGATTTCCTCGATCTGGCCGAGAGGTACCTCAGCGGATGGCGACCTAAAGACTTCGAGGATGACTAGTCTTGCCGTGGGCACGGATTGGCGAGCACGTTGGGCAGCGGAACCTCTCGGTCACTGCCAACACGTACACGCATGTGCTCGTGGACGAGCACGAACTGAACTACGGGACGATGATCGCGTGACGCCGTCTAAGCCTCCACGTGCCTGGATGCTCGACTGCGGCCACAAGTTCGAGCTGAATCGGTGGCAGGAGATCCTTACCGACCGAAACGAGGTTCCGGAATCCGCAGTCTGCAACTTCTGCGGTCGTCAGCAAGCCGTGCAGTACGTGGCCGCGGCTCCGACGCAGGGCGAGTATAAGCTCGGAGACGCCGCTTACGTTTTCGAGACGGAAAACGGAATGTGGCGGTGGGAGCGGCGAGGAAAGCTCGGCGACTTCGTCGATGTGTCCGAGGACTTCGCTCATGAGCGGGACGCGACGGTCGATGCCGGAGCGCACAACCTCGACAACTTCGACCGCAGGTGACCAGGCTTGCGCGTGCGGTGCACACCCCGGTGCACACCCACAGCCCCAAAAATGCCTATTTGCAGGCAGGTCTGAATCCCGTATGGGCCTTTCTTTGTATTCGTCCGCGATCCGGGGCCTTGGCTCGGGACGCGGTTCGGGGTAGTGGCAGGTTTGTGTGATTGCAAGACCTGCCGCGGCCCTCTTGTGCCAGGGCTCGTGCCTGCCGATGAACCAGGAGTGAGGGTGCGCACTTGGGAGTTTGCCGTTGCCGTCTTTGGGTACCTGATCGCGCTTCTGTACGCGCTGACGGGGGCGCCCTGGCTGGCGGTCGGAATCGCCGGTGGCGTCACCGCTGGACTCGCGGCACGGATGCGCCCGATCGAGTTGCCGGGCGTCGCGGCAGGACACGTACGTCGTCAAGGACAACTGGAGGCCGCGAAGTTGCTGTCGCTCGTGGCGGTTCAATTGGCCGTTCTCGCGCTGTTGGTCACGGCCGCACTCGCGGGCTGGTCGCGCAACCCGGAAGGGCTGGTTGCCGTTCTGGCGCTCTTCGGGCTCAGCATCATGCTTCTTATCGAGCTCGACCGACGCGGCGACATCGTGCTCGACTACCTCGTCGGAGCCGAGTCCGAGATTGCGGTGAGCGAGGAACTCAAGCAGCTGCCACCAGAGTGGTTCGTGACGCACAACTGGGAGAAGGAGTACGGCGGGAACATCGACCACATCGCGATCGCGCCCACCGGCGCGTTCGCCGTCGAAACGAAGAGCGGGAGCTACCGCGCTGCATCGGGTTCGCAGGCCATTGGTGCCGCCATGGAGGTCCGCGACCTGACTGGTATCGGGTGGGTGACCGCCGCCGTTTGCGTGCCGAACGGCGACCAACCGGTGAAGAAGGGCAACGTTTGGGTCGTGCCGCGCCACCAACTCGCCGACTGGCTCCAGACGTCCCGCGAATACCGCGGCGAGCGGATCGACGTACCGGCGGCGAGCGCTGTGTTCGTGCGTCAGTGAGGTAGATCGGTGGGCGACGCCCTTTCCGGGTTGAACCGGCGCCACCGATCGAGGGTGGCCTCGAATCTTCCCGGCGCTCGGCGTAGAGTCCGCATTGATGCCATCAGACGAGGCGCCGACGAACCGACAGGACAGCTGGCAGCCGGCGCGGCTGATCCCGGTCGCCGGCATCCGCGGTCAAGAAGAGCAGGAACGTCGGGCGACGTCGGCCCTCCTAGCAGTAGTGGCCGCGGTGCCAGAGTTCGGGCGAGCCCTCCTCAGTGAGGTCGGCGCGCCGAAAGGTCGCCTCTCGACCTTCGTCGAGATCCAGTTGAAAGATGGGGACGGAAAGGTTTCCATCCCGGACGGAGCAGTCGTCGTCGAACGCGGGAGCACGCGCTGGCGCGCGTTGGTCGAGGTCAAGACGGGCAGCGCCGTCCTCCAGGCCGAGCAGGTCGGCCGGTACCTCGACCTGGCTCGGGAACAGGACTTCGACGCCGTCCTCACGATCTCGAACCAGATCACCGCGCTCCGGACCGACTCACCAGTGTCGGTAGACAAGCGGAAACTCAAGCGCGTCGGCCTCTATCACCTCTCTTGGTGGCGAATCATCACCGCGGCCGTACGCCAGCATCGCTTCCACGG
>CAYGLV010000076.1:0-8936 GCA_964351025.1 uncultured Gaiellales bacterium | reverse complement strand
GTTGACGAAGACCGGTTGCGTCCAGGCGACGCCGCCGTCCGAATCCTCGACGCGGACGCGTACGTAGAGCTCGTCGCCTTTGAACGAGTACGACGGGCTGAACGACTGATCCACCTTCAACACCTTGCCGTCCTTGCCGATGAAGTACGTGCGGTAACGGACTTCGTTCTCCCCAGGCTTCGACCAGCCGAGATCGGCTATGACCGTTGAGGGCAGCTTCAGCTGGATTCCGCTCTTGTCGACCTTGTAGCTCGAGAACTTGATCGGAACGCTCGTGAAGTGGCAAACCGAGTAGAAGTCACCGCGACTGAAGGCAGCGACGATCGGCTTGGTTGACAGTTTCGCCGAGCGCACGAAGATCGAGCAACGCCCAGGGTTGGCCGGGTAGCGCACGACCGGCTGTCCGTTGGGCATGAAGATCGTTTCGGGACCGAAGTGGTAGAAGTGATGCGAGTCGTCGTCAGCCACCGCATAGAGGATGCGGCCCGTCGACAGCACGCGATCCCACATCTCCTCGGTGGACGGCCTGCCGCCGCCGCCGAGGTCGTTCATCCCGGGCTCGCCATTCCGAATCTCGAAGTGGCGTATGAGCCTCGGGTCGGTTTTGAGAAGGTCATCCGCGCTGATCGACCAGTTCAGGTTGGGATGGGCGGCGAAGGGAATGACGCCGGCTCTGCGCATGCTTTTCGCGTAGTAGTTGAGAATGCCGGCGGCCGGTGCAGCGGGAATCTCAAGCTGCTTGGGCATTGCCACCTTGGCAGGATCCCCGCCAAAGCCCATCACATCGATGATCTTGTTCCCCGGCTCGACGCTGGTTTCGACGCCTGGAATGACGAGGAACCTTCCGGGATCGTCGAAGATCGCCTTGAGTCCTTTCACTGGCTTGTAGTGATCAAGGTCGCTGATTGCCGCGAAGTCGTAGCCGTGATACCGATACCACTTCAAGGCGGTAACGGGGTCGGCCCAGTTCGCATGGATGTGGATCTGGCCGCGGTACCATTTCTCAGCGGCCGCTTTCTGGGCGGTCGCATCCCGGGTGCCAGCGCTTGCCGGTTCTCCGAGTCGCACGACGCCGGACAGGAGAAGCGCCAGGCACGCCGCAAGTAGGCCGCTAATCAAGATTCGCTTCATGGCATCCACCTCTCTGTGTTAGATCCTTGTCTTGAGGTCGCGATGATCTGGAGCCTCCTCACCTCCCTCTGTGGCCCGGGTTGATCGAGCGGGCGCGCGCGATGCGTCCACCGAGTCGAGAGGCTGCGATGTCCCGCCACACCGCTTTGCGCGTGCGCCTATGGGGAGGCTGCCCCTGCAATCGGGCCGAAAGCCACGCCTGGCCGCCTCGCCGTCGCCGTGCACGATCGTCCTTTCCAGAGGACCAACGTTTGACGTCAAACGAGTCTGCTACGCGTGATCCGGGCCGACATCCGTGGAAATCCCGGATTCTCAGTAGGTGAATCCATCGGTAGGTGCCGTCGGAGTTCCTCGCCGCGAAGCAGAGACGCGTGGATTCCGCGTGGTCACCACACCGAGAGGCGCCTCACGCGCTGCGGTGGGGAGAGGCGCGAGCGCGCGTCTCCCCACCGCTCTCTTCAGGTCTAGCCGGTGACCGCGTGCGCGGGGGAGTACTCCGCGATCTCCGCCAAGACCTCGTCCAGGCTCATCCGAGCCCCGTTCTGGAGGTAGTCGAGCTGGGCGAGCGCGGCCTCGTGCGCCTCGAGGCTCGAGCCGGCGCAGCAGTTCTCGACCACCTTGATCCGGTAGTCGCGCTGGTGGGCGCCCGCGCCGGTGTAGTGGACGCACACGTTGGTCGCGTCGCCGCAGAGGATGAGCGTGTCGTTCGGGAGCACGCCCAGCCCGTTCAGGACGTACTCCAGATCGGTCCCGATGAAGGCGTCGTACCTCGGCTTGGTGACGACGAGATCGCCGGGCTCCGGAGCGATCTCCTCCATGATCTCGACGCCGTGACTGCCGATCAGGCAGTGGTCGGGCTCGTTTCCGTCGAGCTCGCGGCCCATGTCGATCCTGCTCGGGCGATGAACCTCTTGCGTGTAGACGACCGGGATGCCTGCCGCTCGGCAGGCCTCGATCAGCGCCTTCACCTTCGGCAGCATCTGCTTGCCGCCGACGCAGAAGACCGCGCCGTCCTCGTCGACGAACTCGTGCTGGATGTCGATGACGAGTAGCGCTGCGGTGCCCTGGATCATTGTCTCTGTCTCCAATCTGGCCGGTGGCTCACATCAACCAGCCGGTGAGAGCCCGAACGACGGCCCCGGCCACCATTCCGAGGAACGGGTCGAAGGTCACCGCCGTGACGACGGTCGTCACCGGGCCTGCGAAGGGGTTCTCGTCGCTGACGACGCCGCCGACGTTGCCGGAGAACGCGGCGAAGGCGCCGAGCAGGAAGAGGAACCCGGAGATCGCCGAGGTCGGGACGTACATCGCCATCTTCGGTAGCAGCCCGAGCAGCAGCACCGCCGCCATGACGAACATGAACAGCGCGCCGGAGGCCATCGGGTTCGGAGCCGGCGCGGTGCCGGAGATGATCGGCTCGAGCGGGGCGCCGCCGAAGATGCCGGAGACGGCACCGCTCAGGCCGGCGGTGATGTTCGTGTGGTTGACGTCCGCCGAGGCGCCCGCGATGTCAGCGTTGATCGCGGAGTACGCGATGCTCGTGCCGACCCGCAGCGCGAGCAGCGCCAGCGCGCCCCTGATCACGAGCGTGTCGGTCAGGAAGCGGAACCGGTCGAGGGGGATCAGCCGGATCTTCTCCCTCGACGTGTCGATCTCCAGTGGCGCGACCGGCCTGATCGTGCGGAGCACGAAGGAGACGACGAGGGCTGCTGCGACGCTCGCGCCGAGCGCGTAGACCAACCCGTTCGCATTCGTGGTGAGGGGCAGGAACGTAGCTATCGCCACGACGACGGATACGCCGCCGACGATCTTGTTCTCCTTGAAGAGCTCGTAGGCGACAAAGCAGAGGATGATTCCGACCCCGGTGAGCATCCCTGCGAGCACCGTGCCTTCCACGAAGGAGACGAGGTGTGTGTAGACGCCGGCGATCCCGAGCACGAGGCCGATCAGGCCCGCGAGGAAGACGATCTGCGCCATCTTCACCCACTCGCGGTTCGCCAGCTTCGAGACCACCGTGAGCGACTCAACCTCGAAGGAGACCGGAACGAACGAGCCGAGCCCCAGGAGCAGGAACCCGCCGACGAGGAAGCCGAGCCCCGCCGGCTGGGCGGCGAAGCCGAGACTGAGGGCGACGAAGCCCTCGCCGATTCCGTCGGCGAGCTGCACGAGGGCGCCGACGAAGTCACCGCCTTCGAGCGCCCATGCTGTCCCCGAGCCCGCCAAACCTACGACCAGCAGCCAGCCGATCACAACCATGTCCTCACCTCTCGTTCCTCTGTCGAAGTGCCATTACCGTCCTCTACATCCGCTTGCGCACGACCGTGAAGCGCAGGTACCGGGCGACGACGTCGACCACCGAGAAGATCAGCGGTTCGTTGTCGGCCGAGTAGTGGGTCTCGAGCAACCGGAGCAGCGGATCGCCCTCGGTGAGCCCGAGCGGCTCGAGAATGTCGCCGACCGCACCGACCGCGGTGATCTCCACCACGGTGTGGTCGATCGGCGAGCGGCAGAACTCGTCCGCGAACGCAAAGATCGAGTCCGGGACGTCCTCGGCGTCGAATTGCCGTTCGACCTCGCCGGCCGGGATCTGCTCGACGAGATGAACGGCCGGATTGCCGTCGGCGCAGAACAGACGCTCGATCAGGAGAAGCGGGGCGCCCTCCGGCCGATCCAGCCGGCGGGCGACCTCGGCCGAAGCCGGGGCCTCACGGAGCTTCGTCCACTCGATCCGGGGCTCGTATCCCGCCTCCCGGATGAGATCGTAGAAGCCGACGATCCGGCTCAGGGAGGTGGCACGCACCACGTGGTGGTTGATCCGCGTTCCGACGCCGCGCAGGCGGCTGACCACGCCCTCCTCCTCGAGCGAGCGCAGCGCCTCCCTCACAGTCCCGCGGCTGACGCCGAGCTCGTCGGCCAGCCGCTCCTCGCTCGGCAGGAACCCATCGGGGAAGCCGCCGCTCGCAATCGAGTCGAGCAGCGCGACCTTTGCCTGGTCTCCGCGCCGGCGTGTGTCCAGCTTGCGCATCCTGGCGGGCTCCCGCTCCGCTTCCACGCCCGAGAATGTAGGACATCCGATATCCGACAAACATCCGTGGAAAACGCGGATCTCGCAGCCGGCGCTCCGTTTGTCGCCGCGCCCTGGCGGGGCATGGCATCCTGCACCCTCCGGGCGGTTAGCTCAGCTGGTCAGAGCGCCTGCTTTACACGCAGGAGGTCGCAGGTTCGAGCCCTGCACCGCCCATTCGGGAAACCCGTCTCAGGAAGCGGGATTCCCCCGCAAGACGTTCCCTACCGGGGCAACGTCCGCAACCTCGTCCGGGTCGTTTGTGCCCGTTTGTGCCCAATCAGCGCCTCGGACAAGGGCGTCCATGCGGGCGCCCGTGTCCCGGGTGCGCTCCATCTTCCGCGCGTACACCTCGAGCGCGAGCGCCGAGGACGTGTGGCCGAGCTGCGCCATGACGTAGGCGGGCGACGCGCCAGCCTCGTAGAGGAGCGAGGCGAACGTCCGCCGCAGCGTGTGGTTCGTGACCCCGTCCTGGACCGGTGCCTTCCCCGCCTTCGCCAGCTTCGCGTTCGCCTGCGCGATCGTCTTGCCGAGGACGCGCGTTCGCACGTTGTTGCGGTCGCGGGCCGTGCCCCGGCGGGTCGGGAAGACGAGGTCGCCGGGCTCGCCGGCGCGGGCGCGCGCCTTGTGTGCCTTCAACTCGTCGAGCAGATCCGGTGAGAGCTCGAGGACGCGAACGCCGGCGTCGGTCTTCGCCTCGGCGACGTGCAGCCGCCCACGGGCGAGGTCGACGTCGCGCCAGCGAAGGCCACACGCCTCCGACACCCGCAGCCCGGCGAGGATCATCGTCGCCAGCAGCGGCCGATGCTCGCCTGCGGCATCGAGGAGCGCCCGAACCTCGTCCAGCTCGAGCCACGTTCGCCGCGGCTTCTCGGCCTTGAGACGACGCCGCTTGCCGCGGGCCGGGTTGCTCTCGATCCAGCCGTACTCCGCCGCCTGGTCGAGCACGCGGGCGAGGACGGCGATCGTCTTGTTGATCGACCCGTTCGAGAGCGGCCGCTCGACGAGGCCCTGCTCGCGCTCGCGCACCTTCGCCACGCGGTAGCGGTCGATCTCCTCGGCCGTGATCGCCGAGAGCCGATGGTGGCGGAAGGCGGGCAGCAGATGACCCGAGAGCGCCCACTCGAGCGCCTCGACCGAACGCGGCCGCAGCTCGTGCCGTCGCGCCTCGACGTACTCGGATGCGAAGCGATGGAAGTCCGGCTCCTCCCGCTCCTCGACGACGGGCGGCGGCTCGGGGGCGCGCCAGATGCCACGCCGTACGTCGGCGAGCACGTTCGCGAGTTCCTCCTCCGCCCGCTGTCGCGTCCAGCCCTCATCCGCCCCGCCGAGGGTCACGTACTGGCGCCGGCCGTAGGCGCGGAATCGGAGCGCGAACGTGCGGCCGCGCTTGCCTCGCCGTTCGAGCACCTGGCCTGTGGCCTGTCGACCCATGCTCTCAATCCTCCTTCCGTGGTCGGTTCTGCTGTTGTCGCCATTCGATAAGGCGCGGCCCTTCGCTTGCGCCTGCCTTTCTCGCGATGGGAGGCGTGAGCCAGCCTTCCCGTCGCGCGGCGCGAATCCAGCTCGCCGCAGTGTTTCGACTCAGCTTCGCGTGCATCTCTGAGCTGCGCAGCTCGCGCACGAGTTCGTCGATCGGGCCGCGCGGATCGTCGCGAAGCACGAGCAGGTAGGCGCGGGCGAGGTCGCGGTAGAAGTCGTCCGCCTCGCGACGCTTCGGCGTCTGCGATCCGAGGGACACGAGCAGCCGGCGAAGCTCTCGCTTCCGCTTGGCTCGCTCCTCGTCCCGTCCGGCGTCCTCCGGGAGGATCCAGCTCCTGCTGTCCGTCTTCACGGGCGGGCCGAGTTGGTCGAGCAGCCGATATCGCTCAACATCCTCGGCGATGTGGTCACGAATCGTCCCGAGCCGGACGGCCTGCAGCGAAGAGGTGCTAAGGCCACTCCGTCGGCGCAGGATCAGCTCGCGAATCCTGACTGCTCCGCCCGTGATCTCGGCGACGCCCTCTATCTCCTCGTCAGGCGCGTACATCGTCCGCTCTCGACGCTCAAGCTTGACGAGGAAACAGAAGGCCACGGCGTCGGGTGCGAGCGCGACACGATCGAACCCGTCCTCGTCGACCGGTTTGTACATGATCCGCACGACACCAGCATACACCATGAGTTGACGTACTCCATCCGGAGCGTCAACTAGATTGCAACGTGGCTAGAGCAAACGACGTGGTGAGGTATCTGAATGAACCAGGAACCGGAGGTGAGGGCGTTCGAGCGGCTGGTCGCCGCCCGGCGCGTCCTGCCGTCACCGGCCGAACGGCGACGGATTCGGGCGGCGGCGGGCATTTCGCTCTCTGAGTTGGCCGAACCGCTCGGCGTCTCGAAGGCGACCGTCGCAGCGTGGGAGTCGGGCCGCAACAGGCCGTCCCGCCACCACGTCGAGGCTTACCTGCGAATCCTCGGCGTCATGTCGGAACCAGCGCAGGACTCCTAGAAACGCCACGAGTCGCATGGGGGCGGCTCGACGGCAACGACCTGAGGTAACCAGATGTGCCAGAAGCATACGCACGAGAGTGGACGGCTGATCGAGGCTGTAAGGCTGATCGAGGCCGGGAAGACGGGCGAGGCACGGTCGCTCATCGAGGCGGTCGCGGAGCAGGTACACGACGAAGGGAGACGAACTGCGCTTACCGCGGCCGCCGCGTGGGCGAAAAAGACGGCGTCGCTTCTCGACCCGGATCATCGGGCTGAATGCATAGCCGACCGGCGAGGGCTGACGCCGAGCGACCGCGAGGCTGTCTCGATGCTCGCCGACGCGCACGCTCGTCTCGCGAGGGCCGCGTCGTGAGCGGCCGTGTCCGCACGTTCGACGAACTGCTCGCCGACTACGCGAAGGAGCGCAGTGGCCCGCAGCACGAGCCCGTCCGGCTCGGCTTCGGGAGCCTCGATGCTGACATGCGCGGCATCAGCGCCGGCCAGGTGTGCGGAATTGCGGCGAGGACCGCGGTCGGCAAGACGTGGGTGCTGAACGCCGTCACGGACGCGTTCGCTGCCCGTGAGGACTCGGGAGCATTGATCCTGAGCCTTGAGATGCCGGGTGCCGAGTGGGCCGAACGCCAGCTCGCGATCGCCGCTGACGTCGCGCCGGAGCAGGTAGAGGCGTGGGCGCGGCAAGGCGAGCTGGCCCAGTACGCCCAACCGTTCCTCGAGCGGATGCGGGACACGGTGGTCGTGGAGCAGCCGACCCGGTTCAAGGAGCTGCCGGGCGTGCTCAGCGAGGCCAGCCAGCGGCTGAGCGTGCCGCTCCGGCTTGTGCTGATCGACTACCTCGGGATGATCGGTAGCGACGGGCGGGACGCCTACGAACGTGCCTCGCAGCTCGGCAGAGGCTTGAAGGATCTCGCCAAGGAAGAACGTGTTGCGGTCGTCGTCGCGACGCAGTTGTCGCGTGCCGGCGGCGACGGGTCGCAGCCCGTCAGCATCGACATGCTTCGGGACTCGGGCGTGCTCGAGGAGAGCGTCGACTTCCTCCTCGGGTGCTGGCGGCCCGGGAAAGCGGCCGGGCTGGCACCGCCCGAGGCGATGGCCCTTCGCGACGTGATGCGCGTCGCCCTGCTTAAAAACCGGAAGGGGGAGGATGGCCGGATCGTCGATCTTCGCTTCCGATCGGCCTCGCGGCGTCTGTACGAGCCCGCGTCACTCTGATGGCCGCCACGAGAGACCGATACGCCGACGTCGGGGCGGCGATGCGGCAGTCCGTCCGGCGGGCGAACGCCGCAGCGCTCGGGGTCGGCGACTACCGCGTCCTCGCTGCCGTGCTCGAAGTGACTGCCTCATGGTCACGGCTCGAAGTCGCGATCGACGCGACCGGGCTCGCACCGCTCGCCGGGATGTCCGTTCGGCGGACACGCGATCGGCTCGGCCACCTTGCGGAGCTCAGCGTCATCACCTGGAAGCCAAAGAGAGGCATTCGGCCCGACGGCAAGCCGCGTTCGCGAGTCGGGCTCCCACCCGCCGACCCAATCAGGACGCTCATAGCGTCCGGTTTGAAACAGGACGCTCAGACGTCCGGTTTGCCGAAGGCCAAACAGGACGCCCAGGCCCGGTCAAACAGGACGCCAAGCCGTCCGGTACTACGAGGAACGAGAAGTAAAGTCCCCGCGGCTGCGCCGCACGCCGGCACTGCCGACACCCTCCAAGCACGCGCCGTCATTGCCTACCGTTCCACCGGAGGCAGCCTCGACCTCGAACGCTCACGCGGAGCACTCGCCCGCTCAGTGAAGACACTCGCCAACGGCGGCACTCCCGAAGCCACCATCCTCGCCGCCTGCCGCCAGCTCGGCCGAGAAGGCGCCTTCCCCGGCTACCTCGCCCAAACCGTCGAGCGACTCAAAGCCGAAGGCGGCCCATGCGCATGGCACGGAGCCGACCGAGCTCGCCTCACACCCGCCCAACTCGCCGAATGCCGATGCAACACATGCGGCGAATGGGCCGCCTTTCATGGACAGAACGCCGGCGAGGTGAGGCCAAAGGGGCGAACTCGAAACACCACGACGCAGGTGACAACCGATGTCGACTGACGCTCAGACGCCGCTGGCGACGTCGAATGGCGGTGCTTCCCTCTCGGCGCGGCTGCATCCGGCGGACGTGGAAGCGGTCGCTTTGCGCGTGATCGAACTGCTGCGCGCCGGCGAGCTGGAGTTCCCCCGCTTTGGTGGACATCTGCTGACTGAGTTCGCTCGGTCGGGAA
>CAYGLV010000075.1:0-9568 GCA_964351025.1 uncultured Gaiellales bacterium | reverse complement strand
ACCCCGGCCGCCTGCGCAGCGGCGGTGACCGGGCCGACGAGCGGCTCGGCGAGCTCGCGGCGCTGCCGGAGCCGGCGGTCGCCGAGCGGTTCGGGCCGGAGGGCCGGGAGTCCTGGCGGCTCGCGCGCGGCGGCAGCGGAGAACGGGTGCGCGGCCGCCGGCCGGCGGCGGAGCTCGTCGAGGCGCTCGAGTTCCCGGACGCCGTCGGCAACGAGCTGACGCTGCGGCGGGCGCTCGGCTCCCTGCTCGACCGGCTGCTCGCGCGGCCGGAGCGGGAAGGGCGGCCCCTGCGCAAGCTCGCGGTTTCGGCCCGGCTCGTCGGCGGCGGCTCCTGGCGACGGACGGCAACGCTGCGCGACGCGACCGCGGAGCGGAGCCGCCTGCGGTCGGCGCTCGGGCCGAAGCTCGCCGAGCTGCCTGCGCCGGTCGTCGAGCTGCGGGTCGAGGCGGTCGAGCTGGCCGAGCACACGGGCACGCAGCTCGAGCTCGTTCGCCCGCAGGGCGAGGTGCTCGGCGCGCGCCTCACGGAAGGCCTGCGCCAGGTGCGGGCGAGCGTCGGCTCCGGGTCGGTCTGTGCGGTGGTGGAGGTGGCGCCGTGGTCGCGCATTCCCGAGACGCGGTCGCTCTTCGTCCCTCGGGACGAGTGAGCGGAGCTCTCGTTTTCCGGATGACCTGTGTCGCGAACGTGCACGGCCGGAGGGCGATTCATTCGCCCGCAGGCCCGCAATGAGATGTCTGTGGCACGCCCGAAAGGAGGGGGCTCGCGGGGGAACCACGGGTTCCCCCGCGGGAGTGCCTCGGGACGAGTAAACGCTCCCCGGCCGGCGCTCGTCGAGGCGGGTGCGTGCGGGGCGCCGGTGCGCGTCAATCGTCAGGCGGTCGTGTTCCTGCGCGAGGAGTGGCGGGTGGTGGACCGCTGGTGGACGGACGAGCCGGTGGACCGGCGCTACTTCGACCTCGTGCTCGAGTCGGGAGAGAACGTCTGCGTCTACCGCGACGAGGAGAAGAAGACATGGTTCGCGCAACGAGCCTGACGCGAACGCGCTCTCGCGTTCCTGGCGGGTCGCTGGCAAAGGAGGACGGCCGCGCGACGCGCCGGACAGTACAGCGAGTACGGCCAAGCGGCGCGCGGGCGGCATCCTGCAGTCCAGGGGCGCGAGCGGCCCCGGAGGCCGGCTGCGCCGGCCGGGAGGGGCCGTGGCCAGGGGCGCGAGAGCTCAGCCAGCGGGCTTGAGCGCGTGCTCGGCCAGCCGCTCCCACTCGGCCGCATGCGCGGCCGGCACGACCACCCACTCCTTGAACGGCTGCCCGTTGCCGGAGGGGTCGAAGAGCTCCGCGCCGTCGAGGGCGAGCGCCTGCTCGCGGACAGCCTCGTCGGGGAGCTTGAAGATCATCCCGCTCGCGGTGCGCGAGAAGCCGGCGACCATCTTGCCGCCGCGCTTGACGCACGGCATGCCCATCATCTGGCCAAGCTCAACGTCGTCGTTCCGTGCGAGCAGGTCGTCGCAGAGATCGTCGTAGCGCTTGCGGGCGGTCATGCCTGATGTACGTCGAGCTGCACTGCCACTCAGCCTACTCGTTCCTCGACGGCGCATCGCAGCCCGAGGAGCTCGCGGCCCGTGCCGCCGAGCTCGGCTACGAGGCTCTCGCGCTCACCGACCACGACGGCGTCTACGGCTCGCTCGAGCTCGCGCACGCGGCGAAGGCGCTCGGCGTGCGGCCGATTACGGGTGCCGAAGTGACGCTCGAGGGTGGGGCGCACCTGACGCTGCTCGTGGAGACACCGCAGGGCTACGCCAACCTCTGCCGGCTGCTGACGGCCGCTCATGCGGACACGCGGGAGGGCCGGGAGCTGCGGCCGCCCGCGCTCGACCGGTCGCTGCTCGCGACTCACAGCGAGGGCCTCGTCTGCCTCTCCGGCTGCGCGCGCGACGGCCTCGCCGTGCGCGACCCGGACGCCGCCGCCCGCGTCGCCTCCATCTTCGGGCGGGAACGCTTCTACGTCGAGCTGCAGCGCCCCTTCGAGCGCGGCGATGTGCGCCGCAACGCCGCCCTGCGCGACCTCGCCGAGCACCTCGGCGTGCAGACCGTGGCGAGCGGCAACGCGCACGCCCACCATCCGCGGCGGGCGCCGCTGCAGGACGTGCTCGTCGCGATCCGCCACCGCACCTCGCTCGACGGCAGCGAGCGCGAGCGGCGCGGCAACCGCGAGTCGGTGCTGCTCGCGCCGGCGGAGGTGCTCGAGCGCTTCCCGGACGACCGCGCCGCCGTCTTCCGCACGGTCGAGCTCGGAGACCGCCTGCGCTTCGATCTGACCGAGGAGCTCGGCTACCGCTACCCCGACTTCTCGGACGGCTGCGAGCCGGCGATCCGGCAGCTCGCGGGGATCTGCGAGACCGCGTTCTCCGACCGCTACCCGCCAAGTAACACCGTGTTACTTGGCAAGGGGCGGGCGCGGTTACAGGAGGAGCTGGCGCTGATCGACCGGCTCGGGCTCGCCGGCTTCTTGCTCCTCCACTGGGAGGTGCTCGAGCTGGCGCGCGAGATCGCCTGCGAGGTGCGCGGGGCCGGCTCGCCGCGCCGCTTCCTGCCGCCGGGACGCGGCCGCGGCAGCTCGGTCGGCTCGATCGTCTGCTACCTGACCGGGCTCTCGCACGTCGACCCGGTCGCCTCGGGCCTCTCGCTCGGACGCTTTCTGAACGAGGAGCTGACCTCCGTTCCCGACATCGACCTCGACTTCCCGCGCGACATCCGCGAGAAGCTGATCGTCGCCGTCACCGAGCGCTACGGCCGCGAGCACGCGGCGCTCGTCGCGAGCTTCTCCACCTACCGCTCGCGCGGTGCGATCCGGGATGTCGGCAAGGCGCTCGGGCTCCCCTTCGCAGAGCTGGAACGGCTCGCGCGGCTCTCCGACGGCTGGGACGCGAAGCGGGTGGCAGAGGAGCTGGAACGGCTGCCGGACGCGCAGCGCAAGCGTGGCTCGCCGCGCTGGCGGGCCTTCGCCGAGCTGACGGCGGAGATCGCGCGCCTGCCGCGCCACGTCTCCCAGCACCCGGGCGGGATGGTGATCTCCTCGCGCCCGCTCGTCGAACTCGTGCCTGTACAGCCGGCGGCGATGGCCGGGCGCCAGCTCGTCCAGTGGGACAAGGACTCGTGCGCCGACGCCGGCTTCCTGAAGATCGACCTCCTCGGCCTCGGCATGCTCTCGGCGGTCGAGGAGTGCGTCGAGCAGATCGCGCGTGCCTACGGCGAGCCGATCGACCTCTCGCGCATCCCGCTCGACGACGCCGCGGTGTACGCGGAGATCCAGGCTGCCGACACGGTCGGCGACTTCCAGATCGAGAGCCGCGCCCAGATGCAGAGCCTTCTGCGCACGAAGCCCGAGAACCTCGACGACCTGACCGTGCAGGTCGCGCTCGTCCGGCCGGGGCCGATCCAGGGCAAGGCGGTGCACCCGTACATCGAGGCGCGGCGGCGGCTGCGCGAGGACCCGTCGTACGTTCCCCCGGTCGACCACGAGCTGCTGCGCGAGCCGCTGCGCGACACGCACGGCGTCGTCGTCTTCCAGGACCAGGTGCTCGCGGTGGCGACGGCGCTCGCCGGCTTCAGCGTGGGGGAGGCGGAGGGACTGCGGCGGGCGATGAGTCGCAAGCGCTCGCGGGACGCGCTCGAGGCCTACCGGACCCGTTTCGTCGAGGGGGCGGCGGGAAAAGGGGTGGACGGGCAGACGGCGGACCGCGTCTACGACAAGCTCGTCGGCTTCTCGGGGTTCGGCTTCCCGAAGTCGCACGCCGCCGCCTTCGGCCTGCTCGCCTACCAGTCGGCGTGGCTGCGCCACCACTACCCGGCGGAGTTCCTCTGCGCGCTGCTGAACGCGCAGCCGATGGGCTTCTACCCGCCGGCCTCGCTCGTCCGCGACGCGCAGCGACGCGGGGTGGAGGTGCGCTCTCCCGACGCGAACGCGAGCGGCGCGCGCTGCGAGCTGGAGGAGGGGTCGGTGCGGATCGGGCTCGCGTACGTTGCGTCGGTGGGGGCCGAGGACGCTGCGGCGCTCGTCGCCGAGCGCGAGGCGAACGGCGAGTTCCCGGGGATCGCCGATCTGGCCCGGCGTGCGCCGCTTGCCCGGCCGAGGCTGGAGGCGCTCGTCCGCGCGGGTGCCTGCGACGCCTTCGGCGCTCGGCGCGATCTCCTGTGGGAGCTCGGGCTCGTCTTCCGGCCGCAGACCGTCCGCGGCGAGGCGAAGCAGCTGACGCTGGCGCTGGAGCCGGCGAACGAGACGCCCGAGCTACGCGATCTCACCGCCTGGGAGCGGATGCTCGCCGACTACCGCCAGACGGGCATGTCGGTCGGCGTCCATCCGCTCGGCCTGCTGCGCCCGCACCTGCCCGCGGGGACGCTGTCGAGCGCGGAGCTGCGGGAGCGGCGGCACGGCTGCCAGGTCGCCGTTGCGGGAATGGCGATCGCCCGCCAGCGCCCGTCCACGGCCAAGGGGATCGTCTTCATGCTGCTCGAGGACGAGCACGGGCAGGTGAACCTGATCCTGCCGTCGCAGGTCTACGAGGCGCACCGCGCGGTCGTGCGCGGCGAGTCGCTGTTGCTCGCGCGCGGCCGCTACGAGCGCGTGGGGGAGAACCGCAACGTGCTCGTCGCCTCGCTTGAGAGCCTCGCGCCGCTCGCGCGGCGGGCTGCGGCGGGCGAGGTGTCAGGGGCTCTGCCGCGGGCCCATCACTTCGGGAGCCGCTGAGTCTCGCTCTCGTGGGGCTGCGTCGCATCCTTCACGGCATCGTCCAGCTCACCGATGACCTCCTTCGCCTCGCGCAAGCTCCGGCCGAAAGTGCGCGCGATGCGCGGGATCTGCTTGGGGCCGAAGAGGGCGAGCACCACCCCTGCGAGGGCAAGCAACTCCCACTGGCCGAGAAAGGCGGGCACGTGCCGACGATAGCTGCTCAGAGGTCGAGAGCGAAGCGGGGGAAGCGCTTGACGGCGGCGCGCTCGAAGGCTGCGCGGTAATCGGCGGCGGTTTCCTCGTCCAGCGTCGTCGCGTAGGTGTCACGCAGCGCGGCAAGCGCGTCCGCGCCCGCCTCGCAGACGAGCAGGTAGTCGCCGTAGAGCTCCTCGGCGTCGTCGCGGCCGGCGGCGTCGTAGGCATCCGCGGCCTCGCCGGCTTCGCGCAGCAGCTCTGCCTCGTCTTCGGCGAAGAGGTCGAGCTGGCGGGCGACGACGTCGGCGAAGCGGCCGCGGCGGAGGCTCAGAGCAGCTCCTCGTAGAGCTCGAGGTGCGCGGCCGCGGAGGCGTCCCAGGTCAGCTCGGCGCGGGCGCGCTGCGCGCCTGCTCGGGCAGCAGCGAGCGCCTCCGGGTCGTCCAGGAGCTCGCCCAGCGCTGCCGCGAGCGCCTCGACGTCGTCGGGCGCCACGACACGGCCGGCGCCGAAGCGCGTGACGACCTCGCCGAGACCCCCGACGTCGTAGACGACGGAAGGGACGCCGGCGCCAAGGGCCTGCAGAAGTGCGCCGCTCTGGTCGAGCTCGGCGCGGTAGGGGAAGACGGCGACCGTGGCGTCGCCGAGCGCGCGCTCGAGCTCGGGCCGGGAGAGGTAGCCGAGCCGCAGCTCGGCGTCGTCGAGCCGAGGCAGCGGGCAGGTCGGATCGCCGGCAACGAGCAGGCGCGCGCCGTTCACGCGTCGCACCGCCTCGGCCGCGTGCTCGAGCTGCTTGTACGGGCGGATGACACCGAGAGCGAGCACTGTCCGGCCGTCGTCGCGCTGTTCCGGATCGGAGCGAAACACGGGGTGAGGGATCACACGCAGCCTCTCTCCGGCGAGATCGAGGCTCGCGAGAGCCTCGCGGCCCCGCTCGCTGTGCACGACGACACGCTCGCAGCGGGCGAAGAAGCGCTGCCAGAGGGCGGACTTCGCGGTTGTCCGCCGCGGAAGAAGGTCGTGTGCTGTGAAGACGAGCGGTGCCCGGTGCCGCAGCGCTCGTGCGTCGAGTTCCGGCCAGGCGAGCCACTGCACGTGCAGGACGTCGGCGCGACGGGCGCGGAGCCGCGCCAGCCCGAGCGGGTGCTCGATCGCCTTCAGGGGCAGGCGCAGCCGCGACCGGTGGAACAGCCGGGCAGAGAGCGGGTAGAAGAGCTCGCTGCGCGCGTAGCCTTCGGGGGCCGGCACGTCGCCGAAGCGGAAGCGCGACGTGACGAGCTCGACATCGGCGCCGGCGCGAGCGAGTGCGGCAGCGAGTGCGTGGTCGTAGGGGGGTGTGAAGGCCGGTGGGTCTGCGAGGACGACGCGCATCGGCCGTAGCCTAGTAGGGTCGGGCTGTGACCTTCGAGGAGGCACGCGCGCAGTTTCCCGTCCTCGAGCGGCTCGCGTACCTCAACGCGGGGACGTTCGGGCCGCTCTCGCGCGCGACGGCAGCGGCGATGGCCGCCTGGCACGGGCGCGACCTGCATGACGGCCGCGGCGGCGCCGTCTACTTCGATGACGCGATCGCCGTGCGAGAGGAGGTACGTGCACGGCTCGGCGCTCTGGTCGGCGTCGAGCCCGAGCACGTCGCCCTGACCGCCTCGACGACCGACGGCTGCAACATCGTCGCCGCCGGTCTCGGCCTCGAGCCCGGTGACGAGGTCGTGACGACGAGCGAGGAGCACTTCGGCCTGCTCGGGGCTTTGCACGCTTCGGGAGCCCGGGTCGTCGTCGCCGAGCCTGCGACGGGCGCGATCCTCGCCGCGGTCACGCCGCGAACACGGCTGCTGGCGCTCTCCCAGGTGCTCTGGACCACCGGGCGTGAGCTTCCGCTCGCCGAGCTGAAGGCCCGGTCCGGGCTGCCGGTGCTCGCCGACGGCGCCCAGTCGGTGGGAGCGATCCCGGTGGATGGCTCCGCCCTCGACTTTCTCACCATCTCGGGCCAGAAATGGCTCTGCGGGCCCGACTCGACGGGCGCGCTCGTCGTCGCCGACCCCGAGCGGCTCCGCATCGCCCGCCCGAGCTACTTCTCGAAGGCGGACTACGAGCCCGACGGGCGCTACACCCCGCGGCCTGGAGCGGCGCGGTTCGATCCGAACTGGATCCCGCCGGCGTCGCTCGCGGGCCTGCTCGCGGCGCTCGACGGCGTGCCGGACTGGGGTCACGCTCGCGCAGCCGCCGTGGCGGGCCGGCTGCGCCTGATGCTCGACGGCAAGGCCGAGGTCGTCGCGGGTGGCCGGACGCTGGTTTCCTTCCGGCCCTCCGGCGACGCCGGCGAGACCGTCGCGCGCCTGTATGCGGCCGGCGTCGTCGTCCGTGATGTCCCGGGAACGGGCCTTGTCCGGGCTTCGTGCGGCTGGTGGACGAGCGACGGCGACCTCGAGCGTCTCTGCGAGGCGCTCTAGACGTCTGCTGCGGTGCGCAGGCCGAGCTCGGCGGCGATCGGCTGCAGCGCCACTACGACGTTCGCGATGTGCTCGTCCAGCTCGAGCCCGAGCAGTTCGGCCCCCTGGTAGACCTCGTCGCGGTGCACGCCGGCCGCGAACGACGGCTGCTTCAGCTTCTTCCGCACCGACTTCGGCTCGAGCCCCTCGAGGCCGGTCGGCCTCACGAGCCCGCAGGCATGCACGAACCCCGATAGCTCGTCACAGGCGAAGAGCGTGCGCTTGAGCGGCGTGTCGCGGGGGAGCGCGAGGTGCTCGGCGTGGGAGAGAACAGCTTCGATCACCTGCTCGGGCCAACCCTCCTCGCGCAGGATCGGCGCACCGTCCTGCGGGTGCTTGTCCAGCGTCGGGTGGATCTCGTAGTCGAAGTCGTGGAGCAGAGCGACGGCACCCCAGAGCGCCTCGTCCTCGCCGCCACTGCGCGCGTAGAAGCGCGTTGACGCCTCGACTGCGAGGGCGTGCCGCAGGAGCGACTCGCTCTTGGTGTAGCGAGTCAACGTCTCCCAGGCGCGTTCGCGTGTGATCTCCACAGCGGCCGGTACGATACCCGCCGCCCGTGGACTCTTTCGTCATCGAGGGTGGACACCCCCTTGCGGGGACCATTCGGGCTGCCGGAAACAAGAACGGCGCCCTGCCGATCCTCGCCGCGTGCCTGCTGACCGGAGAGCCGGTGCAGCTCTCGAACGTGCCGCGCATCCGCGACGTCGAGACGATGATCGAACTGCTCGCCGACATCGGCGTGGACGTTGCCTGGACCGGCGCCAACGAGGTCGCGGTCCACGCCGCGGACGTCACGAAGCTCGACCTGGACGACGAGCTATGTCGCCAGATCCGGGCCTCGTTCCTGCTCACCGGCCCGCTCCTTGCTCGCTTCGGTCGGGTCACCGTGCCACCCCCCGGAGGCGATGTGATCGGCCGCCGCCGGCTCGACCCGCACATCCGCGCCTTCACCGAGCTTGGCGCGACGATCGTGATCGACGGTGGCTACGAGATGCACACGGACGGCCTGCGTGGGAGGACGATCTTCCTCGAGGAGGCGAGTGTGATGGCGACCGAGAACACCGTCATGGCCGCCGTGCTGGCCGACGGCGAGACGACGATCGCCAACGCCGCCTGCGAGCCGCACGTGCAGGATCTCTGCCGCTTCCTCGTCTCGCTCGGCGCCCACATCGATGGGATCGCGTCCAATGTTCTGCGGATCGAAGGGGTGCGCTCCCTGTCCGGGGGCGAGTGGCGGATCGGGCCGGAGCACATCGAGGTGGCGAGCTTCATCGGCCTGGCGGCGGTCACCGGTGCCGACCTCACGATCGAGGACGCGGCGCCAGACGATCTCGCACCGATCCTGCCTGTCTTCGAGCGGCTCGGCATCCGGGTCGAGGTGGCCGGGACGAGCGTGCGCGTACCGCCGTTTCAGGAGCTCGTGATCCGGGACGACCTCGGTGGCCAGATCCCGAAGATCGAGGACGGCCCCTGGCCTGCGTTTCCGGCCGATCTCACGTCTATCGCACTCACGGTCGCGACGCAGGCGAGGGGGACGATTCTCATCTTCGAGAAGATGTTCGAGAGCCGGCTCTTCTTCGTGGACAAGCTCGTCGCGATGGGCGCGCGGATCATTCTCTGCGATCCCCACCGAGCTGTCGTCACGGGTCCCGCGGAGCTCGTCGGTGAGCGAATGGAGAGCCCCGACATCCGTGCCGGTATGGCGCTCCTGATCGCAAGCCTGTGCGCGGAGGGCACCTCTCGGATCGGGAACATCCGGCAGATCGACCGCGGGTACGAGCGCATCGACGAGCGCCTGCGCGGGATCGGCGCCCAGATCGAGCGCGTCGGCGGTTAGCGCCCGCGCACCGAGACAGCGAGTGGCCGGCTGACTGTCGCCCGGAGATCGTCGGCCCCGGCGAAACGGACCCGCACGCGGTAGCTGCCGGCCGAGAGCGTAAAGCGCCAGCGGGCTGCGCCCCGCGGATCGGTTCTCGCGCGCGACGCGCGCATCCAGGCGGCGCCGTCGAACGACTCGAGCACGAGCGACCGTCCCGCGATACTCACGGACGTGTCCGCCGAGCGGAGCGTGGCACGGACGTCGATCGTGGCGGGCGCGCGCCCGGACGGCTTAGAGGCCCCGACCGTCACGCTTGCGCGAGCCTGCACGAGCGAGACCCGCCAC
>CAYGLV010000074.1:3158-9975 GCA_964351025.1 uncultured Gaiellales bacterium | reverse complement strand
GGCCCCGCCCGAGCCGGCGCGCGAACGCCCCTACCAGCCCCCGGCGAGCCGCTTCGCGGCGATGCCCGAGTCCCCGGCGCGCGTCAACTACGCCCCGCGCGGCGACGCGGCGTCGTACCTCGCGATGATCCGCGTGATCGGTGTCGGCGGCGCCGGCATCAACGCGGTCAACCGGATGATCGACGCGGGCATCTCCCAGGTCGAGTTCCTCGGCCTCAACACCGACGTCCAGCAGCTCGCGCTCTCGGACGCGCCGGTGAAGATCCACATCGGCCGCGAGCTGACCGAGGGGCTCGGCTCCGGTGCCGACCCCGAGATCGGGCGGCGCGCCGCCGAGGAGAGCCAGGATCAGATCAAGCACGCGCTCCGAGGCTCGGACATGGTCTTCGTGACCGCGGGCGAGGGCGGAGGCACGGGCTCGGGCGCGGCGCCCGTCGTCGCGCGGATCGCGCGCGAGCTCGGCGCGCTCACGGTCGGCATCGTCACGACCCCGTTCAAGTTCGAGGGGACGCGGCGCAAGCAGTCCGCCGACGCCGGCGTCGAGATGCTGCGCGCCGCCTGCGACACCGTGATCGTGATCCCGAACGACCGCCTGCTCGAGGTGCTCGACCGCTCGACCTCGATGCTCGACGCCTTCAAGATCGCCGACGACGTGCTCCGTCAGGGTGTCCAGGGCATCTGCGACCTGATCACGATGCCCGGCCTGATCAACCTCGACTTCGCCGACGTGCGCACGATCATGAGCGACGCCGGCAGCGCCCTGATGGGGATCGGCTTCGCCACCGGCGAGAACCGGGCCCGTGAGGCGGCAGAGCGGGCGCTGCGCTCGCCCCTCATCGACACCGAGATCGTCGGTGCGCGCGGGATCCTGCTCTCGATCGCGGGCGGCGAGGACCTCAGCCTGCTCGAGGTGAACGAGGCGGCCCAGGTCGTGCGCCAGGCTGCGACCGACGACACGAACATCATCTTCGGCGCGACCGTGGACGAGCGGCTGGCCGGGCAGATGTGGGTGACGGTCGTCGCGACCGGCCTCGGTGGCACGCGCCGCCGCGCCGGGTCGTCGTCGCCGTCCTTCACGGGGGCAGCGGTCGGCTCCGGAATCCGTGCCGAAGACCTGCTCGAGCCGCCGAGCTTCCTGCGCGACTAGATGATTGATTCCCGATCGGCGTGCCTTCAGGGAGGGCATGGGTCAAGCAGCGTGGCGGCCGCGATGCGCCGTGCCCAGGCCCCCACTCGGGGGTGCGGTGATTGGGAATCAATCATCTAGAGCGAGCCGAGCGGCGCGAGCGCACGCACCGGCTGGCCGGTGATCTCGGCGATCAGCTCGAAATGCCGGTCGTAGTGGAGCAGCTCGAGGCCCGCGACCTCGGCGGCCGCTGCGATCACGAGGTCGGGCAGCGCAACTTGACGGTGGTGGAGAGGGCCTCGCCGCGCGAGGGCCTCGAAGACGTCGGCCGCCCGTCTCCAGACATCCTCGCCGGTCGGGACGTCGGTAAGCGCATCGAGCTCCTCGCGAATCGCGGCGAACTCGTTCGCGTCGCGCGCGGTGCGGAGGATCTCCAGCTTGACCGGACCGCACGTGGCGATGCACCCCTGCTCGACGAGCTCGCCGAAGGCGCGCGAGACCTCCGGGTCGCGGCGCCTGGTCGTCCACGCGCTCGTGTCGGCTAGCGGGCCCAGTCTCTGGTCTCCGTCCGCCATTTGCGGACCTCGGCGAGGTCCAGATCCGAGAAGTCGCGTTGTGCCAGCCGCCGCAGCCGCTCCCGGCGCACGATCTCCCGCAGGGCCGCGTGCACGGTCTCGGTCGTGCCCTGGGTGCCGAGCACTTCCTGCGCCTCTCTGACGAGATCGAGATCCACGTTCATGGACGTACGCTTGACCACGCTAAGAGTATACGCATCAGAGAGCGCAAATGAGGCATATTTGACACGCCTTTGTCCCAAAAGACGCCCGGCGCGCTAGGCTCGCGCCCCGGTGAGCGCCCTCGCCCGTCCCCGTGTTCTGGCCCCGCTCGTTCTCGCCGCGGCCCTCGCCGCGTGGCTCGTCACGCTCGAGCGCATGCGCGGCATGGACGCCGGCCCCGGTACCGACCTCGGCGGGCTCGGCTGGTACCTCGGCGTCTGGGTGACGATGATGGCGGCGATGATGCTGCCGTCGGTGCTGCCGATGGTGCTGCTCTACGCCCGCATCGCGCGCGAGCGCTCAGGCACCGCGCCGACCTGGCTCTTCGTCGGGGGCTACCTCGCCGCCTGGACGGCGTACGGCCTGCTGGCCTACGCCGCCTCGCGCGGCCTGCGCTCGCTCGACGCCGGCTTCTTCGCCTGGGACCGGGCGGGCCCGTGGCTTGCGGGCGGCGCCGTGGCCGCCGCCGGCCTCTACGAGCTGACGCCGCTGAAGGACGTGTGCCTGCGCCACTGCCGCACGCCGCTCCACTTCGTCCTCCACGGCTGGCGCACGGGCCGGCTCGGCGCCGTCCGCATGGGAGCCGAGCACGGCGTCTGGTGCGTCGGCTGCTGCTTCGGCCTGATGCTCGCCCTGTTCGCTCTCGGCGTGATGAGCCTCTTCTGGATGGCCGCGATCGGCGCCATCATCTTCGCCGAGAAGGTGCTGCCGTTCGGCGACCGCCTGACGCGCCCGCTGGCGCTCGCCTTCGTCGCCCTCGGCGTCTGGATCGCGCTCGATCCCGGCAGCGTCCCCGGTCTCGTCGAGCCGGGCGGGATGGGGATGCCCTAGGGGCCTGTCCGGAAAGTGGCCACGGTGGATGACACGCGACAGGTGGTACGAGGCAAGGACGCAGGGAGTGCCGATATGCGGGCATATCGGCGCGACCGAGGACGCGGCATCGTGCCGCCTGGCGCCTGTCAGGCGCCCTGGTTCATCTTCCGGACAGGCCCCTAAACGAGCGGGACGAGCACGGTCAGCGAGAACGCGCCTGTGATTCCGGCGACTCCGCAGGCGGCCGCGGTCTGGACCGCCCAGCGCGGCAGGCGGGTCGCGAGCTGGAGGACTCCGGCGGCGCCGAAGGCGATGCTCGTCGCGGCCTCGACCGCGTTGAACGCGACCCCTGCGGCGAGCGCGATCTCCTCGGGCGCCCCGTGCGCCCGCAGCGCGAACGCTGCGGCGGCGGCCGTCACGCCGATGTTGCCCGGGGTGAGCGGGAGCAGGCCCGCGAGCTCGACGGCGGGGACGACGAGGAGCGCTGCGGCGAACGGGCGCTCGACACCGAGCGCCATCGCGATCGCCGTCATGCCCGCGACACGGGCGAGCAGCGCGAGCCCCGTCCAGCCGAGCAGGGTCGCCGTCGCGCGGGGCGAGCTGCCGAGCACGCGGAAGACGTCGAGCGCGTGCGAGACCTTGTGGCGCGGCTGCCTGCTGCGCGCGACCACGGCCACGCCTGCAGCGGCCGCCACCGCGAGCGCGAGCGCCGCGAGCGGCCAGAGCGGCAGCACGCCGCTCGCACCCGCGTAGGCGAGCAGGATCGCGAGCCAGAGCGCGTGTGCGGCGCCGATCGCGGAGGCGACGCCGCCGCTCGTCCACAGGCGCCCCTCATTGGGGATCGTGCGCGAGAAGAGCACGATCCGCACGGCCGAGTTGACCTTGGCGGGGAGGAGGGAACCGGCGAGCGAGCCCGCGCCGTAGCGCGATGCCGCGTCGACGCGCGAGGTCTCGCCGCCGCACGGGCCGAGTGCCGAGCGCCACGCGAAGGAGAGCGAGAGCAGCCCGCCGGCGGACGCCGTCGCCGCGAGCCAGAGCCAGATCGCCCGCGCATCCGCCAGCCCGACGATTCCCTCGTGCATCTGGTGCCCCAGCAGCTGCGGCGTCGTCGCGACGGCTGCGAGGGCTGCAAGTGAGAGCGCGCCGAAGACGACGTGGCGGAGGCGGAACGGTAGATGCATCTCAACTCCCTATCGGCCGGAAAGCTGCCGGCATTACTCTCTCCCCCATGCGGGGTGCCATCGCGGCGGGTCACAGGGTCACCGCGGAAGCGGGAGCGCGTGTGCTCGAGGCTGGTGGCAACGCGGTGGACGCGTGCCTCGCGGCCGCCTTCGCGTCGTGGGTAGCCGAGAGCCCTCTCACCGGTCCAGGTGGCGGAGGGTTCGGATTAGTGTACCGGGCCCTCGACGCCTCGACCCGGGTTTTCGACTTCTTCGCGGCGATCCCGTCCGAGCGCCGCGGCGGGATGGACGAGGTCGTGGTCGACTTCGCCGACGCCTCCACACAGCGCTTCCACGTCGGCGAAGCCTCCTGCGCGGTGCCAGGGACGGTGCCCGGGCTCGAGGCGATCCACCGGGCCCACGCGACGATCCCATGGCGCGAGCTCGTCGCTCCCGCCGCCGCACTCGCCCGCGCGGGCGTCGAGCTGACCCCCGAGCAGACGTTCCTGCACGAGATCCTCGACACGACGCTGAGGCGGACCCCGGAGGGCCGTGCCATCTACCCGCCGCCCCGGGTGGGCGCCACGCTGCGCCTGCCCGCGCTCGCCGACACGCTCGATCGCCTCGCCGGCGAGGGCTCGAGCGCCCTGCCCGAGCTCCTCGACGGGCTCCTGCCCCGCCGCGACCTCGAGGCGTACCGCGTGAGCGTGCGCCGGCCCGTCGAGACGAGCTTCCTCGGCCGCCGGTTCCTCTCGAACCCGCCGCCGTCCTCCGGCGGGGTGCTGATCGCCCACGGGCTGGGGCTGCTCGACCGGCTCGGGCTCGGCGGCCCGGCCGGCAGCGCCGCCGCCGCGGCCCGGCTCGTCGAGGTGATGCGCGAGCAGCAGCAGGCCCGCGGGCGCCGTCTCACCCGCCGCCTGCTCGCCGAGGCGACGCTGCGGGACGCCGCCGCCCGCCTGACGGGCACGACGCACATCTCGGTCGTCGACGGGGAGGGCAACGTGGCCGCGCTCTCGGCCTCGTCGGGCTCCGGCTCCGGCGTGATCGCCGGCGGCTTCCAGCTGAACAACATGCTCGGCGAGCTCGACCTGATCGGCGGCTCGACCCGCCCCGGCGCCCGCCTGACGAGCATGATGGCCCCCTCGCTCCTGCTCGAGGACGGCCGTCCGCGGCTCGTCCTCGGCAGCGCCGGCTCGATCCGCCTGCGCGGGGCGATCCTCCAGGTCGTGACGAACGTCGCCGGCCACGGGCTGCCGGTCGCCGAGGCGATCGCGGCGCCGCGCGTCCATCTCGACGGCACCCGGGTGGAGGTCGAGGCGGGCGGCCCGGCGGACGGGCTCGCCGCGCTCGGCCACGACGTCGTCCGCTGGGGCGGGCTCAACCTCTACTTCGGCGGCGTGTCGGCCGTCGAGACCGGCGCCGGCGGGAGCCTCGCCGCCGCCGGCGACCCGCGCCGCGGCGGGCATGGCATCGTGGTCGCGTGACGTACGCGATCCGTCCCGCGGCGCCCGACGACGCAGCGCAGCTCGTCGCGCTCTCGAAGGCCGTCGGTGGCGAGCCGGAGGGCTGGCTCATCTCCGCGGGCGGCTGGCGCACGGTGGCCGACGAGCGCCGCTACCTGAAGGCGCTGCGCCACTATGCGCACGCCGCCGTCTTCGTCGCCGAGAGCGAGGACGGCGAGGTCGTCGCGCGCCTCTCGCTCGTCCGCGACCCGCATCCGGCCTGTCACCACATCGCCGACCTCGGCCTGCTGGTGGCCGCCGCCCACCGCCGCCGCGGTGTCGGCCGCACGCTGCTCGAGACCGCCGACGGGTGGGCGCGGGGTGCCGGCGTCGCGAAGCTCGAGCTGCACGTCTTCCCGCACAACGGGGCCGCAATCGCGCTCTACGAGGCGTACGGCTACGTCCGCGAGGGCTATCGCGCCGCCCACTACCGCCGCGACGGGGGCTACGTGGACGCGATCCTAATGGCACGACCCCTCACCTGACTTCTGGCGAAGTTCGCCGGTCACGGCCGCGTGGGCGTCCGTAAGATCGTGCCCTGTACGCCGCGAGCCCTGACTGTGAAGGTGACGCCGAAGACGCTCGGTGGCTCGCGGCCGGAGACATCGCCCGTCTACTCGCGCGGTACGACCCCGTCATCCGCGGCCGCTGCCGGGCGCGCATCTCCTGCCGCGCCGACGCCGACGACGTCGCGCAGAACGTCCGGCTGCGGCTGCTCGCCGAGCAGCGTCGCGGGAAGACGTACGGCGACCACCCCTACCGCGTGATCGTGAACCAGGTGATCACCTACACGATTCGCGACCACTTCGAGCAGCGGGCGACGGAGCCGCTCCCCGAGGACTGGGAGCCGGCCGCCCCGCCCGACGGCGCCCACGAACGCGTGCAGATCGAGCAGCTGCTCGCCGGGCTGCCCGAGGGAGACCGGCGCGCCGGCCTGCTCCGCTACCTGCACGAGCTCGATCCTCCGACGATCGCGGGCCTGCTGGGAATGACCCGGAACGCGGTCGACCAGGCGCTCTTCCGCTGCCGGAGGCGGCTGAAGGAGGCCTATGGGGCCGGGTAGGGCCCGGCGTGTCGGGGAGCAGTTCGCCGAGTTCGTGGCGAGCTTCTCCGCCGGTCAAGATCCCGACGTGCTCGACTACCTCGCCCGCGCGGGCGGCCGGCGCGACGAGCTGGCCGGGCTGCTCGACTCCTTCCTCGCCACGGTGACACCGCCCGAGCCGCGCGAGGAGCAGGTGGCCGCGATGCGCGCCTGGATCGCGGGGCAGCCGCCGCTGCGGGAGGGGTTCGCGCACTGAGGGCCGGCGTAGGCCGAAGCGTCTGGGGCGCGTTACGCGGGGGTGAGCACGTCGCCGAGGTCGCGCGTCTCAATGCGGCGCTCGGGCAGCGTGATCACGATCACGCCGTCCTCGTCGAGCAGCCGGCGCGCGTTCACGATCG
>CAYGLV010000074.1:0-3058 GCA_964351025.1 uncultured Gaiellales bacterium | reverse complement strand
GCGTGATCACGATCACGCCGTCCTCGTCGAGCAGCCGGCGCGCGTTCACGATCGTAAGACCGATGAGCGCACCGTCCGCCCCGTAGCGCGTCGCGTGGCCCTCGGCCGTCCCGTCGAAGTCGACTGCCGTGCTCGGATCGCCGACGTGGAGGTAGAGAACATCGGCTTCGCGGTCGTAGACGACCCGATCGAACTCGATCCCTGCGATTTTCACCGTGGTACCCGCGCTACGCGGGGGCGAGCACGTCGCCGAGGTCGCGCGTCTCGATCCGGCGCTCGGGGAGCGTGATCACGATCACGCCGTCCTCGTCGAGCAGCCGGCGCGCGTTCACGATCGTGATGCCGACGAGCTGCCCGTCCGCGCCGAAACGCAGGTGGTGGCCCTCCGGCGACTCGTCCCAGTCGACCGCCGTACTGGACTCGCCGACGTGCAGGTAGAGCACGTCAACCTCGCGGTCGTAGTCCACGTTGTCGAACTCGATGCCGCCCAGCCTGACGCTCATGGCAACCACCTCCGCGGAAACGCGGTCACGATGCGACCTTCGCTGCCCTCGTAGTGTACGAGGACATCTACGGCCGTCATCCGCCGTCCAAACGAGCTTGCCTATTGAAGACATGCCTCTCGCTGGTCTAGAGTCGGAAGCCGAGACGGACGACGAGGTCGACCGCCTGTTCCGCGGGCCGCGCTGAAGCGGCCCGCGCCGCCGACTGCGGGAGGACGATGCCGGGACCGGTCACCGACGCGGGGGTCTACGAGCTGAGGGAGCGCTACCACGCCGCCTTCGGCGGCGCCGAGCTGCCCGAGCCCGTGGAGCAGATCGCTCTCGTCGCGGAGAGCACGGCTGCTCATCTAAAAAGGGTCGGCTCGAGAGTCCTCTACCAGCCTGCAGGCTGGAGCTCCTTCGTCACGATCTGGATGTCCGGAAAATGCTGAAGCCGCCTTGCGGCGGCCTCGCGCCCTGCCACCGAAGCGACAGGGGGGATCTACGCTCGGACGGTAGCACGCTCTCGGTACGTGCACGTGTCTGCACGACCGGTGTTCCTCGCCGCGGTCGGCTACCCAGAGACTTGCGTATAACGCATGATGTAGTGCATCATAGGCACGATGAGAACGGATGCCCCTCCGCTGCTGCCCATCTTCCGCTCCCGTGGTCAGGGACGGCTGCTCGCCCGCGTCTTCCTGCACCCGGAGGAGCCGATCCCGCTCGCAGGTCTCGCACGCGAGATCGGGCTCGATGCGGCAACGGTGCTCCGCGAGGTGAACCGGCTGGAGCAGGCCGGTCTTGTCGTCAGCGAGCGCATCGGCCGCGCGCGGGTCGTCCGGCCCGATGAGCGCTCGCCGTTCTACCCGGAGCTCTCGGCGCTCATCTTCAAGGCGTTCGGTCCGTCGACTGTGCTTGCACGATCGCTGCGCGGGCTTCCCGGGGTCGAGGCCGCATACATTTTCGGCTCGTGGGCCAGCCGCTACCACGGTGAGGCCGGGCCGGCTCCGGCCGATATCGATCTGCTCGTCGTCGGACGGCCGGATCGGCGTGCGCTCGCGCGAGTCTGCCGAGAAGCTGGCCGAGAGCTCGGGCTCGAGGTGAATCCGACCGTCGTGACGAAGGAGGGCTGGGACTCCGGCGAGACCCGTTTCGTCCGCTCGCTGAAGCAGGCGCCCCTGGTAGCCCTCGACGAAGCTCATGACCGCGGCTGAGGTCGAACAGCTCCTACGCGACGGCAGGTTGCGCACGACGCAGCCTGACCCAGAGACGGCGATCGTAGAGCTCGACAGTGCCCGCACGCACATCGCTTCGGCAAAGAAGATCGTCGACGACGACCCCGGGGCCGCGCTCGCGCTGCTGTACGACGCGATGCGCAAGGCGATCGTCGCGCACATGCGCGCGAGCGGCTATCGCGTGACGCGCGGGGCCGACCACGTGAAGACCGGGGAGTACGGGCGGGCCGCCCTCGACCATCTCGAGATCGACGTCCAGCTCGACGAGTTCGACGCGCTTCGCGATCTACGACACCAGAGCGAGTACGAGGCGCTGCGGATCGACGCCTACGAGGTTCGGGACGCCTTCGAGCACGCGACTGCGGTCGTCGAGGCCGTCGCCGGCGAGCTCCAGGCGTCATAAGGCCGGAAGACCCCGCCGTTGACTAGATGAACGATCCCTTCCATTGAGAGCGCTGACACTGGACAATCAGGACATGTCGGGTGGCCGAATCACAGACCCGCGCGCGTATCGGCCGCGGGCGCGCTACCACGCCGCCTTGGGCGGCGCCGAGCTGCCCGTGCCGGTCGAGGCGATCGCCTCGGTGAGCTACGCGGCGGTGACGGCCCTGATCTTGTCCGGGTCGACGTCGAGGCGGGTGTCCTCGTCGTCGTCCCAGATCTCGAGGTGCTCGACGGCGGTCGGCTCCGCCTTGACGAACCGGAGGAAGCACGCTTCCGCCTCGGCGAACGTGTCGAACTCGCCGAGCTCGTTCATCGACAGCTGGTCGAGCAGGATGTAGCGCCCCTCAATGGTCATGGCTCTCACATTGAAGCACGCAAGCGAGCAGGAGTTCCGGCGGCGCCCAGACGGTGATGTGCCCCCGAGGGCCGGTGGGCGACCACACGATTCCCTCTGCGGCGAGGTCGACGGTGGCGATGGCGCCTCCGAGAGAAAAGCGTCGAGCGACAGCACGCGCTCGTGCGGGGCTCGTCCGCATGGACACTCCCGTTCCCTTGAAGAAGTCGCGCCGGTCGTACCGACGGCCGAGAGCCTCGTAGGAGAGAAAGTCGCGAAGCGTCGGCGGACACCGCTGAACGATGCGGTATGCGACACCTGGGAAGTCAGCCCCGGGAAAGACCTCGTAGAGCGGCGTTGTCGTTCGAGACACCGGAGTAGCTCAGCACAGGCACCGCGCCCGGCGCCAGATGTCTCATCGGGGCATGGCTCGGGCGTCAGGCAGCCGATCCGCCGCCACCGCTTCACGGTCGCCCACGAGCTCGGCCACTGGATCTGCCAGTACCGCGCGGGCCGGCCCGCGCGCTTCTACTGCCGCCCGGGCGACGTCGCCGCCGCGGCCG
>CAYGLV010000073.1:0-10370 GCA_964351025.1 uncultured Gaiellales bacterium | reverse complement strand
GGGGTGGGATTCGAACCCACGGGACGCTTGCACGCCCAACGGTTTTCAAGACCGCGCCGTTCGACCGCTCCGGCACCCCGCCGCCCGTCATTCTGGCGGAGCGAGCGCCTGCGGTGCGCAGCAGCGCCGAATGCCGCCCACCCAGGTAGCGTCCGTCGCGTGGGTCTCGTCGTCCAGAAGTTCGGCGGCACGTCGGTCGCCGGCCCCGAGCGGCTGAAAGCGGTCGCGCGCCGACTCGTGGCCGCGCGCGAGCAGGGGCATGACGTCGTCGGCGTCCTCTCTGCCATGGGGAAGGCCACCGACGACCTGCTGGCGCTCGCGCACGAGGTCTCGCCGGAGCCGGCCGCGCGCGAGCTCGACATGCTGCTCTCGGTCGGAGAGCGGATCTCGTGCGCGCTCGCCGCGATGGCGATCCACGACCTCGGCCACCGGGCGATCTCGCTCACCGGGTCGCAGGCGGGGATCGTGACCGACACGGCACACGGGCGCGCGAAGATCCTCGAAGTGCGGGCGGAGCGCATCCACAAGGCGCTCGCCGGAGGCGAGATCGTGCTCGTCGCCGGCTTCCAGGGCGTCTCGACCCAGCTCGAGGTGACGACCCTCGGGCGGGGCGGCTCGGACGCGACCGCCGTCGCGCTCGCCGCGGCGGTCGGCGCGGACGTCTGCGAGATCTACACCGATGTCGAGGGTGTCTTCACCGCCGACCCGCGCATGGTGCCCGGTGCGCGCAAGCTCACTGCCGTCTCCTACGAGGAGATGCTCGAGCTGTCCGCGTCCGGCGCGAAGGTGCTGATGCTCCGCTCGGTCGAGTTCGCCCGCAATCATGGAGTCCGTATCCACGTCCGTTCTGCGTTCTCGGAAGCCGAGGGGACGTGGATCGTCAGTCAGGAGGAGCTGATGGAGCAGCCGATCATCTCGGGCATCGCGCTCGACACCTCGGAGGCGGAGGCGACGATCCTCGGCGTCCCCGACCGGCCGGGCATCGCCGCACGCGTCTTCCGGGCACTCGCAGACGCGGGCGTCAACGTCGACATGATCGTCCAGAACGTCTCGGCGGCAGGGCACACGGACATCTCGTTCACCCTGCCGAAGGCGGATACCGCCCGCGCGGAGAAGATCCTCGCGCCGCTCGCCGAGGAGATCGGCGCCGGCGGCATCGCGCACGACCCCGACGTCGCCAAGATCTCGCTCGTCGGCGCCGGGATGCGCACACACCCGGGCGTCGCGGCGGACATGTTCGACGCGCTCGCCGAGGCCGGTATCAACATCCGGATCATCTCGACATCGCCGATCCGGATCTCGTGCGTCGTGCCGGCCGCCGACGCCGAGCGTGCGGTGCAAGCCGTGCACGAGCGCTTCGCGCTGCACGAGCCGGTGGTGAGCGCTGAGGGCTAGCGTCCGACGCGCGCGGTCTCAGCGCCGGCGCTACTCGGTCGGGCGGCCGAACATCGTCTCGACCCCGATCGGGTCGAAGCCGAAGCGGGCGTAGAGCTCCTTCGGCCAGTCCTTGCCGTCGGCGACGAGGAACACGAGCTCGGCTCCCGCCCGCCGGGCCTCCGCGACGCAGCGCAACACGACGGCGCGCGCGAGCCCCTTGCTGCGGTGCTCCTGCAATGTGGCCACGTCCTCGATCTGGGCGACAGGGCCGTCGAGGAGGAGCGAGGCGAGAGACACGGCCCTGCCGTCGACGAGGCCTCCGAAGAAGCGTGTCTCGATCGCGGCCGCAACGCGGCGCGGCAGCTCGAGCAGCTGGCGCGCCGTCTCCTCGTCCGAGCCGTACGGCTCGGCACGGACGACCGGCTCGTGCGCGCGGAGGTAGGCATCGAGATCGAGCTCGGCTACCTCCAGCGACGGATCGCCGGGCCGGTCCGGCTCGCGCCGGTGTGCCATGACGAGGTAGCGGTCGTGGAAGGGCCACGAGCCCACCGGCAGCTCGGGCCAGAGCCGCGCGCCGAGCGCCTGGTCGTGGATCGCGACCTTGCGGTGGCGCAGGCCCGCCGCTCCCAGCACGCGGTCGGCCTCGGCGGCGAGCTCGGCGGCCGAGCCCTCCCAGCGGTCGACCAGCGTGAAATTCAGGTCCCAGACGCGCGGCAGGTCGTCCGTCAGCAGCGCGATCCCCCACGGGTGCTCCTTCACGCGCCCCGCGCGACCGGCGTAGACGCGGCGCAGGAAGGCGAGCGCGCGGGCGAGGTCGCCGTTAACGGGAGATCCGCTCGGGCGCGCCGTACGGCAGCAGCGCGTCCGGCACGTCGCCCTGGAAGCACTCGAGGATCGCGAGCGCCATCCGGTCGACCACGGCGGTGCCGTTCAGCATGTGCACGGGCTCGGGCCCCCTGTCGCCGCGCACGCGGATGCCGAGGCGGCGCGCCTGGAAGTCGGTCGTGTTCGAGATCGACGCTGTCTCGCGGTAGCGCTCCTGGCTGGGGAACCAGATCTCGACGTCGTAGGTCTTCGCGGACGCGCTGGACATGTCCCCGGCCGGCAGCACGACGATCCGGTACGGCAGGCCGAGGTCGCGCACGAGCTCCTCGGTGTTCGCGAGCAGCAGCTCGTGCTCGTCCCACGAGTCCTCGGGGCGCGTCAGCGAGAACTGCTCGACCTTGTTGAACTGGTGGACGCGGATCATCCCGCGCGTGTCCCGGCCGGCTGCTCCCGCCTCGCGGCGGAAGCACGAAGAGAAGGCGACGTATCGGAGTGGCAGCTCCTCGACCGCGAGGATCTCGCCGGCGTGGAGGCTCGCGACCGGGATCTCGGCGGTACCGGTGAGGTAGAGCCCGTCGGCGGGGAGCTCGTAGACGTTGGCCTCGTCGCTCGGGAACGCGCCGGTGCCGATCAGCGCTTCCTCGCGGACGAGCACGGGCGGCAACACGGTCTGGAAGCCCTTCTCGGCGAGCCGGTCGAGCGCGTACCGGTAGAGCGCGAGCGAGAGCCGCGCCGTGTCGCCGATCCAGTAGCCGAAGCGCGCTCCCGACATGCGCGCGGCGCGCTCCATGTCGAAGCGGCCGATCTCGGTGTGCTCGCGCGGGTCGGACAGCTCGGGCGGCTCGCCGACTCGGCGCACTTCGAGCACGTCGTCCTCGGTCGAGCCGTCGGGCACGTCCTCGCTCGGCGGGTTCGGGACGCGGAGCGCGAGCGAGTCCCGCTCGGCCTCGGCGGCGGCAATCTCCGTCTCGACCGCCTTCAGCTCGTCCTTCACGCCCTGGACTTCGGCGAGCTGCTCCGGCGTCGGCTTGCCCTTCAGCTTCGTTGCGGCGCGCAACTCGTCCACCCGCGGCACGAGCGCGCGCCACCGCTCGTCGGCCGCCAGCAGCGCGTCGAATGCCTGCGCGGCGCCCTTCCGGGCGAGCGCTGCGCGGAAGCCGTCCGGATCCGCGCGGGCCGCCTTGAGATCGATCATGCCCTGGAGTCTAGAAGGGCCTCGACCACCTGGGCGACCCCCTCCACTTCCGGCCCGGGGCAGGCCCAGTCGGCGAGCACCTGCAGAGACGGGTGGGCGTTCCCGACCGCGATCGCGTAGCCGGCCCACTCGAGCAGCTCGATGTCGTTCTCGCCGTCGCCGAAGGCCACCGTGCCTGCCGCCGCGAAGCCGAGCCGCTCGGCGACGAACGCGATCCCGCTCCCCTTCGAGACAAGGGGGCTCGCGAGCTCGAGGAAGTAGGGGAGAGACTTGGAGATGTACAGCCGGCGACCGAACTGCTCACGCAGGCGGGCTTTCAGCCCGTCGAGCTCGTCCGGATCGCCCACGGCGACGAGCTTGGTCGGTGGCTGCGTCAGCCAGTCGAGCAGCGGCCCGACCGCCGTCACCGGGATGTTCTGGAACTCCGCGTAGGCGCGCGACCAGTGGGTGTCCTCGGCGACGTACAGCTCGTCACCGACGTAGCAGTTGAGCGGGTGGCCCTCCGCTTCGACGGCGGCGATCGCCTCCCGCGCCGCCTCGAGCGGGATCGGCTCGTGCAGGAGGAAAGTGCCGCTGCCCGGCTCGACGACCGCCGCGCCCTGGTAGCAGACGACCGGCTCCTCGATCCCGGCGTGCTCCAGGTAGGGGCGCACCGAGCGGAACATGCGCCCGGTGACGACGATCACCCGGATGCCGGCGGCGCGGGCGGCGGTGAGCGCCGCGATCGTGCGCGGACGCAACTCGGCGTCCTCGGCGATCAGCGTCCGGTCGAGGTCGCAGGCGAGCGCCGCGACGTGTCGCGGGAAGTCGGCGGGGAGGTTCAGTTGCCGGCGGACTCGGCCACGTAGGCCGCGACGTCGGCGATCTCCTGCTCGGAGAGCTGGCCCTTGAACGGTGGCATCGCGCCCCGGCCGTTCGTGACGCGGTCGACCACTAGGTCGAACGCCGACTTCGACTGGTCGAGGTTGGGGCCGACAGTGCCCGAGGAGCCTGCGTCGGCGAGCGTGTGGCAGCCGCCGCAGCCCTTCGCCGCGTAGAGATCCTCGCCGGCCTCCGCCTCGCCCTTCAGCGTCGTGGACGGTCCCGCGGTCGTCGCCTGCGGCACGGTGCCGACCACGGTCTCCGGCAGGGCGCCGACCTCCTTGGCGCCGCCGCAGCCGGCGAGGCCGAGGGCAACCGCTGCGAGGAGCGCGGTGAGCGTTGCGCTGCGCATCGCCGAAGTCTATAGCGCCTCGTCGGACGCGGTGCGCTCGAGTCGGTGGAGCGCAATCGCCGCAGCGGCCCCGATGCCGAGCACGTCGGAGGGCGTGTCGTTGACGAGCAGCGAGACGGCGAGGGCGACGAGCAACGCATCCGTGACGGGCGTCCGCGGGCGCCGCGTCGCCACGAGGCCGAGGAGCGCCAACGATCCAAGTACGACCGCGAGAGGCCCCGGGGACGCAACCGTGCGGCGCGCGGAGAGCTCGAGCCGGTCGCCGAGGTCGCCCGCGAGCACGCTCGGCCCCTCGCCGAGCGCGCGTGTGACGTGCGAGGAGCCGCCCGTCGCGGCGTCCAGGCCGGCGAGCGCGAGCGCGAGCGCGACCGCCGCGGCTGCGGCGAGCGCGAGCCTGCGCGGTGTCAGCGTCACGCCGCGCAGCCGCTGCGCCAGCACGATCAGGCCGGCGAGGAGAACGACGAGGCCGCCGCCGTCGGCACCGAAGCGGTTGCCCGCGACCGCCACGAGCGCGAGCGCGCCGACGGCGACTCCGGCGCGCCTGAGCCTGGCGACGCCGAGCAGCGTGGCCGCGAGCAGCAACGTCTCCAGCAGGTTGTTGACGCCGTAGAAGCGGCTCGCCTGCGAGGGGCCGAGCGGAGAGAGCGCCACGGTCTGGGCGTCCAGGCCCAGCGAGACGAGGTATGCGGCGAGCACGGCTCCGCAGGCGGCGCCGAGCGGCAGCGCGAGCGCGAGCCCCGCCGCGAGCGCGGCGAGCCACGGCTCGAGCCAGAGGTTGAGCGCGAGCGCCAGCAGGAGCGCCCGCGGCGCCCACCTCGGGCGCAGGACGCCGAGCGCGATCAGCGCCGTCGCAACGGCGATCGTCGCCGGCAGCCGCCACCTGTCGTTGCGCTCGATCCGGTCGTCGAGCCGCTCGAGTGTGGCAACCGCGCTCGTGCTCGGGCGCGACTCAAGGCGCCCGGTGGCGACGTCAGAGACCGAGACGAGCCCGGGAATGCGGGTCGAGTCCGATACGAGTAGCCCCCGGAAGCCGCCGCCGACGACTGCGATCGGATAGCGGCGGTCGTTGTCGCTGCGGCCCGGAGGCGGCAGCGAGACGTAGACGGTCGGCCCCGTGCCCACGCCGAGCCGGATCAGCTGCTCGCCCACGGGCAAGCCGCCGAGGACCGAGGAGCGCACCTTGCCGGTGAGCAGCGAGGCGAGCGCGCCTTCCCGCGTCACCTCCGGGCCGGCCCCGGGGACGAGCAATCCGACCGCGCCCTGACCCGCGTACCTCTCGAGCGAGAACGGCGGGACGACGAGCACGCGGGGCTGCTCGGCCGCCAGGGCGGGGGTGACGAACGCCAGGGCGACAAGAAAAATCGTCGTGACCCACCGCAGCATGGGTAGATTCAACAGCAGCGGTCTCCACTCAAGGGAGGAAGAGATGGCGAACGTGACGGTGATGGGCATCGACGAGATGGAGTCGGCGCACGGCGGCGGTTTCGTGCTCGCCCGCAAGTCGCTCGGGGTGACGGCCTGGGGCATGAACGTCGAGCGGCTGCCGGCGGGGTACGACAAGTACCCGGAGCACGACCACGCCGAGGACGGGCAGGAGGAGGTCTACGTCGTCCTGGAGGGCAAGGCGACGCTCCACGCCGACGGCGAGAGCTGGGATTTGACGCGCGGCACGCTGGCCCGCGTCGGCTCGGGACAGAAGCGGACGATCACGACCGACGAGGGCACGACGCTGCTCGTTCTCGGCGGCACGCCGGGCAAGGCCTACGAGCCGCGCATGTGAGCAGGCTCGTCGAGATCCTCTACTTCGACGACTGCCCGAACTGGCCGCCCGTGGCGACGACGGTCGACCGGCTGGCTCGGGAGCTCGGCGTCGCGGTGGACGTCCGGCTCGTGCGCGTGGCGGGGGCGGACGAGGCGAACCGCCTTCGCTTTCTCGGCTCGCCGACGGTGCGTGTGGACGGCCGCGACATCGAGCCCGGGGCAGGTGAGCGGAGCGACTTCGCGCTTGCCTGCCGCGTCTACCGGACGGACGCGGGCCTCGCGGGCACGCCCGCGGAGAGCTGGATCACGACGGGCCTGGCGGAGTAGTGTGAGCCTGTGCTGATCGAGCGCAGCATGCACCCCGATTGGCTCTCGAACGCCTACCTCGTGGCGGACGGGCCGGGCGGGACGGCCGTCTTCGTGGACAGCGGCGCGCCGCTCGAGCCGCTGCACGCGGCCGTTGCGCGCGAGGGCCTCACGGTCACGCACCTGCTCGTCACGCACGGTCACGCCGACCACGTGGCCGGGAACGAGGAGCTGGTCGCCCGCTACGGCGTCCAGATCGTGCGTGATGGGCTCGAGACCGGCGGTCTGCGGGTCGAAGCGCTGCCCACGCCGGGCCACTCCGACGACGGGGTCTCGTTCCTCGTGGACGAGATCGCCTGCTTCACCGGCGACACGCTGTTCCGTGATGCGGTCGGCGGCGGTGACGTCGAGCAGATGCGCTCCTCGGTGCTTGACGTTCTGCTGGCGCTGCCGCCCGAGGTGCGCGTGCTGCCCGGGCACACCGAGGAGACGACGATCGGGCGCGAGTGGGAGGCGAACCCGTTCGTCCTCTACTGGCGCGGGATCGCGCCTCCGCTGGGCGAGCAGTGCCGCGTCGCCGGCGAGGAGGCGACGCTGCTCGTGTGGTCGCCGGACTACGACGGCAAGGGCAAGGCCCTCGTTCGGTTCGCCGGTGGCCGCGAGGCGATCGTCGGCGGCTCGCGCGTCGAGCGCAGTTAACAGACATGTCCGCTGGGGACAGTACGGTCGTGGGGTGCGCCTGCTCGTCGCCCGCTGCGAAGTCGTCTACACCGGCCGTCTGACTGCCGTCCTGCCGGAGTCCACACGGCTCCTGCTGCTGAAGTCGGACGGCTCCGTGCTCGTGCACGCCGACGCGGGTGGCTACAAGCCGCTGAACTGGATGACTCCACCCACGGTGATCGAGGAGGAGGACGGCCTGATCGTCGTGCGCAAGCGCGCCGGGCGCTCGGAGGACAGGCTCAAGATCCGCCTCGTCGAGGTGTTGAGCGACGTCGTGCACGACATGGGCGAGGCGGCGCCGCTCGAGAAGGACGGCGTCGAGCGCGATCTGCAGGAGGCGCTTGCCGAGCAGCCGGGGGCGCTCGGCGAGGAGCTCCGGCTCGTGCGTCGCGAGTGGCCGACCGACCTCGGCCCGGTCGACCTCATGTGCCGGGACGAGGCGGACGGGTGGGTTGCGGTCGAGATCAAGCGCCACGGCACGATCGACGCGGTCGAGCAGCTCGGGCGCTACCTCGAGCGGATCCGGCTCGACCCGGCGAAGGCGCTCTGCCGGGGCGTGCTGGCGGCGCAGCGCTTCAAGCCGCAGGCCGTGACCCTCGCGGAGGCGCGTGGGATCCGCTGCGTCGAGGTCGACCTGGAGATCCTGCGCGGAGAGCGGGAGCCCGACCTGACGCTCTTCGCCGCCTACGGCCGGACGGCCGCTTTCAGGTAGTCGGGCGGCGGGTCGGCGAGCAGCGCGGCGACGCCCTCGAGCCCGACCTCGTGCGTGATCAGCCGCTCCCACGGGTAGGCGCCGCTCGTGAGGAACGCAAGCGCGGCGCGGACGTGGCGGGGTGTGTGGTGGAAGGCGCCGCGCAGGGTCACCTCCTCGTAGTGGAGCCGGTAGCTCGCCACCGGCACGTCGGTCCCGCGTGGCAGCCCGCCGAAGAAGACGACCGTGCCGCCCGGCCGGACGAGCTCGACGGCCTGCCTCCAGGCCTCCTCGGTGCCCGCCGCTTCGATCACGACGTCGGCGCCCGCAGCGTCGCCCGGCTGCGTTCCGAACGCGGGCGCGAGGGCACGGCGCTCCGGGCGGCCGCCGACGCCGACCGGCCACCCGCCTGCGTCGGCCACGCAGGCGCAGAGCATCAGCCCGATCGGGCCGAGACCGAGCACCGCGACGGTGTCGCCGGGCTGGACGCCGGCCGCCTCGACGCCGTGGAGGCAGCACGCGAGCGGCTCGACGAGAGCGGCGATCTCGGGCGCGAGGGAGGCTGGGACGGGGAGGAGGTTCACACGCGCGATCCGCGCCGGGATCAGCGCGAACTCCGCGTAGGCGCCGTTCCAGAGCGGGAGCAGCGACTCGCAGAGCGTCTCCTGCCCGCGCGTACAGGCCTCGCATTCGCCGCACGGCGCCGAGTTGGCGCCGACGACCCGGCGGCCCGTGGCGACGTCCACGCCGCACCACTCGTGGCCGAACGGCGAGGGCGGCGGGCCGAGCAGGACGGGATGGCCGCGCCGGTAGGCCTTCGCGTCGGTGCCGTCCGTGAGCGCGACTTCGATGCGGACGACGACCTCGCCGGGCCCGGGCTCGGGGCGCGGCACCTCCTCGAGCCGAACATCGCCCGGGGCGTGGAAGCGCAGCGCTCTCACGGGACGAAGACGACCTTGAGCGCCTCGCGGCGACGGAAGAGCTCGAGCCCTTCGGAGAAGCGTTCGAGGGGGAGCACGACCGGCTCGGGCAGGTCGAGCTCGGGCAGCAGCTCGACCGCCTGCCGCATCGTCGCCTGCGTGGACGATCGCGAGCCGGCGATGGTCAGCTCGCGCCGGTACACCTGGGCTGCCGGGAGCGCTCCTGCGTCGGCGAAGACGAGGACGGTGCCCCCTGGCTCGACGGCCTCGAGCGCCGTCTCGGCGCCCCCCGGCGCGCAGAGGACGGCCGCCGCGACAGGCCCGTCGGGCGCCCGCCCGTTCCGGCGCGGGTCCGCGTCGACGGCGAAGACGTCGTCGCCGCGGTGAGCGAGCACCGCGGCGAAGAGGCGACCGATGAAGCCGTGGCCGACGACGAGCACGCGCCCCCGCGGCACGCGTGCGGCCCCGCGCAGGACGCAGGCCAGCGGCTCGGCGAACGTGCAGCGGGCGTCGTCGACGCCTCCGGGAAGCTCGACCCAGCCCTGCGCGCTGATCCGCTCCGCGAAGCCGCCGGGAACGATGGTCGGCTCGAGAAAGGACTCGCAGGTGGACTCGTGCCCGGCGTTGCAGCGCGCGCAGGCGCCGCAGGCCGAATGGTGGACGAGGGCGACGCGCCGCCCGTCTCCCGTCTCGGCGACGACCTCGTGGCCGAGCACCGTGCCGGCGTGCTGCGGGCGCAGCTTCTCGACGTCGGAGCCGCAGAGCCCGCAGGCCAGCAGGCGCACGAGCTCGCCCGGCCCTTCGGGCTCCGGCAGGTCGGTGAGCCCTGGCCGCCCTTCCGGATCTAGAACGACGGCGCGCACGGGCGTATCGTAGGGGGGTCGCCAACGATGAGGGGGAAACCATGGCCGTCAAGCTGCACCGCTGCCCGCTGGTGTTCGTCAAGGTCCAGGCTCACCCGTGCTGGCGCGTTCAGTCGGCGCTCAACGAGCAGGGCATCGAGTACGACGTCGTGAAGGGCCCGGTCTCGAAGGGCAAGCGCACCGTTGTTCAGAAGCTCTCCGGGCAGAACCGCTATCCGGTGGTCGAGTTCGAGGACGGCACCGTGTACCGCGAGGAGTCGAAGGACATGGCCGCGAAGATCCGCGCCGGCCGTCTCTTCGAGGGCCGCGTGCCGGCGTCCGCCTCCGCGGCGCCGTCGTCGGAGCCTGGGCACACCCACGAGCCAGGCGAGGAGCACGAGCACTAGGAGCCTGTCGGCCGCGCTCGCTACACTTTCCACGCTCGTGGGGCTATAGCTCAGCTGGGAGAGCGCCTGGATCGCACCCAGGAGGTCGGCGGTTCGAGCCCGCCTAGCTCCAT
>CAYGLV010000072.1:0-10780 GCA_964351025.1 uncultured Gaiellales bacterium | reverse complement strand
CTAGCCGCGGAAGCGCGCGACCCGGTGTCGCGGTGGCCGCAGCCGCTCACGGTTGCGGATCGAGAAGACGCTGGTCGTCACCATCAGCAGCAGGATCCCCGCGAGCGTGAAGACATCGGCGAGGTTGAAGGCGATGCCGACGGTCGTGCCTCCGACAACGAGCGGGTTCTCCACGCTCCTCCCCGACACCGCGAAGGAGACGAGATTGGCGGCGGCGCCCCCGGCGGTCACGCTCGCCGCGAGGGCGATCGCGAGCGACGGAACCCGCGCGAGAGCCAGACAGCCCGCGACGACGGCGAGCACGAGGGCCGCCCACGCGCCGGAGCGAATGTGGTAGTTCACGGCCGGCGTGGCCACGGCCGCCTTGACGGCGAGATCGGCCGCGGCGAGGAGCGTGCCGACCCCGAGCGTCAAGAGAAAGCGCCGCCGCATGATCTCAGACGGTACACCTATGTGGATGCGACGCGATCTTCCCGGCGGCTTCGAGCTCGACGACGACCCGCGGCGCATCGACCGCGCGGAGGTGCACCGGTTCATCTCCGAGGAGTCGTACTGGGCGAAGGGTCGCTCCCGGGAGTTGATGGACGCTCTGCTCGACGGCGCCGCCCGCGTTGTCGGCCTCTACACAGAGGGGCGCCTGGTTGGGTTCAGCCGCACGATCTCGGACGAGCACACCCAGTCCTACCTCGCCGACCTGTACGTCCTGCCCGAGTTTCGGGGGAGCGGCCTCGGCGTCGAGCTCGTCCGCTTCACGGTGGACGAGGGGCCGCTCGCGCACACGAAGTGGCTGCTGCACACGAGAGATGCACACGAGCTGTACCGGAAGTTCGGCTTCGAGACACCGACAGAGAAGCTGCTCGAGCGGGGGAGCCGCTAGCCGGCTTTCGGCGAGCGCCACGGCTGCGCCAGCCGGCCCTGAACGTGCTCGCGCGCGTCGGCGAGCGCGATCCGTTCCTGGGCGAGCGAATCACGGTCGCGGATCGTGACCGTGTCGTCGTCGAGCGTCTGCTCGTCGACCGTCAGCGCGTAGGGCGTGCCGATCTCATCCTGGCGGCGGTAGCGCCTGCCGATCTGGCCGCCGTCGTCGTACTCGACGGCGATCGTGCGGCGGAGCTCTTCATAGAGCGCCCGGGCCTGCTCGACCATCGGCGCGTTCTTGCCGATCAGCGGCAGCACGGCGGCCTTGACCGGAGCGATCTGCGGATGGAGGCGCAGCACGGTCCGCTCGCGCCCGGCGACGACCTCCTCGTCGTAGGCGTCGATCAAGAATGCGAGCAGCGCGCGGTCGACGCCGCCCGCCGGCTCGATCACGTGCGGCACGTAGCGCTCTCCGGCGTCGGCGTCGACCCATTCGAGCTTCGTGCCCGAGGCCGCGCTGTGAGCCGTGAGGTCGAAGTCGCCGCGGTTCGCGATGCCCTCGAGCTCCGACCACCCGATCGGGAAGAGGTACTCGATGTCGCTCGTGCCGGACGAGTAGTGCGACAGCTCCTCGGTGCCGTGCTCGCGCACGCGCAGGTGATCCTCCCGCAGCCCGTAGCGGACGTACCAGGCGCGTCGCTCGTCGATCCAGTAGCGGTACCAGCGCTCGGCCTCGGCCGGCGGCACGAAGAACTCCATCTCCATCTGCTCGAATTCGCGCGTGCGGAAGAGGAAGTTCCCGGGCGTGATCTCGTTCCGGAACGACTTGCCGATCTGGGCAATCCCGAACGGCGGCTTGCGCCGCGCGAGCTGAGAGACGTTCTTGAAGTTGATGAAGATGCCCTGCGCCGTCTCCGGCCGCAGGTACGCCTTCGAGCCCGACTCCTCGAGCGCGCCCACGCGCGTCTCGAACATGAGGTTGAACTGCCGCGCCTCGGTGAGGTCGCACTCCGGGCCCTCGCCCGGGCGCTTGCTCGGCTTGCGCTCGCAGCGCGACTCCTCGAGATGGTCGGCGCGAAAGCGCTTCTTGCACATGCGGCAGTCCACCATCGGGTCGGTGAAGCCGGTGACGTGGCCCGAGGCCTCCCACACCGCGGGGTGGAGGATGATCGCGGAGTCGAGCGCGACGATGTCGTCCCGCTCCTGCACCATCGCCTCGAGCCAGCGTGCCTTGACGTTCGCCTTCAGCAGCACGCCGTAGTGCCCGTAGTCGTATGCCGACCCGAGGCCGCCGTAGATCTCCGACGACGGGAAGACGAAGCCGCGCCGCCGGCAGAGTGAGACGATCTTGTCCATCGTGACTGCGTCAGCCATCCGCGAGACGTTACCCATCCCGAGCGTGGGTCGCACAGGCCCAACGCGGCGGCATAGGCGCTAGCCTGCCGCCAGTGAACGACCGCGCGCCGATCGAGCTGCACATCGTCTCCGACGCGACCGGGGAAACGGCTGCCCGCCTCGTGCTCGCGCTCGAAGCGCAGTTCCCCGAGCTTCCGTTCGAGGAGATCCGCCACCCGCGCGTCGAGACGGTGGACGATCTCCAGCTCGCCGTCAGCCGTGCCAAGGGCCGGCCGGCGGTGATGGTGTACACGCTCGTCAAGCCAGAGCTGCGCGAGGCGATGCGGCTGCTCTGCCGCCGCACGAAGCTCCATTACTGCGACCTGCTCGGTCACCCGATCGACTCGATCGCGAAGGTCTCGGGCATGGCGGCGCAGATGACACCGGGCGCCCGCGTGCAGCTGGACTCGGCCTACTTCAAGCGGATCGAGGCGATCGAGTTCGCCGTCCGCTACGACGACGGGGTCGGTCGCGGCCTGCTCGAGGCCGACGTCGTGCTCGTCGGGGTCTCGCGCACGTCGAAGACGCCGCTCTCGATGTTCCTCGGCTACATGGGCCACAAGACCGCGAACATCCCGCTCGTCAACGGGATCGAGCCGCCTGCGGAGCTGTTCAAAGTGGATCCGCACCGGGTCGTGGGGCTCACGATCGACGCCTCGCGACTGGCGGAGATCCGCACGCAGCGCGTTGCGAGCATGGGTGTGCCGCGCCGGCAGTACGCGAGTCTCGAGGAGATCTACGCCGAGCTCGAGTTCGCCGCCGCGGTGCATCGCCGGCTCGGCTGCCCGGTGCTCGACGTGTCCGAGATCTCCGTGGAGGAGACCGCGCTGCGGATCATTCGCATCGTCGAGCGGCGGCGCGAGGTTGCTGAGGCATGACGACACCGGCGCAGGAGGCGCGCGCGCGACGGGTCCCGGCCTGGCGCTGGGCGGTGTGGTGGTCCCTCGAGGTCGTCGCCGTCGTTCTCTTCTATGTCCTCCTGACGCCGCTCTGGATGGGCCTGCGCGCCGTCGCGTGGCTCGCCGAGCAATTCTCGCGCTTCCGTCGTCGCGCTCGCGCCTGACGCGCGCCCGCTTTCGTATGCTCGGGCACGGCGCGCGACGCTTGTGGAAAGATGGCTCGCCATGCGCTACGTCTACGACTTCGACGAGCCCTCCGGGGGCAGGGAGCTGCTCGGCGGCAAGGGCGTCGGGCTTGCCGAGATGACGGCGCTCGGTGTGCCCGTGCCGGCGGGGTTCACCATCACGACCGATGCCTGCCGCGCCTACATGGTGGCGGGTCACGAGGTGCCGGACGGGCTCGACGACGAGATCGAGGAGCACATTGCGCGGCTCGAGCAAAGAGCCGGAAAGCGCTTCGGCGACCCGCATGACCCGCTGCTCGTCTCGGTTCGCTCCGGCGCGGCCGTGTCGATGCCGGGGATGATGGACACGATCCTCAACCTCGGGCTCGGCGACGAAGCGGTGCGGGGGCTCGCGGAACGCACCGGCAACCCGCGCTTCGCCCACGATTCCTACCGGCGCCTGATCCAGATGTACGGTGAAGTCGTCGAGGGCGTGGACGGGCACCGGTTCGAGCAGGCGCTGACCGACCTCAAGGCGGCGCGGGGAGCGCGCCTGGATGTGGAGCTCACCGCCGACGATCTCGCCGAGCTGGTCTCGACGTTCACCGGCATCTTCGAGGACGAAGTGGGCCGCCCCTTCCCGCAGGATGCCCGCAAGCAGCTCCGGCGCGCGGTCCGCGCGGTCTTCGACTCCTGGGATTCGCCGCGCGCGCAGGTGTACCGGCGCACCTACCAGATCCCGGACGATCTCGGCACCGCCGTCAACGTCGTCCAGATGGTGTTCGGCAACAAGGGCGACGGCTCGGGTACGGGCGTCTGCTTCTCCCGCAGCCCCGCAACCGGTGAGCGCGGCGTCTACGGTGAGTTCCTCGCCAACGCGCAAGGCGAGGACGTCGTCTCCGGCATTCGCACGCCCGAGCCGATCGAGGCGATGCGCTCGCACCTGCCGGAGGCCTTCAAGGAGCTGGTCGAGACGCTGCAGCGTCTCGAGGAGAACTACCGCGACATGCAGGACATCGAGTTCACGGTCGAGGCGGGCAAGCTCTACATCCTGCAGACGCGTGCCGGCAAGCGCACCGCCGCAGCGGCGCTGAAGGTCGCGGTCGAGATGGTCGAGGAGGGCCTGATCTCCAAGGAGGAGGCCATTGTCCGGATCGACCCGGCGCAGCTCGACCAGCTGCTGCACCCGATGATCGACCCCGAGGCGAAGGTGAACGTCGTCGCCTACGGCCTCAATGCCTCCCCGGGGGCGGCCTCGGGAGCGGTCGTCTTCGACGCCGACACGGCCGCGGACCGGGGGAAGGAGGGCGAGGACGTGATCCTCGTTCGCTGGGAGACGACGCCGGACGACTTCCACGGCATGGTGGGGGCGAAGGGGATTCTCACCGCCCACGGTGGCCTCACGTCGCACGCGGCCGTTGTTGCGCGCGGGATGGGCAAGCCGTGCGTGACGGGTTGCGAGGCCCTGACGGTGGACACCGCGGCGAAGATCGCGCGCCTGCCCGGCCACGAGTTGCGTGAAGGCGACCTGATCACGATCGACGGCGGCACCGGCGCCGTCATCGTCGGCCCGGTACCGCTCGTGCCGCCGAGGATCAACGACGACTTCGAGCGCATCCTCGAGTGGGCCGACGGGGCACGGCGGCTGCGGGTGCGCACCAACGCCGATTCTCCCGCCGACGCCGCCAAGGCGCGCGAGTTCGGGGCGGAGGGCATCGGCCTCTGCCGCACCGAGCACATGTTCCAGGACGAAGGGCGGCTCGATCTGATGCGGCAGATGATCCTCGCCCCGGACGAGGAGGGCCGCCGCGCCGCGCTCGATCGGCTGCTGCCGATCCAGCAGGGCGACTTCGAGGGTATCTTCGAGGCGATGGCCGGGCTGCCGGTGACGATCCGGCTGCTCGACTGGCCTCTGCACGAGTTCCTCCCGTCGCTCGAGGAGGCCGGCGACGACCCACTCGTGCGCGAGCGGATCCGCTCGTTGCAGGAGGCGAACCCGATGCTCGGCTGGCGCGCCTGCCGGCTCGGCCTCTTCCACCCCGAGATCTACGAGATGCAGGTGCGCGCGATCGCCCGCGCCGCGATCGCGGTCGCCGCCCGCACGGGCGAAGCTCCACTCGTTGAGATCATGCACCCGCTTGTCGGGTTCGGCGAGGAGCTGCGACGGCTGCGGGAGCTGACCGTGCGCACGATCGCCGAGGAGGGCGAGTTCGAGTACCTCGTCGGGACGATGATCGAGCTGCCGCGGGCGTGCGTCCGCGCCGGCGAGATCGCAGAGCACGCCGACTTCTTCTCGTTCGGCACGAACGACCTCACGCAGACCGCGCTCGGGCTCTCGCGCGACGACGCCGGTCGCTTTCTCGCCCATTACCTCGACGTGGGCATCCTCGAGCGCGACCCGTTCGAGACAATCGACGTTGACGGAGTGGGCGACCTGATGACTCTCGCGATCGAGCGCGCCCGTGCGGTCAGACCCGACCTCAAGCTCGGCATCTGCGGCGAGCACGGGGGAGAGCCGCGCTCCGTGGCCTTCTGCCACCGGCTCGGGCTCGACTACGTGAGCTGCTCGCCGTACCGAGTGCCGCTCGCTCGGCTCGCCGCGGCACAAGCGGCGCTCGCCGAGCGTGGCGCCGTGTACGTCGTCGCCGGCGGCTGAGCCGGCCCGCGGGGCCTACGAGACCCTGATGTCCGCGAAGGTGAGGAGCCGCACGGCCGTTCCGGTGAACTGCGGCGTGAGGTAGACGATCAGGATCGCGCGGTAGGCGCCCTTCTGCTTGTAGGTGAAGCCGAGGAACCGCGGCGGTGTGCCCGTGCCCGAACGCGACGAGCCGTCGCCCGCCAGGAACTCCCACTTGACGACCGGCAGGTTCGCCACCGCCCGGAAGCTGATCGCGAGCGGCGCCTTGCCGGAGGCCGGAGTTGGCTTGAGGGCGAGCAGGACACCCGCGTCCTCGCCGACCTTCACCGTTGCCCGGGTGAGGAAGCGGATCGCCGTGCCGGTGAAGGGCGGTGCCTGGTAGACGATCAGCACGGCCTCGTAGATGCCGTTCGCGGCGTACGTGTGCGCGACCGTGGCAGGCGGCGAGCCCTCGCCCTGAACGACCTTGGCGTCGCCGAACACGAGCTGCCAACGTGCGACCTTGGGGACGTTCGCCTCGAGCTCGAACGTCACGCCAAGCGGCGCAGCGCCCTCGGCTGGGTCGGCGGCGAGCCGCAGGAGCGCCGCCGGTGTCGGCGGCGTGCCACGCGCGGTCGCGCCCCCGGCGGGCGCCGGGCCGCCGAGCGGCGTCAGGCACTTCCGGTAGGCCGCGCGGCTGCGCGGCTTCGTGGCGAGGTCGAAGACCGATCCGGCGACGCTCTCGAAGTAGGCGACGAGCTCGACGCGCGAGTGCGTGCGCACGAATTCGCACATCTGCTCGATGAAGGCCGGGTCGTCCACGCCCCAGAGGCCCCATTCCGGGAACGAGTACGGCTTCTTGGGATGGGCCTTGTAGAGGCGTTCGTTCGCGGCCCACTCTGCCTTGCCGTTCTGGTCGTAGAGGTCGTTGCCGACGACGTCCACGTAGGCATCACCCGGGTAGTACGCCTGCGCCGAGTTCGCGGGGATGTTCGGCGCGCCGTAGCCCTGCGGGTTCCAGATCACGCGCAGCGTGGGGTACGGGTTCGTCGCGAGGTCGTTCGAGATCCCGGGCAGGCCGAGCCGCTTGAGCTTCGAGCTGACCTGGGGCGCCGAGCCGCCGTGGAGAATGACGTACGTCCGCGCAAACGCCTTCTTGAACCACGCGGTCGTGTGGTTCGGGCCCTTCGGCGCGCCGCTCGCCTTGAAGGCCGAGTAGAGGTTCCAGTGCCCGTTCATCTCGGCGAAGGGACGGATGTAGATCAGGCGGCCCCACTCGGAGACGGCCTGGTTGAGGGCCACGAGGTAGGCGTCGCCCTGGCCCAGGGCGATCGCGCGCGGCGAGATCGCCTCGAGCTTGGTTCGCGGCGGCTTGTCTCCGGTGCCGAGGTGGAGCATCGGCACCGGGCCGAGGTCCGCCAGCAGCGTCCGGAACGGGGAGCCCCAGCCGCGGCCCTGGTCCCAGCCGAGGAGTGCGTGCCGCACGACCGTCACCTGGCCCGTCTGCGCCTTGAAGCGGGCCGGGTCGCCCTTGAGCCCGAGCAGCGGCTTCGGCGCGGCCGCCTCGCCGGCGGCGCCGGGGAGGAGCAGGAGACCGCAGACGAGAGCGAGTGCGAGCCGGCGCATCGTCGAACTATGAGCGAGAAGCGGCGCTACGCATAGCCCCGCACCTTGAGGTACGCCACGAGGATGCTCACAACCCCGATCGCCGCGAGGCTCGCGTACCCGAGCAGGCCGGGATTTCCGTGGACGGCATGGCCCCGGCCAAGACGCGAGAGCGCGAGGATCGCGAGGACCCCGCCGGCGAGTCCGCCGAGGTGCCCGCCGATCGAGATGTTGGGAATCGTGAAGGTGAAGGCGAGGTTGAGTACGAGCATCGTCAGCGCGCTGCCTCCGAAGACGTAGGTGCGCTGGCGCTCGAGCACGAGTGCGGCGCCGAGGATGCCGAAGATCGCCCCGGAGGCGCCGACCGTGGGCGAGAGCGGCCTCAGGAGCAGCGCGCCGGCCGAGCCCGCGAGTCCCGAGACGATGAAGAGCCCGAGGAAGCGGCTGCGCCCGAGCGCCGCCTCGAGCGGCTGTCCGAACCACCAGAGCGCGAGCATGTTCATCCCGAGATGGATCGGCCCGTAGTGCAGGAAGGCCGCGGTCAGCAACCGCCACCAGTCGCCGTGGGCGACGCCGACGATGTTGCCGCCCGAGTCGACCGCGGAGGCGATCAGCACCCCCTTTTCGAAGATCCAGCCGGAGTTGGCGCTCATCCCCGAGCCGCCCGCGAGTTGCGCGGCGTAGATGCCGACCATGGCCACGACCAGGGCGCGGGTCACGATTCCACCCTCTCCGGCGCCTGAGGCGCGCTGGAGCTTGCGTGCGACCTTCTGGGGCCCCTGCGGCTGCCCCGAGTGGTCGGGGCAGCGGATCCCGACGGGCGCGAAGACCATGCAGTCGGGGCAGATGGGGCGCTCGCACTCCGAGCAGGAGACGTAGGTCTCGCGGTCCGGATGCCGGTAGCAGCGAGGCGCCTCGTCCACGGCGGCTAGCGTACAGGCGTGCGCGTCCATGTCGCCTTCACACCCGACGAGGCAGCCGAGGCCCCTACAGGCGTCGTGATCGACGTCATCCGGGCAACCTCGACGATCTGCCAGGCGCTCGCCTCCGGCTACGAGCGCGTCTACTGCGCCTCCGAGGTCGAGGAGGCTCGCGAGCTCGCCCAACAGGTAGAGGAGGCCGTTCTCGGTGGGGAGCGGAAGGCCGTGAAGATCCCCGGCTTCGACCTCGGCAACTCGCCGAGCGAGTACGTGGAGCCGCAGGGGCGAGCCGTGGTCATGTCCACGACGAACGGGACACGCGCGATCGTGACCGCGGCAGGCCGCTGCGAGCGCGTGCTCGTTGCCTCACTGCTCAATCTGGCCGCAGTCGTCGCCGCCGCCGCGGCGCACGGGGAGGACGTCGCCGTCTTCTGCGCCGGCGTCCAGGGCGCGTTCACGCTCGACGACGCCTACGTCGCGGGCCGGATCGCGGAGCTGCTGGACGGCGCGAGCAGCGACGCGGCCGAGGCCGCGATCCGCCTCTCCCGCTCGTTCGCCGACGCCGAAGAGGCCTTCCAGCTCTCGCACTCGGGTCGGAACCTCCACGCCGCCGGGCTCGACGCAGACATCGCCTGGTGCGCGCGGGAGAGCGTGCTCGACATCGTCCCACGCTTCACCCGGATGCACGGCACGGCCGCCGAGATCTCATGAGCGGGAGCGCGCCGGCGCTCGCGGCGGCGGCTCTGGCGTTCGCCGCCGCGGCCGTTTACGTCCTCGCCCTCTCGTCGCAGGACGAGCAGGGGATCGCCGGCGACCGCGAGGTGCTCGTCGTGCTCTCGCTCGGCGGGGCCGGCCTCGCCGAGCTGCTGGCCTCGAGGGCGCCGTCGACGTTCGCTCGAACAGCACTTGCGAGCGCGGGGGCGTTCACGCTCCTCGTCTGGACGGTCCTCGGAGCGCTCTCGATCGGGATCTTCGTCCTTCCCGCCGCCCTGCTCGCGCTCGTCGTCACGGGTCGCGCGGCAGGGGAGCTGGACGGTGGGGCGGCCGTCGCGGCCGTGGGCGGAGGAGTGCTGCTCGCCGTCGTCCTCGCCGCGGCTGGGCTCGCGCTGACGAGCTGAGTCGCCGACAGGGTGCTAACCTAAAACGAGGGGACGGAGTATGCGCTCCTGCGCGCCCCTTGACTGAAAGGCGGAGGCGGATGCGCGGAACGATGATCTGGTTCAACCAGACGAAAGACCACGGGTTCATCACGACCGAGGAGGACGAGCGCCTCTACGTCCACGGCGGCGCCTTCACGGGCGGCGTGCGGCCGCCCGAGCGCTGCAACGGCACCGTCGTCGAGTTCAGCGTCGTGGAGGCTGGCGGCGAGCGGAAGGCCGAAGAGGTCACGGTCGTGCCGTACGTGGAGCCGCGCCGCGCGCGCCTCCGCCACAGCTCCCGCTGATCATCTAGTCGAGCTTGCCCTCGACCTGCAGGATCTGGTCATAGCGGACATAACGATTGCCCGCCCCCATCGGCACCCACTCGCCCGCAAACCTGCCTTTTCGGGACATGAAGTCGTCCAGTGCCTGCTCCAGGGTTTCGCCCTCGCGCAGCTCGATGAGTTCCACGTGGCGATCAGGCAGAAGCGTGACGCGAAAGTGCATGGCGCCATCTTGGACCATGCGAAGAAGCACGCGCAAGGTGCGAAACGGTTGAACTTGCGACCTTGGCAATTGGCCATTCACTGATTGCCGCGACCTTGACAGGAGAACGTGTGTTCGTGTAGAACATACGTTCCGGTGATCGCCTGTCTCCTCATCCCAGGATTCGAATTGAGGGCGGCGCTGCGCTCCCGGCCGGGGCTCGGGCTCGAGCCGGCGGCGCTCGCGCCGGAGCCGGGAGCCGAGCCGCTCGTCGGCCCGGTCACCGCCGCTGCGCAGGCGGCCGGGGTGGAGCCGGGAATGCGTCTCGGGGAGGCGCTCGCGACCTGCCCGCGGCTCGTGCTCGTCGAGCGCGACCCGGCGGCGGTCGAGCTGGAGTGGGAGGGAGTGTTGCGCCGGCTCGAGGACGCGGGCTTCGCGGTCGAGCCGGCCGAGCCGGGCGTCGTCTCCTTCGAGACGAAGGGCGTCGAACGGCTCTACGGAGGTCTCGAGGCGGCGCTGCAGCGCGCGCTCGCCTCGGTCGGAACTGCCTGGGAGCCGCGCGCGGGCGCGTCTCGGCGCCGGTTTGCAGCCCTCGCGGCTGCGAGCGTCGCGCGTCCCGGGCAGGCCATCGTGGTGGCGGACGCGGAGGAGCGGCGCTTCCTCGCGCCGCTGCCGCTCTCGCTGCTGCCGCTCGCAC
>CAYGLV010000071.1:0-11012 GCA_964351025.1 uncultured Gaiellales bacterium | reverse complement strand
GAGGTCTCGAAGGTGTGCGCGACGAGCGGCCTCCTGCTCGCAGTGCAGGAGCTCGGCTCGCTCGGGCTCAAGCTCGCGGGCACCGACGAGCAGCGGCAGCGGTACCTGCCGAAGCTCGCCTCCGGCGAATGGCTCGCCGCCTACGCGCTCACAGAGGCCGACTCCGGATCCGACTCGGCCGCCATGCGCACGACCGCCCGCCGCGACGGCGACCACTACGTCCTCGACGGGTCGAAGCGGTTCATCACGAACGCCGAGGTCGCCTCGCTCTACACCGTCTTCGCCAAGACCGACCCCGAGGCCGGCCACGCCGGCATCTCCGCCTTCGTCGTCGAGGCCCCGACGCCGGGCTTCGAGGTCGCACGCCTCGAGCCGAAGATGGGCATCGCCGGCTCGACGACCGGCGAGCTCGTCTTCGAGGGGGCCCGCGTGCCCGCCGCCAACCTGCTCGGCGCCGAGGGGGAGGGCTTCCGGATCGCGATGCGGATTCTCGATCACTCCCGGCCGGGGGTGGCCGCCCAGGGCCTCGGTATCGCCCAGGGCGCGACCGACTACGCGCTGGACTATGCGAAGACGCGCGAGACGATGGGCAAGCCGATCGCGCAGCACCAGTTGATCGCGGGCAAGCTCGCCGACATGGAGACCGCCTGCGAGGCCGCTCGCGGCCTCCTCTACCGCTTCGGCCGGATGGTCGACGCGGGCGTGCCCGAGGTGGAGCTGACGAAGGCGTCGGCGATGGCGAAGCTCTTCTGCACCGACACTGCGATGTGGGTGACGACCGAGGCGGTGCAGATCCTCGGCGGCTACGGCTACATCAAGGAGTACCCCGTCGAGCGGATGATGCGTGACGCGAAGATCACCCAGATCTACGAGGGCACGAACGAAGTGCAGCGGCTCGTGATCGCGCGCGAGATGGTGAAAGAAGCGCGAGCCTTTCTGCTCGCCGGCGCCTCCTGAGGCCCCCCGAACGGGTGGCGCCCGCAGCGGGGGAGCAGACGTGCCCGCTTCGGGGAATGGCGTTCCGAGCCGGTCGTTCCTACTCTGGGAAGCGTGGAGTTGCGGCCTCTGTTTCTCGTTCCTGCGGTCCTAGCCGCGGCCATGGTCTTGACGACCGTCAGCCTGGCCGCCCGCGCCGGCGCCCAGGACACCCCGGGCGCCGCCGTTGTCGTCGGCGCGCCTCCGCCGGCGGGCCTGGTGCCGCCGCGGGCCGTCCCGTCGAGCGGCGTCAGCGTCGTGCTGACGACTCGCGCCCCGGCCGCGGGCGAGACCTTCACTGTCGTCGCCGGGCTGTTCGAGCCCAGCGAAGGCGTGTCCGCCTGGGACTTCATAGGCGAGGACAAGGTGTCGTACGTGATCGGAGCCACAGCCTCCGCCGACGGCCTGCTCCAGCTCCACCACTCGCTTCCGGCCTCCACGCCGACCGGCGTGCACGTGTTCTGCGTGCGGGGCGAAACCTCCGGCCTGGTCGCGTGCGCGCGCTACGCCGTGAGGGCGACTGCCGGGTAGCGCGCGCGCACGCCGTCCACGTACGCCGCCAGCCGGTCGGCGAGGGCGGCGTCCTTCACCTCGAGCATGTTCTCGGCGTTCAGCTCACCCGAGTTGGAGAGGTTGAAGCTGCCGAGGAAGACGACGTCGTCGATCACGGTCACCTTCGCATGCATGTAGTCGTGCTTCGCGCCCGGCGCCCAGCGGGTCGAGCGCTTGCCGGTGAAGTTCGCGGTCGAGAGCACGAGCTTGAGCACCGGTACCTTCCAGCGCGTCGCCACGAGCGAGCTCCACTGCGTGACCACTTCCTCGACCTGCGTGTGGTCGACCACACCGGTGAGGTCGACCTGCTTCGACGACGCGACGTCGGCGAGCGCCCACAGGATCGGCCCCGAGCTGATCACCGGCGAGGCGATGCGGACGCGTCTCCGCGCGCGCGTGATCTTCTTCGCCATCCGGTGGGCGAGCGCGTCACCGTACTCGGGACAGAACCACGGCCGTACGTCGATACCGTCGACGGAAACGGGGCGCGGCTCGACGTCGCCCGTCGCCTCGACCGAGCCCGTGTTCCAGAGGTCCTCGAAGTCGAGCGTGTAGGCGTGGGCGATGTCCGGCGAGCTGACGACGGCGACGACGTTCTCCTGGATCGTCCAGGCGTCCTCGGTCCAGTTCAGCGAGCCGGTCCAGACCGTGTCGCGGGCGCGCACCACGTACTTGTGGTGCATGAGGTCGGGGATGCCGGGAATCGCGCGCAGCTCGGCGCCCAGGCCCTCGAGCAGCTCGGGCTCCGTCTGCGGCGGCGGCGGCACCGGCACCGGGCCGGGGTGGTTGACGTTGTAGACAAGTCGGACTGTCACGCCACGCTGTACCGCGTCGACGACTGCGCGCTTGACGGTCTCCGCCGCGCTCCCGTTGAGGTGGATCTCGTACATGGCGAGGTCGAGGCTCTCCTTCGCCTCGCCGAGGAACCCTGAGATCGCCGCTGCGATGTCCGCGGCCGTCTGGCCGCCGTCGGTGAGCGTGCGGACGTCGATCACGCGCCGGCTCGGAGTGCCGCCTTGTGCGCGCGCTTGGCGGCCTGGTAGGCGAGCAGCGCCTCCGGCGAGTCGACGTCGGCCAGGCACGTGTGCTTCGGGGCGACGGCCTCCCAGCCGGGCGGGCCTGCTCCGAGGCGCTTGCCGACGACGGCGACGAGCGATGTCGCCTTCATCTCTCCGATCCCGGGCAGCGCGAGCAGCCGCTGCTTGAGCTCCGGGCCGTCGGCGGCCTCGGCCCAGACGCGGGCCGCGTCGCCGCCGTAGTCCTCGGCGACCGTCGCGCAGAGCTCCTGCACGCGGCGGGCCATCGCGGTGGGGAAGCGGTGGAGCGCCGGCTTCCGGGCGAACACGGCCTCCAGCTCGCCGGTGTCGAGCGCGGCGATCTCTCTCGCGTCGAGCCGGCCGAGGCGGCGCTTCAGCTCGAGCGGTGAGGAGAAGGCCTTCTGGACGGTCACCTGCTGGTCGAGCACGAAGCCGACGAGCAGCGCGAGCGGCTCGGCTGCGAGCAACGCGTCCGCTTCGGGATCCCCGCTGAAATGGAGTGCCGCTGGGTGCGCCGCAGCCACGACGGTGATCCTAGCCGCCGCGTCCCTCCGGCCAGGAACGCCTTGGGCAGGAACGGCCCTCGGCGCTACGCTCACGGCATGGATCCGCTCGCCGTCTTCAGCCCCGTGACGCGCGAGTGGTTCGAGCGCGCCTTCGCCGCGCCGACCCCCGCGCAGGCGCTCGGCTGGCCGGCGATCGCCGGGGGCGGTCATGTGCTGATCCAGGCGCCGACGGGGTCGGGCAAGACGCTCGCCGCCTTCCTCTACGGCATCGACCGGCTGACGCAGAGCCCCGGGGAGGGGCTGCGGCTGCTCTACATCTCGCCGCTGAAGGCGCTCAACTACGACATCGAGCGCAACCTGCGCGCCCCGCTCGCCGGACTCGGCTCGCAGCTCGCCGTTGGTGTGCGCACCGGCGACACCCCGGCCGTCGAGCGCCGCGCTCTGACCCGCCACCCGCCCGACATCCTGATCACGACTCCGGAGTCGCTCTTCCTCCTGCTCACCTCCCAGGCCCGCGAGACGCTGCGCTCGATCGAGACCGTGATCGTGGACGAGGTGCACGCCGTCGCCGGCACGAAGCGCGGCGCCCACCTCGCACTCAGCCTCGAACGGCTGCAGGCCCTCACGGACAGGCCGATCCAGCGCATCGGCCTGTCGGCGACGCAGCGCCCGCTCGCCGAGATCGGCCGCTTCGTCTCGGGCGGCCGCGAGATCGAGCTCGTGGACGCCGGCACGCGCAAGGAGCTCGACCTCGAGGTCGTCGTTCCGCTCGAGGACATGCGCGAGCTGCCGAGCACGGCGAGGCTTCCGGTGCCTGTCCTCGCCGACGGTGTCGAGATGGGGCCCGGCGTCGAGGTCTCGAGCCGCTCGATCTGGCCGTCGATCTACCCGGCCCTCCTCGACCTCGTGCGGGCCCACCGCTCGACGATCGTCTTCGTCAACAACCGCCGTCTCTCCGAGCGGCTGGCGCTGCGCCTGAACGAGCTGGCCGGGGAGGAGATCGCCCGCGCCCACCACGGCTCGCTCGCGCGCGAGCAGCGGCAGATCGTCGAGGAGGACCTGAAGGCCGGGCGGATCCCGTGCCTCGTCGCCACGTCTTCTCTCGAGCTCGGCATCGACATGGGCGCCGTCGACCTCGTGATCCAGGTCGAGAGCCCGAAGTCGGTCGCCCGCGGCCTGCAGCGGATCGGCCGCGCCGGGCACGACCTGCACTCCGTCTCGAAGGGGCGCCTCTTCCCGAAGTTCCGCGGCGACCTGCTCGAGACCGCCGTCGTCGCGAAGGCGATGCGGGCCGGCGAGATCGAGGAGACGGTCATCCCGCGCAACCCGCTCGACGTGCTGGCCCAGCAGATCGTGGCGATCTGCGCCGACGAGGAGATCGCCGTGGACGAGCTGCACGAGCTCGTCCGCCGCGCGTACCCCTTCGCCGACCTGTCGCGGGCCCAGCTCGAGAACGTGCTCGACATGCTCGCCGGCCGCTATCCGTCGGACGAGTTCGCCGAGCTGCGCCCGCGCATCGTCTGGGACCGTGTCGAGGGTGTCATCCGCGGCCGCGAGGGCGCCCGCCGGCTCGCCGTCACGAACGCCGGCACGATCCCCGACCGCGGCCTCTTCGGCGTCTTCCAGGTGGACGGCGGCGGCCGCGTCGGCGAGCTCGACGAGGAGATGGTCTACGAGGCCCGGCAGGGCCAGGTCTTCCTGCTCGGCGCCTCGAGCTGGCGGATCGAGGAGATCACCCGCGACCGCGTGCTCGTCTCGCCGGCCCCCGGCGTTCCCGGCGCCGTCCCCTTCTGGAAGGGCGAGGGCGTCGGCCGCCCGTACGAGCTGGGGGAGAAGATCGGCCGTGCCAGCCGCGAGCTGGTGGCTCTCTCCGACGCGAAGGCCACTGCGGTGCTCGGGTCGGAGTACCACCTCGATCCGCGCGCGGCCCGCAACCTGCTCACGTATCTGCGCGAGCAGGAGGCCGCGACCGGCGTCGTCCCCTCCGACCGGACGATCGTCGTCGAGCGCTTCCGCGACGAGATCGGCGACTGGCGTGTCTGCATCCTCACGCCGTTCGGCGGGCGCGTGCATGCGCCGTGGTCGCTCGCGCTCGCAGCGCGGCTCCGCGAGTCGCTCGGGCTCGAGGTGCAGACCCTGTGGTCGGACGACGGGATCGCGCTCCATTTCGCCGACGCCGACCAGCCGCCGTCGCTCGACGAGCTGCTCGTCCCGCCCGCGGAGATCGAGGAGCTCGTCGTGGCCGAGGTCGGCCAGAGCGCGCTCTTCGGCGCCCGCTTCCGCGAGAACGCCTCACGCGCCCTGCTGATCCCGCGCCGCCGCCCGGGCCAGCGCACGCCGCTCTGGCAGCAGCGGCTGAAGGCCCAGAGCCTGCTCCAGGTCGCGCGCCGCTTCGGCTCCTTCCCGATCGTGCTCGAGACCTACCGCGAGTGCCTGCAGGACGTCTTCGATCTTCCCGCCCTGAAGCGTGTCCTGCACGGCCTCGCCACGCGCGAGCTCGACCTCGTCGAGGTGGAGACCGTGTCGGCGAGCCCGTTCGCCTCCTCGCTCCTCTTCGACTACGTCGCCACGTACATGTACGAGGACGACACGCCCGCGGCGGAGCGGCGGGCGCAGGCGCTCTCGCTCGATCGCGAGCTGCTGCGCGAGCTGCTGGGCCAGGAGGAGCTGCGCGAGCTGCTCGACCCCGGCGCGATCGCCGACGTGGAGGCCTCGCTGCGCTCGGTGCCCCGGAATCCCGACGAGCTGCACGACCTGCTGCGGCGCACCGGCCACGTCTTCGCGGGTGAGGTCGACGCGGGCTTCGCGGAGATCCTCGTCCGCGAGCGCAGGGCGATCCGCATCCGCATCGTCGGCGGTGAGGCGCTCGCCGCGGCCGAGGATGCGGGGCGCTATCGCGACGCGCTCGGGGTCGTCCCGCCCGGTGGGCTGCCGGAGGTCTTCCTCGAGCCGGTGCCGGACGCGCTCGCGGGCGTGCTCCTCCGCTTCGCGCGCGGCCGCGGCCCGTTCACCGCGAAGGAGGCCGAAGCGCGCTTCGGCCGCGACGTCGAGGCCGAGCTGCACGAGCTCGAGCGAGCCGAGCAGCTCGTCCGTGGCGAGCTGCGCCCCGGTGGGGTCGAGCGCGAGTGGTGCGACCCCGAGGTGCTGCGGCGTCTGCGCCGCGCTTCGCTCGCCGTCTTCCGCAAGGAGGTCGAGCCGGCCGAGCAGGCTGCGCTCGGCCGCTTCCTGCCCGCCTGGCACGGGATCGGCCGCCGCGCCACGCTGCGCGAAGCGCTCGTGCCGTTGCAGGGGCTCGCGCTGCCGGTCTCGCTCTGGGAGAGCGACGTGCTGCCCCGCCGGGTTCCCGGCTACCGGCCCGAGCAGCTCGACGCGCTCTGCGCCTCGGGCGAGCTCGTCTGGGCGGGCGCCGGGCTCGACCGCGTGGCCGTCTACTTCCGTGAGGACGCAGCCGTGCTGGGCAGGCCCGCCGCCGCACCCCCGCCCGAGGGAGAGGCCGCCGCCGCGATTCGCGCAGCCCTCGCGCAGAGCGCCGAGTTCTGGCACGACCTGCTCGCGGCAGCGGAGCTCGAGCCCGAGGCAGCGCTGCCCGCCCTCTGGGAGCTCGTCTGGGCCGGCGAGGTGGGAAACGACGCCTGGACGCCGCTGCGTGCCGGCCGCCGCTACGAGACGCCGCGGCCGCAGCGCCGCCCGCGCCGCTTCTCGCGCTCGCGCGCGGCGACGATCACCGCCACGCAGGGCCGCTGGGCGCTCACCGACCGCCTCTTCGCAGGCCGCCCCGAGCGGCGCTCGCTCGCCGAGCTGCTGCTCGAGCGGCAGGGGATCGTCGTCCGCGACGGCGTGCGCGCCGAGGGCATCCCGGGAGGCTACGGCGCCGTCTATTCCGAGCTGAAGGCGCTCGAGATACTCGGGTCGTGCCGTCGCGGCTACTTCGTCGAGGGGCTCGGCGGGGCACAGTTCGCGCTGCCCGGTGCCGTCGAGCGGTTGCGCGAGCTGCGGCCCCGTGAGGGCGAGGAGCCCGACGCGCTCGTGCTCGCGGCCGCCGACCCCGCCCAGCCCTACGGCGCGGCGCTCGCCTGGCCGAAGCGAGCCGGGGCGAGGGCGGCGCGCGTCGCCGGCGCGTACGTCGTCTCTCTCGACGGGCAGGCGGTGCTCTTCGTCGAGCGCGGCGGTCGTACGCTCGTGCCGCTGCGCGAGCCCGACGAGGAGTGGCTGCGCCCGGCGCTCGCCGCGCTCGTCGCGCACGTGAAGGCGGGAGGCGCGAAGCGGCTCGCGGTGGAGCGCTTCGACGGGCAGCCCGTGGTCGAGTCGGACGTGCTGCCTCTCCTGGTCGAGGCCGGCTTCCTCGCCGGCCCGCGGCGCGCGGTCTTGCGCCCGTAGGGCAGGAGAGGAGGCCCGGGGGGCGTACCCGGAGATGTGGCTCCGCGCGCTCCCTACCTCCATCAGGCTCTCCGCAACTTCGTCCTCGGCTCCTTCGCCTGGCTCCAGGGCGAGGTCGAGCAGGGAGCGGACGTCCCCTTCGCCTTCGACGAGCACCGGCGGCGCGACTCTCCCGCCTTCTACGAGTACCGGCCGCTCGTGCGCGGCTTCGTCGAGGCGCGGATCGGAGCGCTCCGCAGCCGCGAGGACGCGCTGCTCGCGCTCGAGGAGCTCGGCCACGAGCCCGCGGCTGGGATCTACGCGCGGGCGCATGCGGGCGCGCGGCCCTCGGCGGACGAGGCGCTCTTCCGCACCGTCCTGCTCTGGCTATTGACCGAGACCGCCGACGCCTGCGGCGGCTTCGACTGGGACGACGTCGCCTTCGAGCGCGCCTACGCCGAGCTCGAGGCCTCGCTCTTCGGCCAGGGCCGCGCCTACGCCGCCGTCGCGCCGCTCGTCGGGATCTCGGTCGGCACGCAGGTGGAGCTGGGGGAGGGCCTGCGCGTGCGCGCCGCCGCCGACGGCGAGCTCTCGACGCACTGGCCGGAGGCGCAGGGCCTCCTGCCGAAGGACTTCGGGCGGGAGACCGACCGCTACTGCGTGCTCGAGCTCGAACGCGGCCTCGCCCCCGACGAGGAGCCCCCGGACGCGCCTGCCGAGCTCGCCGACGCCGTGACGGCGATCCGGCTCGCAACCGGCGCCCCGCTTGCCGCCGGCCCCGTCCTCTTCGAGCGGCTCGACTGGCGCCCGTTCGGGATCCGGGCGGTGCTGCCGATCGCGGCGACGCAGCCGCTCGGCGAGGCGACGCGGCTCGACAGCTTCCGGGGCGCCGTCGCACGCGAGCTTTGCGGCCGCCTCTCCGACGCCGACGCCGACGGCGATCTCGCCGAGGCGCTCGACCGCTGGGAGCTCTCGCTCTTCCAGTCGGAGCCGTTTCGCTCCGAGCAGCTGCGGGCCGCGTTCGAGGCGCTCCTCGGGGCGACCTGGCCGCTGCGGGCCGCCGTCCTGCTCGCGGAGAGCGGCAGCGAGCGCGAGGAGCTGCACGGGCGCCTGCGCTCGCTTGCCGACCGTGGCGAGGCGAGCCCGTCCACGGCAGACGCCGTCCGCCGGGCGCTCGTCGAGGCGCTTCACAGCGGCGACCGCCGCGGTCTCGTGGTCTCGCTCGACCGGATCCTGCTCGGCCTCCAGCCGCTCGTTCCGCTGCGCCTGGCCGCCACGGGCTGATCCGGCACAGAGGCGACACACAGGCGCGCGGGGAGCGGCATTACGGTCGCGGCATGGAGGAAGCGCGCCGGCTGCTGGAGCGGCTCGACCGGATCGAGGCACTCGACCGCGCCCACGCGGAGCCCCGGGAGCTGCTCGGTGAGCTGCGCGCTCTCCTCCGCGAGGCCGAGGCCTGGTCGCGGGCCGAGGGAGCCGGCGGAGACGAGATCGAGGCCCTGCGGACGGCGCTCGCGCATGACATGATCGCCGTGTGATCACCCACTGGGACGAGCTCGAGCCGACCCGGCGCGAGCAGGGTCACATCGCAGCGGACTGGTACGCGCTCACCGGCTCGAACACGATCGACACCGGTGTCCGTCGCATCAAGGTGCCGCCCGGCATGTGGTCGACGCCGCTCCACGCCGAGGGCTCGGAGGAGGAGATCTTCTACGTCCTCGGTGGCTCGGGGATCTCCGTCCAGTACGACGACAAGACGCTCTCCGCCTACGAGGTCGGGCCGGGCGACTGCCTCGTCCACCTCGCGCTCGACAACGCGCACACCCTCCGCGCCGGCCCCGACGGGCTCGATGCGCTCGCCTTCGGCGAGCGCCACTACCCGCTCGGCTCGACCCGGTTGCCGCGCGCCGGCGTCTCCTGGGGCCTCGGCTCGTGGGTGCAGGCCGGCGCCCCCGAGGACCACCCGTGGACGCGCGAGGCCGCGGCCGGCGCGCCCGACGTGCCGGAGCTCTCACCGCGGCCGACCTCGATCGTCAACCTCTCCGATGTCGAGCCGGTCGCGCGCGCGGGCGCCACGGTCGCCTTCTCCTCCCGCCACATCTCCAACGCGGCCGGCTCGCACCGCACCGGCCTGCGCCACGTCACTGGCGTCCCCGGGCTGCTCAGCGTTGCGCCCCACTGCCACTCCGCCGAGGAGGAGATCTTCGTCGTGCTCGGCGGCGAGGGCACTCTGCTGCTCTGGGACGGCGACGAGCCGAGCGAGCACCCGCTGCGCGCCGGCACGACCGTCGCGCGCCCGGCGGGCACCCGCGTCGCCCACTCCTTCCGTTCCGGCGACGACCCACTCGTCTACCTCGCCTACGGCACGCGCGACTCCCGCGATGCCTGCTGGTACCCGCGCTCGAACAAGCTCTTCATCCGCGGGCTCGGCGTGATCGCGCGCGTCGAGCCGCTCGACTACTGGGACGGCGAGGAATGATGCGTGCAGGAATCGCCGGGCTCGGCTTGAACAGCGGGACTCAATGGGTCTCATTCGCCTGCTCCCGCGCACCAACGGGCGCGCGCCCGCTGCCGTAGAGGAGGCTGCGCTGCTCCGCGTCATCGCGTTCGCAAATCAGAAAGGTGGCGTCGCCAAGACGACGACGACGCTCAACCTCGGCGTCGCCTTCATGGAGCGCGGCTTCCGCGTGCTGCTCGTGGACCTCGACCCGCAGGGCAACCTGACCATGAGCCAGGGGCTCAACCCGGACGCGATCGAGCGCTCGATGTTCGACGTGCTCGTCCACCGTCTGCCGATCAGCGAGATCATCCACCAGGCCGAGGTGGACATCGCGGTCGCCTCGATCGACCTCGCCGGCGCCGAGCTCGCGCTCTCCGCGATGATCGGCCGCGAGCGCGCGCTCGAGAAGGCGCTGCTCGAGGTGCGCGACACCTACGACTTTATCCTCATCGACACGCCGCCGTCGCTCGGCCTGCTGACGATCAACGCCTTCGTCGCCGCCACCGGCGTGATCGTGCCGGTGCAGTGCGAGTACCTCTCGCTGCGCGGGCTCGTGCAGCTCGAGAACACGCTGGCGATGGTGCGGGAGAACCTCAACCCGGACGTCAAGATCGAGGGCATCCTGCCGACGATGTTCGACAGCCGCACGCTGCACTCGCGCGAGGCGGTCGAGATCCTCGAGGAGAACTTCGGCGACCTCGTCTTCAAGAACCGGATCCGCAAGACGATCCGCTACGCCGAGGCGCCCGTGAAGGGCAACTCGATCATGAAGTACGAGCCGTCGGGAACCGCAGCCGATGCCTACCGCGAGCTGGCGAAGGAGGTGCTCGATGGCGCGAAACCGCGCGAGCATGCGTGAGGGCCCGCTCGCCGAGCTCTTCCGCGCGACCGAGGCAGCCCAGCGCCAGCAGCAGGGCGGCGAGCCGCCGGCCGAGCAGGCCGCACCGCCGCCGCCCGCCGAGCAGCCCGAGCCCGCGCGCGACAAGACGGTCGAGCACGTCTACGACTTCGCAGCCGGCGAGCCTCCGGCCGCGGCGACGCCGCCTCCACCGCCCGTCTCGGCCGCGCCGCCGCCCCCGGCGGCCC
>CAYGLV010000070.1:0-11634 GCA_964351025.1 uncultured Gaiellales bacterium | reverse complement strand
CCGGAGGCCGGCTCCGCCGGCCGGGAGGCATCGCCGGCCGGGGACGCGACGGTGCTGGAACGTGAGCCGCGGCCCCTCGCGTTCCCGGCGCTCCGCTGCGCGTGCCGGGCCGGAGGGGACAGTATGCGTAATACGGCCCCGGAGAGCCCGGTGCGCGCAGCGGGGCGAGGCGGCGCCGGAGGCCGGCTCCGCCGGCCGGGAGGCGTCGCCGGCCGGGGACGCGAGGTGGGCGGTACTGGGCTCGAACCAGTGACCCCCAGCTTGTCGAATTGTTTCGGGCCTCTCCGTCTGTCTCGGGCTGCTTACGCCCGCTGCCCTCAAACCGGCGGTTCATGCGGGTTTGCGACTCCTCGACAACGGCAGAGACCAAAAGCAACGAAGGACCCGTTACAGCCGTTTCGTTAGCAGCACGTTAGCTGCGCCCAATCGCGGGTTCATAGGCGGGGCACACTGTGGACGGATTTCCCCGCCCGTCTTGCCTACCGGTTCACCGAGGTTCGGCAGCTGTGAGGTGCGGCTACCACACGGTGGCTGCGGGGAATCCCCAAGCGGGTTTCGGGGCGACGGGCGCGGTCGCCGGCACATCCGCCCCAGAAGGCCGCGCACACGAATCGGCGGGGGCGACCGGCGCATCAGACGCGGTGTGCGCACTCGACACTCGTCGAACTGGGCTCCTCGGGTGCTCGGCGCAGCCGTGTCGGGATACCTGCTCGGCACGCTGCCGTCCGCGGACATCGCCTCGCGCCTGACTGCGGGCGGGGCCGTCGATCTCCGCTCGGCCGGGAGCGGGAACCCCGGCGGGATGAACGCGCTGCGAGTGCTGGGGCGCCGCGCCGGCCTCGCGGTGACGGCGGCGGACGTCGCGAAGGGGGTCGTCGCCTGCACCGCGGGCCGGGCGCTCGCAGGCCACACGGGAGCGCACGCCGCCGGGGTCGCGGCGGTCGCCGGGCACTGCTACCCCGCCTGGAACGGATTCCGGGGTGGCAAGGGGATCGCGACGAGCTTCGGGCAGTGCGTCGCGACATTCCCCGCGTTCGCACCGCTCGACGCCGCGATAGCCATGGGCATCGCACGTCTTCCGGGCGTGCGGCGGCCGGCGCTCGCAGCCGCGGCGGCCTCCTCGACGGCGTGGGTGCTCGCCGGGATCGTCTGGTGGAAGCGCGGGCTGCCGAATCTCTGGGGGCCGCCGCCGACGGCGATGCTCCCGCTCGCCAACGCCGCGACGATCGCCGTCATCGCATCGCGGGTGCTGCTGCCTCTTCTCCGCGGCGGCGCTAAGCGGCCGAAGATGGCCCGATGACCGGGAACGTGGCGCTCTGCACGGACTCCAGCGCGCAGCTTCCGGCGGCGCTCGTCGCCGAGCTCGACCTCCAGGTCGTGCCGGTTGGCATCGCTCTCGACGGCGAGCCGTACGACGAGCTCGAGCTGGACGCCGATCTCTTCTACGCGCGCCTCGCCTCCGGTGCACGCGCGACGACGTCGCCGCCGAGCCCGGGGCGGTTCGCCGACGCGTACGCCGCAGCCGCGGCTCGAGGGGCTCGCGAGGTGCTCTCGATCCATGTCGGCAGCAGGATCTCGGGGACGATCGGGTCGGCCGAGCTCGCCGCGCGCGAGGCTCCGCTTCCTGTGACGGTGATCGACAGCGGCACGGCGAGCTTCGGCGTCGGCGTCTGTGTGCTCGCCGCCGCGGAGGCGGTCGCAGCGGGCGTCTCGGCGAGCCGGGTCACCGCGATGATCGAGCGGCTCGGCCCGACCCTCGGCAACGTGTTCGTCGCCGCCGCGGCGCCCGGCGGCCGCGTTCCGGCGTATGACGGGCTTCCGCTCTTCTCGCTCGCCGACGGCCGGACGACGAGGCTCGGCTTAGCCGCGAGCCTCGAGGCCGCGGCCGAGCTGATGGCCTCTCACGTCCTCTCCCACAACGGCCCGCTTCGCGCAGCCGTCGGCCACGCCGCCCCGCTCACCGCTCCCGCGGCGGACGCCCTCGCACGCGCGCTCGGGGACTCCGACAAGGTCGTCGAAGTGATCCGCTACCGCGTCGGCCCTTCGGTCGGCGCGCGCACCGGCCCGCTGAGCTTCGGCGCTTTCTGGTGGCACGACGTACGCTGACGGCATGGAGATCGTCGCCCCACCCGAGGTGATCGACCGCGTGCAGCGCGGCGGCGGCGCGCTCTATGCGTGGCCACGCAAGGCTCGCTGCTGTGGGGGGATGGTGCAGCTCGAGGCATCGACCAGCGCACCCGACAAGGTATTCCGTCGTGTGGACGCCGACGGGATCGAGCTGTACGTCACCGTCGGGATGCGACTGCCCGAGTCGCTTTACCTCGAGCTCGGCCGGCACGGACGCGTTTGCGCGTTCTGGGATGGGCTCGCCTGGCTTGCATAGGCCGCCGGGAGAAGCGATTGACCCCTACGCCCCTACCACTCCCGCCAGCCACCGGAGCCCTCGCTCCCCGGCTGGAGCTGCCCGCGCTCGCGGGCGGAACGGTCAGCCTCGAAGCCTTCCGCGGACAGCCGGTGCTCGTCAGCTTTCTGCGCCACGCCGGCTGACTGATCTGCCGCGCGCACCTCGTGAAGGTGCTGAGCCAGAAGCAGAAGCTCGACGACCTGGGCGCCACAGCCGTGTTCGTCGTTCACGACGATCCCGCTCTCGTGCGCAACGGGCTCCTGAGCGGTCTCGACGTGCCGTATCCGGTGCTCGTCGACGGCGACCGCGCTGCCTACCGCGCCTGGGGCATGCGCCGATCGGGCGTCGCCGGCGTCTGGCTCGATCCGCGCGTCTGGGCTCGCTACGCCGGGCTCGTCGTCAGGGGCGAGCGTGTCCGGCGGCTCGGCCGGGACACGCTGCAACTCGGCGGGGACTTCGTCGTCGGACCCGACGGGATCGTCACCTACGCCCGTCCGCAGCGCCGCGACGACCGGCCGCCTGTCGCGGAGCTGCTCCGCGAGCTGCGGGTGGCCGCCGGATTCCCCCGAAAGTAACAACCGCCTCTCGGGCGTCGACCTTGAAGCGGGTCACGTGCCCCGGAGGGGCTCGAGCAGCTCGCGAAGCTGGAGCCGCCCTCGATGGATGCGGCTCTTGGCCGCGGGAACGGAGAGGCCGAGCGCAGCGGCGACCTCGTCGTTCGAGAGTCCCGCGATGTCGCGCAGCACGACCGCCTCCCGGTAGTCGAGCGGGAGCTCGTTGAGGCCTGCAATCACGCGGGCGCGCACGTCGGCGGCCTCGGCGTTCGCCTCCGGCTGCAGCTCCCTGCGAACGTCGCGCACGTCCTCCACGTCGGAAGACGCGAGATCGGTCGTGCTGATCCGCTTCTTGCGGGTTCGCGCCAGCGCTTCGTTGACCCCGATCCGGTAGAGCCAGGTGAACACCGCCGCGTCGCCCCGGTAGCGATCGAGGTGACGCCACGCCTGCACGAACGCGTCCTGAACCGCCTCCTCGACGTCGCGCGTGTCGTCGAGAACGCGCAGGAGCACCAGGCGCAGCCGTCGCTCGTGCCGCCGGACGATCTCGGCGAACGCGTCCACGTCGCCCTGCTGAGCTGCACGGACAAGCGCCGCGTCGTCATCCCCGCCGGAACGCACAGCGTGATCGTACGGGCTCGCAAGGAGCGGCCGCCGAAAATCGGGGGTCGCCGTGAATCGGCGGCGCGCCTCCCGGCATCGAACGGTTTGTACCCGCCGACTACCGAAGGAGAAGAAACATGCAGAAAGCCGTTCGTGCTCCGCTCCGGCGCAGGGCGCTGATCGCGTCCCTCGTCGCACTCGCCGCCGCCGGTCTCACCGCCGGAGCCGTGCTCGGCTCCTCGAGCGGAGCGACCACCGCGACGCCGTCCACCCAGACGCGGGAGCTCACCGCTCTCCGCGCCCGCCTCACCGTCGCCGAGCGCGACGCGAAGTTCTGGCAGCAGCTCGTGCAGAACTTCCGGCCGGCAACCTCGCTCAAGCTCAACTCGATGTCCGATCACCGGGTGCTCGCCCTGCCGAGCGGCCTCGTCCTCGCGCTGCACTTCGACAGCATGAATCTCGCGAACGCGAAGAACCTCAACTGGATCGCCGTCGGAATCCCCGGGATCTTCACGCAGGCCGACAAGGCCCGCGTGAACAGGCTCTACGGACCGGGCATCAACCACTTCCACGACCTGAAGACGGACGTCCACGGCGGGAAGCGCGGCGTCAGCGGCATCTGGTTCCTCCACATCGGTGCGCGTACGTTCACCTCCCCGTTCGGGAAGGTCGCCCCGGGTCGGGTCGACCCCAACTTCATGCCCACCGCTCCTCCCAAGTAGGAAAACGACAGAAAGCGCCGGGCCGTGCTCCTCTCCCGCGGCCCGGCGCATCCGTATCGCACTCCCATGCGCCGCATCTCCCTCTCGCTCGTAGCCGCCGTCCTGTTCGTCGGCGGCGGCTACGCCCTCCTCCACGACGACCCGCCGTCAGACGCTGAGCGCATCGAGGAGGCGACCCGGAAGCTGGCGACGATCCCACTGCCCTCCGTCGGGCTGGGCGAAGCGGGACCCCCGCAGGCAGTCACCGACGGCTGGAAGACGAACTTCGCCAACCGCCTCGTCCCGCTGGAGGAGTTCCAGCCCGGCGGGCCGGGAAAGGACGGCATCCCGGCGATCGACGCGCCGCGCTTCGCTCCCGCGTCGGAGATCCGGTTCCTCCGTCCACAGGAGCCGGTCGTCGAGCTCATCGTCGGAGGACAGGCGCGCGCCTATCCGCTCCAGATCCTCGTCTGGCACGAGATCGTGAACGACGAGATCGCCGGCGTCCCTGTCGCCGTGACGTTCTGCCCACTCTGCAACACGGCGATCGCCTTCGACCGGCGGGCGGGCTCGAAGACGTTCGACTTCGGGGTGAGCGGGAACCTCCGCAACTCCGACCTCGTCATGTACGACCGCCAGACCGAGTCGTGGTGGCAGCAGTTCGGTGGGCTCGCGCTCGTCGGCGATCTCGCCGGCGCACGGCTCCGGAAGCTTCCGGCGCGCATCGTCGCCTGGACGGCCTTCCGCGCCGAACACCCGAACGGCCTCGTGCTCACACGCGCGACCGGCCACCCGCGCTCGTACGGCGCCAACCCGTATCCCGGCTACGACGACGTCGCAAGCCCCCCGTACTTCCACGCGCGAAACAGCGGCGACGACCGCCTGCCGGCGAAGGAACGCGTCGTCTTCCTCGAGCACGGCGGCGAGGCCGCAGCCGTGCCCTACTCGACGCTCGCCCGCAGGCCCGTCGTCCCCGTGCGGCTCGGCGGCGCGACCTACGTCGTCCGTGCGAGCGGCCTGGTCGCCTCCCCGCTCGACGACACCTCGGTCGCGGGCGGGCGCGAGATCCTCTCCGTCGACGTCCGCGTGGACGGCAAGGCGGCGACGTTCGAGGAGCCCTTCTGGTTCGCGGTCGCGGCCTTCCGGCCGGATACCCGCATCGTTCGCTGAGCGGCCGGTCACATCCCGTACGTCTCGAGAAGGCGCAGCCAGATCTCGCTGCGTGTCGGGAACGACGGAACGGCGTGCCACAGGACCTCGAGCGGGACTTCGCCGACGATCGCGATCGTGGCCGCGTGGAGGAACTCTGCCACCTCGCTTCCGGTGAACGTTGCTCCGACGAGCACGCGGCGGTCCTCGTCCACGACGAGGCGTGAGATGCCTGGGGTGTTGCGGCCGTGGAAGCTCGCGCCGGCAGTCGCGGCCGTGGTGTGATCGACCGTGCGGACGTTGAGGCCGGCCTGCGTGGCCGACTCGGCGGTGTGGCCGACGGCGGCGACCTGAGGGTCGGTGAACACGACCCTGGGGACGAGCGGCCCGTCGGCGAGAGGGTGTACGCGCATGTCGTTCCCGGCGATGTTGTCGGCCGCGATCCGCGCCTGGTACTTGCCCATGTGCGTGAGCAGCGCGCGTCCGTTCACATCGCCCACCGCGTACAGCCATTCGCTACCCTGGACGCGCATCGTGTCGTCGACGGTGACGTAGGCGCCCGGCTCCAGACCGACGCTCTCGAGCCCGAGGCTGCCGGTGTGCGGCCGGCGTCCCGCAGCGACGAGGAGTTCCTCTGCGTTCACCTCGGCTCCATCGTCGAGCGTGATCCACTTGCGGTTGGAGCCGCTGTGGGCGAGTACGGCCTTGACGCCGGTGCGAACGTCCACGCCGCCGTCATGCAGCGCGGACTGTACGAGCTCGCTCGCGAACGGCTCCTCGCGGGCGAGCAGCCGCGGCAACGCCTCGAGCAGGATGACGTCCGAGCCCAGAGACGTCCACGCCTGCGCCAGCTCCACCCCGATCGGCCCACCGCCGAGGACCATCAGCGTCGCCGGTGCACGCTCCGCCGTCGTCGCTTCGCGATTCGTCCACGGGTTGAGCTCCTGCAGGCCCGGGATCGGCGGGAGCGAGGCGCCTGTGCCGGTCGCGATCACGATGGCACGCCGCGCCACGAGCACGTCGCCGTTGACACGGACGCGACGCTCGCCGTCGAGCACGGCCGTGCCGCGGATGAGCGTCACATTGCGTTGCTCGAGCCAGGGAAGCTGAGCGCTGTCGTCGAGCTCGTGGATGACCTCGTCGCGGCGGCGTAGCACAGCCTCCGTGTCGAGCTCTCCACCCAGGGCCTCGCGGGCTCCGGGAACCCGGAGCGCCTCGGCGATCACCTCGGCTGGGCGCAGCAACGCCTTCGACGGCATGCAGCCCCAGTAGGAGCACTCGCCGCCGACGAGCTCACGCTCGATGAGCGCGACCTCGACACCCTTCTCCCCGAGCCGGCCCGCGCAGACCTCTCCCGCCGGTCCGCCTCCGATCACGATCGCGTCGAAGCTGCGCTCGCTCACGCTGCCTCACTCTTCTTGCTGCGCCGCTCGTGATCGCTCTGGGCGACTCTCGTCGGCTGGCGCACAGTGCCTGCTCGCATCGGTGTCTCCTTGCTCGTGTGTCGTTGACGTTCTGTCCGGGGGATGATGTCCACGTTCGAGCGCCGCGGGTTACGCCGCCAGCGCTTCGCGGACGATGAAGCTGTGGTCGCCCACGTGGATGCGGGTCGCGGGGAGGCCGTACGCACGCAGCCACTCGCGCACGAGCACGATCACGTCGGCCATCGACGAAGAGTGGCCGCGATCCGGCTGCACGAGGACGCGCCAGCCACGTCCGGCGCACTGAACGAGTTGCACGCGGAGCCGGCTGACGAGGTGGCGCATCAGGAACGCGGCGCTGCTCGCATCGGGTGCCTCGATCCAGATCTCTTGCTCGGACATTGCTCTCCTCCTCGCGTGTCATCGGCTTGGACCTCACGAGAGCCTCCCGAGATTCGCCGCGGCCTGTAGCGATCACCAGTGAGCTGAATCGTTGCGGCGGATCGTGGCATCAGACGCTGTGGCCGCCTGCCTGCCGTCCGGGGTCGGCTTCAGGATCGAGACGTCGACCAGCGGAGGCGAAGTTGCTCAAGCGATCACACAACGAACGGTTCGACATCGCCGTGATCGGCTCGGGCATGGGCGGCTGGGCAGGCGTCCGGGCCGCACGCCGGCGAGGCAAACGGGTCGCGCTGTTCGATAGTGGCCCGGTCGGTGGCACCTGAATCACGCGCGGGTGCATCCCGACCAAGGCTCTGGTCAGAGCCGCCGAGATAGCGCACGACGCGCGACACGCCGGTGATTTCGGCATCCGCACCGGCAACGTGGAGGTCGACTTCGCGGCCGTGATGGCGCGCGTCCGCCGCGTCATCGACGACGGGATCGCGTTCTACGAGCACGCGATCGAGCGCGACGAGGGCGTGACCCTGTTCAGAGGCCGCGCACGCTTCGTCTCCGAGCACACGCTCGAGTGCAACGGCGAGAATGTGGAGTTCGACCGTGCCCTGATCGCCACAGGCGCACGGCCGACGGTTCCCGCGATCCCCGGTCTCGATCACGTTCCGTTCGCGACGAGCGACGACCTGCTCCGGGCAACCGAGCTTCCCGCTCAGCTCGTCGCGCTGGGCGCGGGCGCGATCTCGCTCGAGTTCGCGCAGGCCTACAGGCGTCTCGGAGCCGAGGTGACCGTCGTGCTGCGCGGCGACCACCTCGCGCGGGGCGAGGACGCCGAGCTGACGGCACTGCTGGCGACGTACCTGGAAGAGGAGGGGGTGCGGATCCAGGCGGGCGTCGCGCCGGCGCGCGTCGAGCTCGACGCCGGCAGGCCGTCCGTCGTCCTCGCGGACGGCACGAAGGTCACCGGCGACTGCCTGCTCGTCGGGCTCGGGCGGACGCCCGACGTGGACGGCCTCGGTCTCGAGGCCGCTGGCATCGCATTCGGGCCCGGAGGGGTCGCGGTCGACGAGTATCTCCGTACGGCGCAACGCCACGTCTACGCGATCGGCGATGCGATCGGGGGCTGGATGTTCACTCACGTCGCGACGTACGAGGCGCCGATCGCGATCGCGAACATGCTCGACGGCGCGAACGAGCGACCTGACTACCGGACGATCCCGCGTGCCATCTTCACCGACCCGGAGCTGGCCGGGGTCGGCCTGACCGAGGAGCAGGCACGAGAGTCCGGCTACGAGGTCGAGGTGCGCCGCTTCGATGTCGGCAAGGGCGGCAAGTCACGAGCGCTCGGCGACCGGCGCGGCCGCGTCAAGTTCGTCCTCGACGCGAAGACGGGCGTGATCCTCGGCGCCCACATCCTCTCCCGCCACGGCGCCGACCTGCTCCCGGGCCCGATGATCGCGATGAACGCGCCCGGCGGGACGCTCGCGCCGCTGCTCGCCACGATCCACCCCCATCCGACCCTGTCGGAGGCCGTGAAGGTGGCGGCGCGCGACGGGTGACGCCGGTCGCTTCCGGAGGGTGAATCGCTCACCCTCCCGCCGCGCCCTCGGGCCCGCGCGCCGCGAATCGTTTTCTCCGCTCGCGCTGTCCAAGGGGGACAGTCATGAAGAAGTCCCTGATCCCCGCCGCGCTCGCGCTCGTCACTGTCGCCGTCGTCCTGGCCGTCGTGCTGGTGAGCTCCTCGTCCGACGAGGAGGCGTTCCCCGAAGCGAGCGGCCCGAGCCAGACGACGGCGCCGGAGGCGCTGAACGACGACCTCTCCGTCTCGACCTCCGGCTGGAAGACCGACTTCAAGAAGTTCACGGTGTCGCTCTCCGAGTTCGCGGGCGGCGGGCCCGGCAAGGACGGCATCCCCGCCATCGACACCCCGAAGTTCACCACCGTGAAGCAGGCGGACGACTACCTCGAGGCGCGCGAGCCCGTCGTCCAGCTGGTAGGCGCCGGCGGCGACGTGCGTGCCTACCCCCTGCAGATCCTCATCTGGCACGAGATCGTCAACGACACGGTCGGCGGCGTCCCCGTGACGATCACGTTCTGCCCGCTCTGCAACACGACGATCGTCTTCGACCGCCGTCTCGACGGACGGGTGCTCGACTTCGGTACGACGGGCAACCTGCGCAACTCGGATCTCGTCATGTACGACCGGCAGACCGAGACCTGGTGGCAGCAGTTCGGCGGCGACGGCGTCGTCGGCGCCCTCGCGGGCAAGAAGCTCACCAAGCTGCCGGCCGGCATCGTCGCCTGGGAGAGCTTCAAGCGCGAGCACCCGACGGGCAAGGTGCTCTCGCGCGACACGGGCGTCGACCGCTCGTACGGGCAGAACCCGTACACCGGCTACGACAGCATCGACTCGCCGCCGTTCTTCCCGGTGAAAGGCCTGGACGACAAGCGGCTGCAGCCGAAGGAGCGTGTCGTCTTCATCGAGCGGGGCGAGGAGCGGGTAGTCGTCCCCTTCGCGGCGCTGGCCGAGAAGGGGACGATCGAGGTCGAGATCGGCGGCGAGCGCCTCGAGGTGGTCTGGCAGGCGGGCACGCGCTCCGCGCTCGACGCTGGCGCCATCGCAGCCGGGCGCGACGTCGGGACGGCGACCGTCCGCTCGGCCGACACCGGCAAGCTCGTCGTCTTCGATCTCCCCTTCTGGTTCGCCGTCGCCGCCTTCGCGAGCGACGCCGAGATCGTCACCGGCTGACCGGGTCAGCCCCCGGGTCAGATCCGGCCGCGATACTCAAGGACATGAACAGCATTGTTCCGTCCGCCGCGGGCATCCCCGTCATCGCATCATCAGCCGTCCCCTGGCTCTCGACCGCTGAGATGCGCGCCGTCGACGACGTCATGGTGGGGGAGCTCGGCATCGAGCTGAAGCAGATGATGGAGAACGCCGGCCGGAACCTCGCCGTCCTCGCCCGCCTGCTGCTCGGCGGGTCGGCCGCCGGACGAGCGGTGACCGTGCTCGCCGGACCGGGTGGCAACGGAGGCGGCGGCTTGGTCGCCGCGCGCCACCTGCTTGGTGCCGGCGCGAGCGTGCACATCCGCCTGTCGGCCTCCCGCGAGCGGCTCGCTCCCGTCACCGCCGACCAGCTCGGGATCCTCATCGCGCTGCGAGCAGACTTCGCCGCCGGGGGCGACAGCCCGCTCCCCGACACGGACATCGTCGTCGATGCGCTGCTCGGCTACGCCCAGAGCGGCCCGCCCCGAGGAGACGCTGCGCGCCTCATCGAGGCCTGTTCCGGCCGGCGCGTGCTCGCGCTCGACGTCCCCTCGGGGCTGGAGCTCTCGAGCGGCGTCCTGCACGCTCCGCACGTTCGCGCCGAGGCGACGATGACGCTCGCGGCGCCCAAGACCGGCCTGCGTGGAGCAGCGGCGGCCGCGGTCGGCGATCTGTATCTCGCCGACATCTCCGTCCCGGCCGCGGCGTTCGAGCGCATCGGCAGGGAGTACGCCACGCCTTTCGCGGGATCGCCGCTCGTCCGCATCGCCGAGCCCTAGGGCGCGGACGCCGGTGCGTCGCCTTCAGGATCGCGCCAGCAAGAGTGGAGGCGCTCCAGGAGCTCGCCGTCGAGCGCGTCATCGGTCGGTGTCTCGAGGTGTGTAGTCAGTCCAGCTAGCCGGTTGATCGTCGCGCGGAGGTTGCCCAGGACACGCCTACAGCGCGGGCAGAAGCGAACATGCCGATCGACCCTCCGCTGTAGCACAGCATCAAGCTCGTCGTCGAGGTAGTCCGTCATCAGCGACCGGGCCTGCTCGCATCCGCGGCGGTCGCGAAGGAATGGAACTCGAAAGTCAGGTGCCACAACACTCGTTTCGACCCGGCGGACGCTCGTACAGATTCACGACGTCATTCCTTCAACAGTTCCTCGAGCCCTCTGCGGAGGGCCATCCGCCCACGGTGCAGGCGGCTCTTGAAGTTTCGGACGTCGAGCCCGAGAAGATCGGCGGCCTCCTCGTTGCTCAGGCCCTCGACGTCACGGAGGACGACCGCCGCCCGGTAGTTGCCCGGCAACTCGGCCAGGAGCAGCTCGAGCCGGCGGCGCGTCTCACTCGACTCGGCCCGGCGCGGCACGTCGGCGGCGATGTCGGGGACCTTCATCATCACGTCCTCGTACGACACGAGCTCGCGCCGCGCTTCCCGGGCGAGCAGACGGTTCGCCTCGTTGACCGCGATCCGGTAGAGCCAGGTCGAGAACTGCGCGTCCCCGCGGAACAACGGGAGTGCTCGCCAGGCGCGGACGAACGTCTCCTGCACGACATCGTCCGCCGCCGTCCGGTCGGCGAGCAGACGGGCGACGAGGTTGTAGACGCGACGGGCGTGACGGGAGACGAGCTCCTCGAAGGCCCGCTCGTCGCCC
>CAYGLV010000069.1:0-11777 GCA_964351025.1 uncultured Gaiellales bacterium | reverse complement strand
TGCGGGGCTTCCTCTTGGTACCTCGACCTGCGGTTTCAGGCGTCACGAGAGGGCCGGGATCGGCGTGTCCTTCCAGTAGCCGTGGACGAGCTTCAGGTTGTTCGCGTGGACGACGCGATAGCGCTCGAGGACGGAGACCGTGCGGTTCGCCAGCGCGTCGGGAATGAAGTCCTCGAGCGGCATGGCCAGGTATCCGGGCTCGTGCACCCGCTGCAGCAGGTTGACGTCGTATTCCCTCGTGGCGTCGATGAACGCCTTGGTGTACCCGCCGTGCTTGATCACTTCCGGGTCGCCGTGGTTCGGGTAGATCCGCTCGACGTCGAGCGCCCGCAGCCGGTCGAGCTCGGCGATGTGCGACGGGATGTCACCGGGATCGAGCACGAGCGTGACGGTGTCCTCGAGAGCGTCCCCGACGTACAACGTCCTGTCGGACGGGATGTGCATCACGTTGCCGTCACGGCTGTGGATGTTGAAGTTGCGGAACTCGACCGCCAGATCGCCGAGGTACACGACGAGGCCGTCCGTGAAGGTCATGTTCGGGAGCACGACGTCCAGCGCCGGCGGGCCCCAGAGCGTCCCGGCCTCGATCGCCGCCCTGTGCTCGACCAGGTAGTCGCGCGTCAGCTCCAGGGAGACGATGGTGCTGTCGGCATAGGAGGGGATGCCGGCGATGTGATCGAGCTGCCAGTGGCTCAGCGCGACGGTGAAGTGCGTGATGCCCTTCGTCGCTGCCAGGTAGTCCCGCTCCCATTGCCCGAGCCCAGGCAGGGGAGTCGTGCCGTAGACGAGCGCGCGGTCGCCCGCGTAGACGGCGTAATTGGCCGTCCCGAGCTCCCAGGCGGCGCGGTCAACCCAGTTGCCCTCGATCCCGGCGACGGGAGACGCGCCGGTCAGCCCGCGCCCCGCGTAGAAGCCGAGGACGTGATCGTTGATGTCGATCACGACGGGCGCAGGCCCCGAGGCCCTCACCGGCGTATCCGCGCTCACGGCGCACCTGCGACTAGCAGCTGTCTCCTCATGTCGCCTCCCCTCCGACAACGTCTGTGCCGCGAGACGGATCATGCCAGCAGCGCACGACCCCCCGAGACGTCACGGCACGACTGGGATCGCCCTGTTCTTCCAGGTGTCGTGGACGAGCTCGAGGTTGTTCGCATGGACGGCCCGGTACGGCTCGAACACGGACACGGCGCCGCTCGCAAGCCCCGCCGGGACGAAGTCCTCGATCGGCCTCGTCAGGTACCCGGGCTCGTGCGCAAGCGCCAGCATGTTGACGTCGTATTCCCGCATGGCATCGATCAGCGTCTTGGTGTAGCCGCCGCGCTCGATAACCCCGGGGTCGCCGTGGTTGGGATAGATCGTCGCGATCTCCAGCGTCCGCAGCCGCTCGAGCTCGGCGATGTGTGTCGGGATGTCGCCGGGCTCGACCATGTACGTGATCGTGTCCTCGAGCGTGTCACCCGCATAGAGCGTCTCGTCGGACGGGATCACCATGACGTTCCCGTCCCTGCTGTGGATGTCGAAGTGGTGGAACTCGACCCGCAGGCTGCCCACGTACACGACCAGCGTGTCCTTGAAGGTCACGTCCGGGAGAACGACCGCCATGGCCGGCGGCCCCCAGAGCGTGCCGGACTCGATCGCTGCCCGGTTCGCGATCATCGCGTCGCGCGTCAGGTCGAGGGCGACGATCGTTGTGTCGGCATACGCCGCGTTGCCGGCGATGTGGTCGAGGTGCCAGTGGCTCAGCACGACGGTGAAATGCTTGATCCCCAGCGTCTCGGCCAGGTAGTCCCGCTGCCACTGCCCGAGCTCGGGCAGCGTGCCCGTGTCGTAGACGAGCGCGCAGTCGCCGACGTGGACGGCGTAGTTGATCGCGCCGAGCCCCCACGCGCCGCCGTCGACCCAGTTCTCCCCGAGCGTCGCCAGGGGGGACGGAGCGCTGAGACCTCGCCCCACGTAGAAGCCAACGACGTGGTCGTTGATGTCGATCACGACGGGAGCCGGCATCGAAGCCGTCGCCGCCGCTTTGGTCGTCATCGTGCGAAGAGCCTCAGTAGCCGGAAGACGAGCCTGATCGCGAGCCCTCGACGAGGCTCAGGACTCCTCACTCCGCTCTGCCTCGAGCTGTGCTCCCAGCGTGTGCAAACGCTCGACCAGGTCGGCTATCTCGGCGTGCGCAAGCTCGCCACGATCCGCGAGCTCGAGCGTCTTCTTGCCCAGCTCCGAGTAGACCTGGCTGAGCTCGCGCTTGGTCTGGAGCTCTCCGACCTCCTCGCGCGCCTTCGTTGCCGCTTGCTCGGCTCCGGCCTTCACCTTTTCGGCGGCCTGCTCGGCGCCTGCTTTCATTCTGTTCAGCAGACTCATGGCATTCCTCCCATAGTGTGACTTCACGACTCAACAACGGCCCGCGGGCCGGGACATCGGGGCATGCCCTGACGGCCACTTCGGAACGCTACCGAGAATCGAGGCAGGGAACCGCCCGCGGGCGGGCGGTGTAGAGCGGGCATGAGGGTCGTCGCCACGATCGCAGTCCTCGCGCTCTTCGTCGCCCCGGCTGCAACAGCGAAGCTCAGACTGTCGCTCGCCCTCGGCGCCGGCTCACCGAAGGCCGGCCAGCCGATCACGGTCGTGCTCCGTTCCGGGATCGACCTCGAGTACGACCTGGAGCTGATCGCCGTCGCGCCGGGCAGGTCCTGGTACGACGTCGTCGGCGTGGTCACAGGCGATTCGCGGATCGCGAAGGCGACTATTCCCCGCGACGGGTTCGCGGTTCCGGTCGTCCGCGTCGCTCCGAATCGTTGGCGGGCGTTCGTGACGTTCCCCCGTGCGGGCCGCTGGCGGCTGATCGTCCCCAACTGGGGGCCGGACGGATTCGCCATACCGCCGCCGCTCACGCGAACGGTCGTCGTGCGGTAAAGCCGGCGAGGGGAGCGAGAGCAGGCCACGATCGCGAGAGGCAGCCCTCTCGGTTTCCTGGCGCCTCGCTCGCGTCGCGTAGGGAGGGGGAACAGTGCGTGAGCACGGGCCCCCGACTGGAGCGGCGCGAGCGCGGCGAGGGCGGCGGAGCCGGGCTCAGCCCGGCGGGAGCCGCCCGGCCAGGGAAGCGAGAGTGCCCCCAGCGGGATTCGAACCCGCGCTACCACCTTGAAAGGGTGGCGACCTGGGCCGCTAGTCGATGGGGGCGGCCGGCCGAGGATAGCTGGGTGGAAGCCGGCTGTGAGGCTTTCCTCACACCACGAACCACACAGCCGGCCGAGCGCGATACTTGATCGATGCGGTTGATGTCACTGAGCATGCGCTGGTGGCTCGCGCTCGTCTTCGCCGCGATCGTGGCGCTGACCGCGTTCGCGGTCGCGCAGGTCATGACGGTGCGCAGCGAGCAGGCCTTCCGCGCGCGGGCGGAAGAGCTCGCGGCGGGCGCCGCCGTCACGGCGGCGAGCGCGATCAGCGCCGCCGAATCGCCGGGCGCGGCGTTGCGGATCGCCGCCGAGACGGCAGAGAGCAGGCGGATCGCCATCTTCCTCTTCACCAGGGACGGCGTCCTGCTGACTCCCACTCGCTCGAACGGAGTGCCGCTCAGCTCCATCGAGGGGCTCGACGAGGCGCTCACAGCCACGGCAGGCCGGCGCCGGCTCGTCGAGTCGGAGCGGGGGGGCCGTCGGATCGTCGTCGCCCTACCGCTGAACGCGGGGCGCGCCGAGGTGCTGGTCGTCGTCGCCGAGCGGCCGGACCTCGCCGCCGCCGGAGACATCGTCCGGGGCCAGCTCGGCTGGACCGTGGCAATCGCGATCGGCGTCGGCGCGCTGGCCGGGACGCTCGTCGCGTTCCTCATCACGTCGCGCCTGCGCCGGATCGCGCGCGCGGCGGCCGACATCGAGCAAGGGAGCTTCGACGAGCCCCTCGAGCCCCGCTTCAGGGACGAGCTGGGCCAGCTGGCGGCGGCCGTCGACGGCATGCGGCTCCGCCTGCGAGACTCGTTCGCGCGGCTCGGGGCCGAGCGGGACCGGCTGCTCAGCCTGCTGGGCCAGCTTCAGGAGGGTGTGATCGCAGTCGACGCGCAGCTCAATGTGGTGTTCGCGAACCCGCGCGCGACGCTCCTCGTCGGGCGCCGCGCCCTCAGCGAGGGCGAGCCGCTCCCCGATCTCTGGCCTGACTTCGAGCTGCGTACGTTCGCGGCAGCGCTCTTCGAGCCCGGCGCCGATGTCTCGAGCACGCGCGTCTCCGCGACGCCCGACCGCACGTACTCGCTCACAGGCATCCCGCGGCAGCCGGGCACCGGGTCCGCGTTGCTCGTGATCTCCGACATCACCGCCGCCGACCGGCGGGAGCGCGCCGAACGCGAGTTCGTCGCCAACGCCGCGCACGATCTGCGCACGCCGCTGGCGGCGATCGCCAGCGCGATCGACGTCCTGCAATCCGGAGCGAAGGACGATCCCGTCTCGCGCGACCGGTTCCTCGCCATCATCGAGCGCCAGTCCGGGCGCCTCGGGCGCCTCGTCCGCGCGCTGCTCACACTCGCACGGGCCCAGACACGCTCCGAGGCAGTGCAACTCGAGCCTCTCGACGTCGCCGAGCTGCTGGCCGAGGTGGCCGCGGAGGTCGGCGAGCAAGACGGGGTCGAGATCGAGGTGAAGTGCGCTGTCGGCCTGCACGCGCACTCCCACCGCGACCTCCTCGGGCAGGCGATCGGAAACCTCGCCTGGAATGCAGTCAAGCACGGCGGTGCGGGCTCGGTCATCCTCTCGGCGTCGGAGGACCGGAAAGGCCGTGTGCGGATCGAGGTGCGCGACGACGGAAGCGGAATCCCCGAGTCCGTCCGCGAGCGGGTCTTCGACCGCTTCTACCGCGCCGGCGACCGTGACGCCGACGGCTTCGGGCTGGGCCTGCCGATCGTGCGCGAGGTCGTCGCCGCGCTCGGCGGGCAGATCGAGCTCGAGCCGGCCGACGGCGGCGGCACGAGAGTGACGATCGTCGTCTCGGCAGCGGAGACCGGCGGATCGTGAGCGGCCGCGTGCTCCTCGCCGACGACGAGCGGGACATCACCGAGCCCGTCGCCTACGCGCTCACCCGCGAAGGCTTCGAGGTCGAGTGCCGCGCGGACGGCGAGAGCGCCCTCGAAGCGGCCCGGCACGAGAGCTTCGACGTCGTCATCCTCGACGTGATGATGCCGAAGCTTTCCGGCCTCGACGTCTGTCGCGCGCTCCGCGCCGAAAGCGACGTGCCGATCATCATGCTCACCGCGCGCGACGCAGAGGTGGACCGCGTCCTCGGGCTCGAGCTCGGCGCCGACGACTACGTGACGAAGCCGTTCTCGACCGCGGAGCTCGTGAGCAGGGTGCGCGCGCTCCTGCGCCGGCGCGAGCTCGATCGCCGCGGCGGCCCGGGTTCGACGCTGCTCGCGGGCGGCATCAGAATCGACCTCGCGCGCCACGCTGTCGCCGTGGACGGGGAGTCCGTGCGCCTGACCCCATCGGAGTTCAGGCTGCTCTGCCTGCTGGCCGAGTCGCCGGGACAGGTGTTCTCGCGCTACCAGATCATGGAGCACCTCTGGGAGAGCCCCTACGTCGGGGACGCCCGCGCCTGCGACGTCCATGTCTCCAATCTCCGCCGCAAGATCGAGCGCGATCCCGCGCATCCCGAGCGGCTCGTCACAGTGCGCGAGGCGGGCTACAAGCTGCTCGCCGTCTGAGGACGCCTGCGGCATGTGAGCGAATCCTCACGGGCTCGACAGACGACGCTCACCAGCCCGTGTGCGGCTCTCACCCGGGCCGCCTAGCGTTGGGAGCATGACGACTACCGCCATGGAGCCAACCGTCGGCGCCGCGCTGCGGCCGATCGAGATCGGCGCAGGCCTGTGGGCGCTCGTGCCCGGTGGCAAGCTCGACGACGAGGCCGCAGAGGAACTGCGCGACGCCTGCGTCGAGGCGCTCGACCGCGGCGCGGAGACGCTCGTCGTCGATCTCACCGCGGTGACCGCTATCGGGCTCGAGGCGCTCGACGTGCTGGCGGCCTGCTCGAGCTCCCTGCTGGCCTGCGGCGGCCTCCTCTGGCTGGCAGGCGGCAACGACGAGCACGACGCCATCGAGCTTGCGCCCGTGGACGATGCCGCGCTCGAGACGCTCAGCCGCACCCTCGACGAGAGAAGTGGTCGGCGTGTGTAAGCCGCTCGAGTGGTCCAGCGAGGAGCCCTGCCCGGCAGCGAGCGCGCCCGAGCTCGTCGAGCGCATGCAGGAACGCTTCGACGGCGTCGCAAGCTTCACCATCGGCGCCGAAGAGGAGTTCCTGCTGCTCGACCCGGACACGCTCCGGCTCACTCCGGCCATCGAGCAGGCGCTTGTGCTGTTCGAGGGCGACCCGAGGGTCACAGCCGAGTTCCGCGCAGCGCAGCTGGAGACCGTGAGCAACGTCGCCGCCTCGGTCGCCGACCTCACGCGGGAACTGGCCGCGATCCGCCGGCTCGTCTCGCAGCGGCTCTCGGGGCGCGCCCTGCTCGCCGCCGCCGGGACGCATCCCAAGGCGCGAGACCTCGGGCCGATCACCCCGCACCATCGCTACGAGCGGCTCGCGGCGGCGTTCCCCTGGGCCGAACGCCGGATGCTCACGTGCGGTCTCCACGTCCACGTGTCGGTCGGCGGCGCCGAACGCGCGCTCGCGGTTCACAACGCGCTCCGCAGCTACCTGCCGGAGATCGCCGCAGTGGCGGCGAACTCCCCCTTTCACGAGGGCAGGGACTCGGGTCTTGCGACAGTGCGGCCGGGACTCAACCAGTCCCTTCCTCGGGCCGGCGTGCCGCCGGCGTTCGCGTCGTGGGAGGCGATGGCCGAGTTCGTCGCCTGGGGCAGCAGCGCCGGTACCGCCCCGGATGCAAGCTTCCAGTGGTGGGATCTCCGGCTCCATCCCGGATACGGCACGATCGAGGTGCGCGTGGCGGACGTGCAGACGACAGTCGCGGACACCGCAACCGTCGTGGCGCTCGTCCAGAGCCTCGTCGGGCTCCTCAGCGCGCGCTACGACGCGGGCGAGCCGCTGCCCGTCCACCCCAGCGAGCGGATCATCGACAACATGTGGCTTGCGACCCGCGACGGAATCGGAGGCTCGCTGGCCAACCTTGAAACCGGCGAGCGTCTCCCCACTCCCGAGCGGCTGTTCGCACTCGTCGAGGAGCTCCTGCCGACGGCCGCGGAGCTCGGCTGCGACAGCGAGCTGCTCGGCGTGGGCAGCCTCGTGCGCGACGGGGGCGGCGCCGGGCGGCAGCGCGCCGTCGCGCAAACGCACGGCATGGGCGGTCTCCTCGCCTGGCTCGCCGCCGAGACCGTCGGCGCGCAGACGCTCGGCAGCGGCCGCCCCGCACCGTGGCGGCCGCTCGCGGCGAGCACTGCCTAGGGACCCGCGCCGTCAGATCGCGCAGCGCGCGCGGCCGTGCTTGACGAGGTACTGCTGGTGGTACTCCTCGGCGCGGTAGAACGTCGAGGCCGGCGTGACCTCGGTCACGATCCGCCCCGGCGTGCGCGCCTGCTCGCGCGCGAGCGACGCGAGCGCGGCCAGTTCCTGCTCGGAGGTGTGGAAGAAGATCGCCGAGCGGTACTGGGTGCCGTGGTCCGGGCCCTGGCGGTTGAGCTGGGTCGGGTCGTGCGCCCGCCAGAAGACATCGAGCAGTTCCTCGTAGCCGACCTGTTCGGGGTCGTACTCGACCTGGACGGCTTCGGCGTGCCCGGTGGCGCCTGAGCAAACGTTCTCGTAGGACGGGTTCTCGAGCGTGCCGCCGAGGTAGCCGACGGCCGCGCCGGTAACGCCGGGGACGTTGCGGAACTCGACCTCGACGCCCCAGAAGCACCCGGCTCCGAAAGTCGCTCTCTCCATGCCGTTCAGTCTGCCTGGGCCCCGCTAGGACACGACGAGCGTGATCGAGACGAACTGCGTCGCCGCCGCCGCGATCACGAGCAGGTGGAAGATCTCGTGGAAGCCGAAGGTCGCCGGGAACGGGTTCGGACGGCCAAGCGCGTAGATCACCGCTCCGGCGGTGTAGAGGCCGCCGCCGACGAGAACCAGCACGGTGGGGCCGACGCCCCCGCGGTCGAGCAGCTGCGGAAAGGTGACCACGCCGACCCAGCCGAGCGCGAGGTAGAGGATCGCGCTGACCCAGCGCGGCGCGTGGATCCAGACGAGGTTGAAGAACAGCCCAAGCCCGGCGCCGCCCCAGGCCACCGCAAGCACGATCGCCGGCAGGGGACCGTGCAGGACGAGCAGCGCGAACGGCGTGTACGAGCCCGCGATGAAGACGTAGATCATCGAGTGGTCGACCCGCCGCGCCCACACACGCGCCGCCGCCGACCGCCAGGAGACGCGGTGGTACAACGCGCTCGCGCCGAACATCGCGGCGAGCGAGGCCGTATAGACGGCGACGCCGGCGCGCGCGCGAGCGCCGTCGGCCAGAGCGAGCAGCGTGATCCCCCCGGCGACAGCCGCGAAGAAGGCCCACTGGTGGAAGACACCGCGCAGGCGCGGCTTGTCGAAATCCATCTCCCGGAAGTGTGGCAGACGCGACCTATACTCGCCCCGGGGCCGTTAGCTCAGTTGGTAGAGCAGGGGACTTTTAATCCCAAGGTCGCTGGTTCGATTCCAGCACGGCCCATGGGAACGTTCCGAGTGACCCGTGTGCGGCGCGACGCACCCGATTCCTCTACTGTCTAGGCGATGCTCGGCTCGCGCGCGAACGGGAAGGTAGCTCCGGCGTTTATCGCCAAGTTCGCCGTCGCGCGAACCCGCTAGCCGGCGTCTCGTCCCTCCCGCCCCGCCGCACTAGCCCACATCACAGGCGGCGGGAGACCTTCTCACTATCGTTTCTCCCTGACCCGAAAGGCGAACAGGCGCCGTGAGCGCGAGGCAGCGACTTCCAGATGGGCCGGTCGGCCTGTACGACCCGAGCTACGAGCACGACGCGTGCGGCGTCGCTTTCGTCGCGCACCTGGGCTCGATTCCGAGCCACGAGACGGTGCAGCGGGCACTCACCGCGCTCGGAAACATGGAGCACCGCGGCGCCTCCGGGGCTGATCCCGACTCGGGCGACGGGGCCGGGATCCTGGTGCAGATGCCCGACGAGTTCCTTCGCGCCGAGATCGGCACCGAACTGCCAGGACCAGGCGCGTACGGCGTCGGTGTCTGCTTCCTCCCGGCCGACGAGGAGCGCGCCAGGCAGCTCGAGCAGCTGATCGCGGATACCGTCGAGGCCGAGGGCCAGCGCGTGGTCTGCTGGCGCGACGTTCCGGTCGACGACACGCACATCGGCCGCACGGCCAGCGCGTTCGCGCCGCGGATCAAACAGATCGTGGTCGCGGCATCGCCCGAGCTGGCCGCCGACCCGGACGCATTCGAGCGCAAGCTCTACGTGATCCGCCGCGTCTGCGAGCTGGCAGCCGGCGCGGAGCTCACGTTCCCGAGCTTCTCCTCGCGCACGCTGATCTACAAAGGGATGCTGACTGCGCCCCAGTTGCCGCGCTACTTCCCCGACCTCCGGGACGAGCGACTGAAGACGGCGCTCGCCCTCATCCACTCCCGGTTCTCGACCAATACGTTCCCGAGCTGGGAGCTGGCCCATCCGTACCGGATGATCGCCCACAACGGCGAGATCAACACCTTGCGCGGGAATGTCAACTGGATGCGCGCGCGCGAGTCGCAGCTCGCATCCGAGCTCTTCGGAGACGACCTGCAGAAGATCCTCCCGGTCATCCGCCCCAGCGGCTCCGACTCGGCGGTGTTCGACAACGTGCTCGAGCTGCTCGTGCTGGCCGGGCGCTCGCTGCCGCACGCGATCATGATGATGATCCCGGAGGCCTTCGCGAACCGCGACGACCTGCCCGACTATCTGAAGGGCTTCTACGCCTACCACCAGTGCCTGATCGAAGCCTGGGACGGGCCGGCGGCAGTCGCCTTCACCGACGGCCGCGTGATCGGGGCCACCCTCGACCGCAACGGCCTTCGCCCCGGCCGCTGGCTCGAGACCAAGGACGGCTGGGTTGTGCTCGCCTCCGAGACCGGCGTGCTCGACGAAGCGCCGGAGAACATCAAGCGCAAGGGTCGCCTGCAGCCCGGCAAGCTGTTTCTGATCGACCTCGAGCGTGGCTGCATCGTCGACGACGCCGAAGTGAAGCGGGAGGTCGCGACCCGCAAGCCGTACGCGAAGTGGCACGAAGAAGAGGGCCTGCGCCTCGCCACTCTGCCCGAGGCCCCTCCGCCGGCACCCCCGAGCCAGCCGCTCCGCCAGCGGCAGCTTGCGTTCGGCTACTCGCAAGAGGACCAGCGGATCATCCTCGCGCCACTCGCGCGCAACGCAGAGGAGGCGGTGGGATCGATGGGCAACGACTCGTCGCTCGCGGTCCTCTCCGACCGCAGACCGCTCATCCACTCCTACTTCAAGCAGCTGTTTGCCCAGGTGACGAATCCGCCGATCGACTCGATCCGCGAGCACGTGGTCATGAGCGTGCAGGCAAGCGTCGGCTCCGAGCGGAACCTGCTCGCCGAGACGCCCGCGCATGCCCGGCAGCTCGTGATCGACAATCCAATCCTGCTCGACGAGGAGCTCGAACGCCTGCGCCAGGTCGACTCGGCGATCTTCCAGTCACGCACGCTCGACATCACCTGGCCGGTCTCCGACGGTGCAGCCGGGATGGAGCAGCGGCTGGAGCAGGTCTTCGCCGAGGCGGACGCGGCGCTCGCCGACGGCGTCAACATCCTCATCCTCTCCGACCGGGCGCTCGGGCCGGAGCGGGCGGCGATGCCGGCGGCACTCGCGGTCTCTGCGGTTCACCACCATCTCGTCCGCGCAGGCACCCGCCTGCAGGCGGGGCTCGTCGTCGAGTCGGGCGAGCCACGCAGCGTGCACAGCGTCGCCGTCTGCGTCGGCTACGGGGCCGCGGCGGTCAACCCGTACCTGATGCTCGAGACTCTGGCGGACATGGCCGACCGAGGCGAGCTCACGCCTGGGATGACCGCCGAGGACGCAAAGCGCCGCGCGGTCAAGGGCATCGCGAAAGGGCTCCTCAAGACGCTCTCCAAGATGGGGATCTCGACGATCCCGTCGTACTGCGGGGCGCAGATCTTCGAGGCCGTGGGGCTCGGGCCCGAGCTCGTCGACCGGCACTTCACGGGCACACCGTCACGGATCGGCGGGATCGGGATCCAGACGCTTGCGGAAGACGCGCTCGCCCGTCACGCCCGGGCCTACCCTGGCACGCCGCAGGAGCTCCTGCCCGTGGTCGGCCTCTTCGTCTGGCGACGCGACGGCGAGCACCACGGGTGGAACCCGGAGACGATCTCGCTCCTCCAGCACGCCGTCCGCGGCGGTGGCGAGACGACCTATGAGGAGTACTCGCGCGCCGTCAACTCCGAGAGCGCGCGCAAGCGGACGATCCGCGGCCTCCTGACCTTCCGCTTCCGCGAGGACGGCGGCATCCCGCTCGAGGAGGTCGAGCCCGCCAAGGAGATCGTCAAGCACTTCGCGACAGGCGCGATGTCGCTCGGCTCGCTCTCGCGCGAGGTGCACGAGACGCTCGCGATCGCGATGAACCGGATCGGCGGCAAGTCGAACACCGGCGAGGGCGGAGAGGATCCATCGCGCTACACGCCTGACGAAAACGGCGACTCGCGCCGCTCGGCGATCAAGCAGGTCGCCTCGGGCCGCTTCGGCGTGAACATCGAGTACATGACCAACGCCGACGAGCTGCAGATCAAGATCGCCCAGGGCGCAAAGCCCGGCGAGGGCGGGCAGCTGCCCCGCCACAAGG
>CAYGLV010000068.1:0-11887 GCA_964351025.1 uncultured Gaiellales bacterium | reverse complement strand
GCCTCCTCCTCCGCCCGAGAAGCCGCCGCCGCCGCCCCCGGACCCCGACGAAGGGGGCGAGAGCGCCGAGCCGAAGCCCGACGCGAGGTCGCCGATCGCGAGCGCGCTCGGGCCGGAGCCGAGGTCGCCGGTCGGGCTGATCCAGTAGATCGTGCTCGCGTCGTGCAGTTCCGCCGGCATGTGCAGCTGGGCGCCCTGGAGGACGCGCTCGGCGATCCCGAAGGCGATCCCGTAGACGAGGAAGCGCTCCCAGAGCGCGAGCGTCGCCGGCGGAGCCTCCTGGAGGCGCGGGAAGTCGGTCAGGTAGCGGCGGAACGCCTCCCAGCGCTCGGCCTCGGTCTGGCCCGCCTTCGTGCGGCGCTTCCACAGCCGGCGCGAGGCGGCGGCGACGCCGATCACTCCGGCGTCGGTGAGTGCGCAGACGCCGAGCGCGGCGAGCACGACGTCGCTCCAGCGCGGCCACACAGGACGCCAGCCGTCGATGCCGATCCAGAGCAAGAGCGCTCCGGCTGCGCCGAAGGCGACCAGCGCTGCGAGCAGTGGCACGAGGCCGTGCGAGACGAGCCACTTGCGGCGTCGCACCTCGGCTCCCACCGCTTCCTTGAAGTCGGTGAACCGCTCCGAGTTCTGCGGGCGGTCGTCGTCGAGCCGGTCGCGGAAGCGGGAGAGCCGCTCCGGGCCCTCCTGCAGCGCGAAATCCACGACGGCGGCGACGTGCTGCTCGAAGGGGGTCAGCTCGATCTGTTTGCCCTGCGAGAGCTCGAGGTCCGCGACCTGTTCCTTCTGCAGGCCGGCCCAGGACGATTTCTCGGTCGTGACGGGCGCCGCTGTGTAGCGGCCGCGCCGGATCAGGTCGAAGAGCGTCGCCGTGAACTCGTAGGAGCCGGGCTCGCCCCCCTGACCCAGGAGCACGGGCACGAGCGCCGGCTCCGTGTCGGTCGGCGGCTCCTGCTCGTATTCGCGGTCGTAGGTCGTGCGCCGCTCCCGGCCGTAGAGCCACCAGGCGGCCGCGATGAGCAGGAGGGCGGGGCCGACCGCGAGCAGGAGGAGGATGAGAAGCGTGCGACCGATGTGCTCGATCGCGTTGTCGATGCGCTGCTTGTCGCGCTCGAAGCGGGCGGCGTCGCCCTGCTCCTGCGCGAGAATCGCCTCGAGCGCCCGCCCCGGTTCCACTTTCATTGCGGCGGTGGACGTGAACGCGGCGCGGGGGAAGAGCGCCCGCAGCTCGACGAACTGGCCTGCGGGGACATCGAGCGCGCGCAGCACCGCCGCGCGGCCGTCGAGCGTCACGTCGCCGCGCACCCACACCGGGTGCCCCCAGGCCCGCTGCACGTCGGCCGGGCCGCGCAGGCCGGCCTCGAGGCTGCCGAGCCCCGTCTTCCATTCGCTCCCCCAGACCTTCAGGTTGACGTCCACGACGTCGTCGTGGGCGACGGCGAGGCCGAGCAGCCGGTAGCTGACGACGAACGTGCGCCGCTCCGTGCTCGCGGTGTAGTGCCAGACGATCCGCAGGCCGCGCTCGGTGCGCACCGTCCCGAAGGTGTCCGGCGCACCCGCCGACCCGAGCTCGGCAGAGGCTCCCGGGCTGTACGCGCGGCCGTCCTCGGTCACGAGCGCTGCGTCGATCGACTCGCCGGGCCGGAGCGGAATCTCGCGGTAGGCGCCGCTGAAGTCCCCTGAGAAGTCGAAGGTGATCTGCTCGAAGACGGCGACAGACCCGTCGGCGGCCACCTCGACCGACACCTGTGCGGCTGGGAGCGTGAACTCCTTCGCCGCGGCTTGCCCTGCGAATGCGAGGCAGGCGAGCAGCGCGAGCGCGAGCGCGCGCCTCATCCGGCTAGGCCTGGAAGCGGACCTGCGGCGCCTCGCGCGCCGCGTCCTCGGTCTCGAAGAACGGCTTGACTGCGAAGCCGAACAGGCCGGCCACCATGTTCGCCGGCACCGTCTGGATCGCGTTGTTGTACGTCAGTACCGTGTCGTTGTAGACCTGCCGCGAGATCGCGATCTTGCCCTCGGTGTCTGTGAGGTCGGTCTGGAGCTGCTGGAAGTTCTCGGTGGCGCGCAGCTCGGGATACGCCTCGGCGACCGCGAACAGGCGTCCGATCGCTGCGGTGAGGACGTTCTCCGCTGCCGCCGCCTCGTCGACCGAGCGGGCGCCCTGGGCGCGTGTGCGCGCCTCGGTTACCTCCTCGAAGACGGTGCGCTCGTGCGCGGCGTAGCCCTTGACCGTCTCGACGAGGTTCGGGATCAGGTCGTAGCGGCGCCGGAGCTGGACGTCCACCTGGGCCCACGCGTTCTGCACGCGGTTCCGCAGCCGGACGAGCCGGTTGTAGAGCAGGACGAGCAGGAACGCGAGCAGCGCGACCGCGGCGATGAGGATCCAGACGACGATCACTGCGAACACCCTACTACGGTCCCCGGCGGGCTCGTCAAGACCTGGATTGGCGCGCTGGTAGTTTTCGGTCGTGGGTACTGTCTCGGGCCTCTTCGTCTCTCCCGCCAAGGGCAGCGGGCTCTCGACTCACGTCGAGCGAGCGCGGGCGGTCGCTGGGCACGGCTTCGAGGGCTGCGCGCACGCGGGCCGGGAGCGGCGCGAGGTGCTCTTTGCCTCCGCGTTGCATCTGGACGCCGTCGGCGTCGAGCCGGGCGCGACCCGCGAGAACGTCACGGTGTCCGGGGCCGACGTTCAGACCTGGGAGCTCGGGCAGCGCGTGCGCGCCGGGGACGCGGTCTTCGAGGTCACGATGGTCTGCGAGCCCTGCCACAAGATGGATGCGCTGCGGGAGGGGCTGCGCGCCGAGCTCGACGGCCGGCGCGGCATGCTCGCCGTCGTCGTCGAGGGCGGCGACGTCGCCGTTGGAGACGACGTATCGCTGCTGTAGCCCGGATCAACATCGCGCCGGTCAAGAGCCTGGGGCTGCAGCATCCCGCCGAGATCTCACTCGGCGAGCGCGGCGTGGAGCAGGACCGCCGCTTCCACCTCGTGGACGCCGACGGCCGGCTTTTCAACGGCACGGGCTGCGGCCCGCTCGTGCAAGTGCGGCCCGATTGGGACGCGGACACGGGCCGGCTCCTGCTGCGCATTCCCTACGTCGACGCGGTCGAGGGCGAGGTTGCGCTTGGCGAGCCCGTGCAGACCGACTTCTATGGGGAGCGCACGGTGCCCGGCCGGATCGTCGAGGGGCCGTGGGCCGAGGCCCTGTCGGCCTACACCGGCGAGTCGCTGCGCCTCGTCTGCGTGGACGGCAACGTGAGCGGCACCGACATCCATGTCGCAACCCTCGTCTCCCACGCGTCGGTCGAGGAGCTCTCGCGGCGCGGCGGGCTCAACACGGTGCTCGATCCCCGACGGTTCCGCATGCTGCTCGAGCTCGACGGCTGCACGGCATACGAGGAGGACGAGTGGATCGGGCGAGACGTGCGGGCAGGCGAGGCGCTGCTGCGGATCCCGGCTTCCGTGCCGCGCTGCGCCGTGACGACGCAGGATCCGCAGACCGGCTACCGGGACTTCGACACGCTGCGGGCGATCAATGACCACCGCGGCGAGTCCGGGGGCAAGCCGATGTTCGGCGTCTACGCGGAGGTCGTCGAGCCCGGGAGCGTGCGTGTCGGCGATCCCGTCACTCCGGTCGCCTAGCGACGAACACGAAGTCCTCCTGACCGGTGTACGGGCGCCGGTCGAACCAGCCGTAGAGCGCCTCGACGGCGAAGCCGGCCCTCTCCAGCAGCGCGTGCCACTCGGGCGGCGCGAGCCAGGCCAGCGTCATCGTCGCGGCCTGCGTACCGCCACGCACCGAGAGCGTGAGCGTGCGTTCGTTCTCGTCCCAGTCGGCGCGCTCGAAGATGCCGGCCTCGCGCTCGAGCCAGCGGCCGTGCGTCGTCTCGACGTCATCGCGGCTCGGCGAGAAGACGTCGAAGACGAGACGGCCGCCGGGGAGGAGCAGCTCGCGCGCCGCGGCGAGCGCCGCGAGCCGGTCCGGCTCGGTCGTCATGTGCAGGAGTGATCGGAACGGGATCGTGACGAGCGGGACGCGTTCGGTGACCGGCGGCTCGCGCAGGTCGCCGAGGCGGAGGTCGAGCAGCTCCGAGACGCCCTCGGCGCGGGCGTGGTCGGCTGCGACGGCGAGCATGCCGGCCGAGGCGTCGATGCCGATCACCTGAATTCCCGCCTTCGCCGTCGGGACGGCGATCCGCCCGGTGCCGACGGCGAGCTCGACGACGGGCCCGCCCGAGGCGAGCGCTTCCTCGACGTAGAAGCCGATGTCCTCGACGACGCTGCGACTCCAGGGGTCGTAGAGCTCGGCAATTGCGTCGTACAAACTCACGCGCGTCCCACGCGGGCGTGGGAGGTTGACGCAGGGTTCCTCATGCGGGCGCGCGTGCCACCCACACGAACTCGCGCGCGAGCTCGTCGAACGGTTCGCGCTCGAAGCCGCCGTACAGCGCCTCGACCTCGAGCCCCGCGACGTCGATCAGCCCTTCCCACTCGCCGCGGGTCGCCCACCAGAGGGAGATCCGGTCGCCGCTCTCCAGGGTGACGTCGACGCGGTTGTCGGCCGGGACGTGGTCGACGCGATGCCGGATGCCGTTCTGCTCGCTCCAGACGCCGTCGTTCGCGGCGGCGATGTGCGGGCTGAAGACGAAGGCGTTCCACGCGAAGCGGCCGCCCGGCGCGAGCGAGGCAGCGACCTGCTCGAAGACACGCCGCTTGTCGGCCCAGGTCGGCAGGTGGAGGAGCGAGCGGAAGGGGCACATGATCAGGGCAGCCGGCTCGTCGAGGGTGAAGTCGCGCAGGTCGCCCTCGCGCAGATCGAGCTCGACTCCGGCCGCCGCGGCCCGCCGCCGCGCCCCTGCGAGCATGGCGGGCGAAGCGTCGATCCCGATCACCCGCTTCCCGGTCGCCTGGGCGACGGGGACGGCCACGCGCCCGTTGCCGACGGCGAGCTCGACGATCGGCCCGTCCGCTTCGCCTGCGAGCGAGACGTAGAAGGCCACGTCCTCGGTCATGTGCGACGACCAGGCGTCGTAGATCTGCGCGAACGCGTCGTAGGAAGAGGCCAAGAGGGGCGATGATACAGTCGCGCGATGGACTCGAAAGCCCTGGAAACAGAGGCGCTGGGCGCGATCGCGGCCGCCACGAGCCTGCCTGAGCTCGAGGAGGCGCGGATCCGCTTCCTCGGCCGCAAGGCCGAGCTGCCCCAGGCGCTCCGAGAGGTGCGCGACCGCGAGACGGGGATGGCGCTGAACGCGCTGCGCGAACGGCTCGAAGCCGCCGCCGCCGAGATGCGCGCCGCGATCGAGGCTCTCGAGCTCGAGCGCACGCTGCGCGAGGACTCGGTCGACGTCACCCTGCCCGGGGCCGAGTATCCGCGCGGCCACCTCCACCTGATCACGCAGATCCGGCGCGAGGTGGAGGACGTCTTCCTCGGCCTGGGCTACGAGGTCGTGGACGGCCGCGAGGTCGAGACGACGCATTACAACTTCGAGGGGCTCAACTTCCCCGACTGGCACCCGGCCCGCTCGCCGCTCGCCTCGTGCTTCTTCGACGAGAACCGGCTGCTGCGCACCGAGACCTCGCCCTCGCAGATCCGTGTGATGGAGACGCAGCAGCCGCCGATCTACATCGTCTCGCTCGGCCGCGCCTACCGGCGCGACACGCCCGACGCCACCCACACGCCGATCTTCCACCAGGTCGAGGGGCTCGCGATCGACCGTGGAATCACGCTCGCCGACCTCAAGGGCACGCTGCTGCACATGATGCGTGCGCTCTTCGGGGCCGACCGCGGGATGCGTTTCCGCACGCACTACTTCCCCTTCACGGAGCCCTCGATGGAGCCGGACATCTCCTGCTTCCTCTGCGGCGGCGAGGGCTGCCGGGTCTGCAAGCACTCCGGGTGGATCGAGATGGGCGGCTCCGGCATGGTCGACCCCGCCCTGTTCGAGTTCGTCGGCTACGACCCCGAGGAGTGGTCCGGCTTCGCCTTCGGCCTCGGCCTCGAACGGATCGCGATGCTCCGGCACGGGCTGCCTGATCTGCGCGAGCTCTGGCACAACGACCTGCGGCTGCTCGGCCAGTTCTAGTGGCGATGAAGGTACCCATCTCCTGGCTGCGCGACTACGTCGCGGTCACGATGCCGCTCCCGGAGCTCGCCGAGCGGCTCGCCGTCTCGTCGTGCGAGGTCGAGCGCGTCGTCCGCGTCGGAGTGCGCGACGAGGACGCGAACCTCGGCCGCTTCGTGGTCGGTCATGTGCTCGAGGCGGGCAAGCATCCGAACGCCGACCGGCTGCAGCTCTGCCGTGTGGACGTCGGCGCGGCCGAGCCTCTCCAGATCGTCTGCGGCGCCTGGAACTTCGCAGCCGGCGCGACGGTCGCCGTCGCGGTCGCCGGCGCCATCCTGCCCGACGGGACGAAGCTCGAGCGCCGCAAGCTTCGAGACGCTGTCTCGGAGGGGATGATCCTCTCCGAAAGCGAGCTCGAGCTCGGCCCGGACCACAGCGGGATCATCGTCCTCGCAGGCAGCCACGAGCCCGGGACACCGCTCGCCGACGTGCTGCCGCTCGCCGACCACGTGCTCGAGCTCGAGGTCACGGGGAACCGCCCTGACCTGTTGTCCGTGTACGGGATCGCGCGGGAGGTCGCCGCCCTCTTCGACCTCGAGCTCTACCCGCCGCCTCCGGATCGCGAGCCTGAGCGGGCCGCGGACGAGCCGGTTGACGTGGCGGTCGAGGACTCCGGGGGCTGTCCGCGCTACATCGCGCGGATCTTCCGCGATGTGCGGATCGGGCCCAGCCCTCTCTGGATTCGGGCCCGCCTGCACGCGGCCGGCGTGCGCTCGATCTCGAACGTCGTGGACGTGACCAACTACGTGATGCTTGCGCTCGGCAACCCTCTGCACGCCTTTGACCTGGCGACGCTGGCAGGCGGCAGAATCGTCGTGCGTCGCGCCCACCGTGGTGAGGAGCTACGCACGCTGGACGGACAGCTGCGGCGGCTCGATCCGGCCGATCTGCTGATCGCCGACGGCGAGCGCTCGGTTGCGCTCGCCGGGATCATGGGAGGCTCCGAGACCGAGGTGGCGGACACGACGACCGACGTCTTGCTCGAGGCGGCGAACTTCGAGCCGATCGGCATGCTCAGGAGCTCGGAGCGGCTCGGCTTGCGGACCGAGGGGTCGAACCGGTGGGAGAAGGGCGTCGATCCGCACCTCGCCGGGCAGGCCGCCGCGCTCGCGACGCGGCTGCTCGTCGATCTCACGGGTGCACGCTGGACGGGCCATGCCGACGTCTCGGCCGAGTTGCCGCCTCCGGCGACGATCTCGTATCGGCCCCAGCGCGCCGACGCGCTGATCGGCGTCGAGACGCCCGTCGAGCTCCAGCGCGGGCTGCTCGAACGTCTTGGCTTCGGGGTGGACGGCGACTGGCGCGTGACCGTGCCGACGTGGCGCGCCCGCGACGTGACGCGCGAGATCGACGTCGTCGAGGAGGTCGCGCGCGCCGTGCTCGATCGCGTCCCGTTCACGCTGCCGCAGCGCCGCCACATGGCGGGCCGCCTGACGCAGGAGCAGCGGTTGCGCCGCCTCGTCGAGGACACGCTGGCCGGAGCCGGCTTCTCCGAGGCCTATACCTGGAGCCTCGTCGCCGAGGACTCGAACCCCGATGCGCTGCGCCTGCCGGATCCGCTGACGAGCGAGCAGGTCGTCCTGCGCACGACCCTCTTGCACGGCCTGATCGGCTCCGCCCGGCACAACGCGGAGGCCGGCAACGAGCACATCGCCCTCTTCGAGGTCGCGCGTGTGTATCTGCCCGCCGCGCCGGGCGAGCTTCCCGACGAGCGCTGGCGTGTTGGCGGCATTGTCGAGGGCGGCTACGTCCAGGCGAAAGGCGCGGTCGAGACGCTCTACGCCTCGCTCAAGCTCGAGCCTGCCTTCGCGCGCGCAGCGCAGCCGTTCCTCCACCCGGGCAAGGCGGCCCGCACGGCTGCCGGCTGGATCGGCGAGCTGCACCCGACGCTCCTCGAAGGGGTTTGGGGAGCGTTCGAGCTCGACCTGCACACGCTCTTCGAGGGCGTGCCCGAGCGAATCCACTACGAGGATGTGATCACCTACCCGGCGCTCCGGCAGGACATCGCGGTCGCGGTGGACGAGGGTGTCGAGGCCGGCGAGCTCGTCGCCGCGGTGCGCGAGGCGGCCGGGCCCGAGCTGCGGCAGGCGCGCGTTTTTGACGTCTACCGCGGCGAGCAGGTCGGGGAGGGCCGGAAGTCGGTCGCCATCCGGCTCAGCTTCCAGTCCCCCGAGCGCACGCTGTCGGACGAGGACGGAGAGGCACTGCGCGAGCGCATCGTCGCCGTGTTGCGCGACCGCTTCGAGGCCGAGCTCAGAGGCTCGTGACGGCGAGGCGCTGGGCGAGCGCCTCGACGAGCTTGACCCGTGTCTCGGGCGACCGGGCAAGCACCTGCCTGAAGTGGTGCGCGGTGACGACGAGCGCGCGCGCCGGAGACGTCGTCGTGACCGTCGCCGTGCGAGGGACGTCGATCAGCAGCGCGATCTCGCCGAGGAAGTCGCCCGGGCCGAGGGCGGCCACCCTCTCGCCCCGCTTCTTCACGTCCGCGGTCCCTTCCAGCAGCACGAGGAACTCCCGGCCCGGCGCTCCCTCACGCGTCAGGTCCTTGCCGGCCGGCAGATCGAGCTCGTCGGCGATCCTCGCGATCAAGCCCAGCTCGCGCTTCGAGCAGTGCTCGAACAGCGGCACACCCTTGATGAGGTCGATCTTGGCGTTTCGGCCGAGTGCCACAACGGCCAAGTCTACGACGCGACGTGGATCGTCGCAATCCGCCGCGCCTTCTCCTGCGTAGACTCGGACTGATGCCCCGTCTCGCCCTCCTCGCCGCCCTCGCGGCCCTCTTCCATCCCGCGGCGGCGCCCGCAGCGAACCCGCAGCTCCGCGCCTCCGTCGGTCCGGGCTTCACGATCTCTCTCACCGACGCCGCCGGGAAGCGCGCGACGCAGCTGGACCCGGGCACCTACGACATCGTCGTGGACGACCAGGCCGACGACCACAACTTCCACCTCAGAGGTCCCGGCGTCGACGAGTCCACCAGCGTCTCGTTCGTCGGCAAGGTGACCTGGACGGTGACCCTGAAGGACGGCAACTTCACGTTCGTCTGCGACCCGCACGCCGGCTCGATGCGCGGCACCTTCAAGGTGGGCGCCGGCACGCCTGCCACGAGTCCGCCGGCTACGACTCGGAAGCCGGCTGCGACGAAGCTCATCGGCACGGTCGGCCCCGGTTTCACGATCTCGCTCGCCGATTCCAAGGGCAAGCGCGTGCAGACGCTCAAGGCCGGGCGCTACGCGATCACGGTGCGTGACCGGTCGAAGAGCCACAACTTCCGCCTCGTCGAGGCGCGCAAGGCGACAACCGTGCGTTTCGTCGGCACGGTGAAGTGGACGGTGACGTTGAAGAAGGGAACCCTCAACTTCTTCTGCGATCCGCACCGTGGCTCGATGCGCGGCTCGGTCAGAGTCACGTAGGGCGCGGGGGCGCGACCGCGGCGGGGCTCAGACCGCCTTGCCGCCGACGCGCCACACGGGCCCCTGCGTCGCGGCGTTGTGCGTGTCCGAGAGTGCGCGCAGGATCCGCACTGAGCCTCGGATGCCGTCCGCGTCCAGGCGCTCGAGGCAGCGGCGGCTCATGCCGGGCGAGGTGCCGTAGCCGAACCGCTGCGCGACGCGGAACCGAAACGCGAGCCTGGAGCGGTCGCGCACCGGGTTGAGCGGTGCGGCGAGCAGCGCCGCCCGGTCGAGGTGGTCGCTCGATGCCAGCTCGAACTCACAGTGGAGGTCGCTCCAGTCGGGTGGCAGCGTGGCGAGCGCGGCGTCCCAGTCGGCGGCGAGCGAGGAGGCGAGCCGTTCGGGGCGCGGCTCGGCGGCCGCGGACTCCAGGACGGAGAGCGTGCCTGCGAGTCCTTCCCTGTCGATGCGCGCGAGCAGCGCCCGGACGCCGTCGGGGCCGTTGGGCCCGCCGCGGTGCTCGGCCTCGAACAGAAGCCGGCGCCCCGTTCGGCCGGGGCTCACCGGGCCGAGCAGCGCCGCGGAGCGTGTGCGTGCAGTCTCATCCACGATCTCGAGCGAGAGCCGCGCGCTCCCCCAGCCCTCCGGCAGGTTCGACTCGATCTGCACCCACTGGTCGACGAGCTTCACGGGCGATGAGCATAATTGCTCACGATGGCGAAGGTAGCGAGCGAGCCGCGCGCGGGCCTCGGCGTGCTTCCGGACGAGCGTCTGAGAGAGCTCTTCCGGGAGATGCTGCTGGTGCGGCGCTTCGAGGAGAAAGTCGAGGAGCGCTTCCGCGCGGGCGATCTCGCGGGCTTCCTCCATGTCGCGATCGGGCAGGAGGCCTGCGCCTCGGGAGTGTGCGCGGCTCTCGAGCCCGACGACGTGATCGCGTCCACTCACCGTGCGCACGCGCACACGCTCGCCAAGGGGACGCATCCGAACGCGGTGATGGCGGAGCTCTACGGCAAGCTCGAGGGCTGCTCGGGCGGCTACGGAGGCTCGATGCACCTCTACGACGTGGCCCGGGGCAATCTCGGCGCGAACGCCGTCGTCGGCGGCGGCCTCGCGGGGATCGTCGGTGCGGCTCTCGCGTTCAAGCTGCGCAGCGAGCAGCGCGTCGCGGTGGCGTTCTTCGGCGACGGGGCCACGAACACAGGCGCCTTCCACGAGTCGCTGAACCTCGCCCAGCTCTGGAGCGTGCCGGCGGTCTTCGTGCTCGAGGACAACGGCTGGGCCGAGTCCACGCCTGCCTCGCAGCAGATCCCGGTCGACGATCTCTGCCAGCGCGCCGCCGCCTACGGCATGAAGGCGATCGAGGCCGACGGGCAGGACGTCGAGGCCGTCTACGAGGCCGCCGCTGCCGCGCGTGCCCACGCGGTCTCCGGCAAGGGCCCCGTGCTCGTCCACCTCCGCACCTTCCGGCTCGCCGGCCACTACGTCGGTGATCCGCAGATCTACCGGGACAAGGACGAGGTGCGGCAGCTCGAGGAGACGAATGACCCGCTGCCGAAGCTGCGCGCGAGGCTCAAGCTCTCGGACGTCGAGGTCGAGGCGCTCGAGCGCGAGATCGAGGCGATCGTCGAGGACTCGGTCGCCTTCGCGAAGGCCGGCACCGATCCGAGGCCCGAAGACGCCCTCAAATGGGTCTATGCCTGAGCTGACCTATCGCGAAGCGGTCCGCGACGCGCTCTCGAGCGCCTTGCGCGCCGACGAGAGCGTCTTCCTGATGGGCGAGGACATCGCCGAGATGGGCGGCTCGATGGGTGTCACGCAGGGGCTGCTCGCCGAGTTCGGACCGGAACGGGTGCGGAACACCCCGATCTCCGAGATGGCGATCGTCGGCGCCGGGATCGGCGCCGCGATCCAGGGCATGCGCCCGATCGTCGAGATCATGTACGAGGACTTCCTCACGCTCTCGATGGAGCAGATCGTCAACCAGGCGGCCAAGCACCGCACGATGTCGGGCGGCCAGCTCTCGGTGCCCTTGACGATTCGCACTCAGGGCGGCGCGGGCTGGTCGCCGGGCGCCCAGCACGCCCAGCAGGTTGAGTCGTGGTTCACGCACGTACCGGGGCTGAAGGTCGTCTTCCCCTCGACGCCGGAGGACGTGCGCGGCATGCTCTGGTCGTCGATCTACGACGACAACCCGGTGATCTTCTTCGAGCACCGCACGCTCTACTCGCTCAAAGGCGTCGTGCCCGACGAGCTGGAGCCGATCCCGCTCGGCAAGGCGCGGATCCACCGCGAGGGCGAGGACGTCACGGTCGTCGCGATCGGCCGCCTCGTGCACGAGGCGCTGCAGGCGGCCGAGGAGGCCGAGCAGGAGGGGATCT
>CAYGLV010000067.1:0-12554 GCA_964351025.1 uncultured Gaiellales bacterium | reverse complement strand
GGGAACCCCCTGCTGTGGACAGCAGTGAGCCGACCAGCAGGGCGGCGAGCACGATCATGTCTCGTCGGACGTGAGGGCTTGCGCTCGCGTCCGACCCAAGTTTTCAGCGCTTCTCTGCATCGTCACCATCCTGCACCGGATTACGCCTCAGGGCAAGGGTGCCGTGGGCGACATCGCGCCGCCAAATACGGCACAAGCGCAGACTAGAAGCGGTCGGCCTTGGGTCTCTACGGATTCGTCGGCGACGACCCGCACATGGCGAAGTGCGGCCCGAAGAGGGGCGGGTTCAATGGTTGACGCGTAAATGGCCTTGTGCTTCGCTCCAATCGAGGATGGTTGACAATTACCGCTCAGAGCAAGACCTCAGGCGAGAGCGGGATCGTCGACGGGCGGCGTCGCGCGGTGCGGAGGCACGTGCACGACGGGCGCTCAAAGCGGAAGCCCGGCGAGCCGTCGCCCGTGCGCGCGCGACAGGCCGGAAGCCTGACTTCATGGTCGAAATTGAGAGGAAGAAGCGCTTCTCCGAGCGTACGGAGTGGCGAGCAGAGACCCCCGGCTGGGCACTGGGTACCACGTCGCGCGAAGTGTCGATCTACAGCTCGCGAGAAACCTCGTACACCTCCTGGGCACTCGGAAGGGATGGCCGGATCTACATTGGGCGGGGCTGGTCGAACGTCGATAAGGATCGGAGGGCATTCAAGGCGTCTCGGGTCAGGAAGAAGTTCCTCAATCGAGCGTGCGAGATACTGCCGCTAGTCGAGCGCTTCTCACGATGAGTCCGAGCAGCCCGACCAAGCAGGTTTTCAAAGCTTGTCTGGTTAGCTCCCCGCGCGCGTGCCGTGACGATTGTCGCACTGACACCAACGGATTACTACTCTCGGGTCTGCGTCCCCGACGAGCAACCACGACGCCCAAAGAGCTGGACCATGGAGTCGCGACGTTGTAAAATGAGTTTCGAGTAGAGCGATTGCGAGGGCTCTACTTAGCTCAAGAGCGGAGGCGGTACATGCCATAGCCAAGTCGCTCTAACAAGGGCTCAGGACCTTTCGACTGATCATTGACGTAGTCCTTGAAGCGGTCGCGGTCGACGTGCTTCCTGAGCCGTTCTTCGACCCGGCGGTGGATCTCCATCAATCGCAATCCAGAGCCTTCTGCACGAAGTTCGTGTACCACGGCGTCACGAACGAGCAGATAGGGACGCTGTCGGAGGCTCGAGACCGGTCGGCGAGGTGGAGGCGTTTCTCGATCAGACGGCCGTCCCAAGGATAGGGTGAGCAACTTTTCCACCGACGGCGAGAGGTTTGAAAGCTGCCCGGTTAGGTCCTGACGGCCCTGCCGGGGCTAGCCCACGCTACGTGGCACTCTCCGCAAGCGCGGTCAGCTCGCGCCGTAGGTCCTTGATCTCGTCGCGCAGCTTCGCCGCGTACTCGAAGCGCAGCTCCTCGGCTGCCGCGAACATCTCCTCCTCGAGGGTCACGGCGAGCTTCTCCAGCTCCTCGCGGCTCAGCCCCTCCACCTTCGCCGCGCCGCGCCTGCGGCCACGGGGGACGTGCGGGGCCTCGAACGAGAGGAACTCGGCGATATCGGAGACGCCCTTGACGATCGTCTCCGGCGTGATCCCGTGCTCCTCGTTGTAGGCGAGCTGCTTGGCGCGGCGGCGGTTCGTCTCGTCGAGCGCGCCGGCGATCGCCTCGGTCACCTTGTCGCCGTAGAGGATCACCCGGCCGTTGACGTTGCGCGCGGCCCGCCCGATCGTCTGCACGAGCGCCGTCTTGCCGCGCAGGAAGCCCTCCTTGTCGGCGTCGAGCACCGCGACGAGCGACACCTCCGGCAGGTCGAGCCCCTCGCGGAGGAGGTTCACGCCGACGAGCACGTCGTACTCGCCCAGGCGCAGCTCGCGGATGATCTGGATCCGCTCCAGCGTGTCGATCTCCGAGTGGAGGTAGCGCGCCTTGACGCCCGACTCAAGCAGGTAGTCGGTGAGGTCCTCGGACATCTTCTTCGTCAGCGTCGTGACGAGCACGCGCTCGCCGGCGACCTCCCGCTTGCGGATCTCGCCGAGCAGGTCGTCGATCTGATTCGTGGTCGTCCGCAGCTCGACCTCGGGATCCACGATCCCGGTCGGGCGGATCAGCTGTTCGGCGACGACCTGCGAATGGCGCAGCTCGTACGCCCCCGGCGTGGCCGAGACGAACACGAGCTGCGGCACCTTGCCCAGGAACTCGTCGAAGCGCAGCGGCCGGTTGTCGAGCGCCGACGGAAGCCGGAAGCCGAAATCCACGAGCGTCTGCTTCCGCGAGCGGTCGCCCTCGTACATGCCGCCGACCTGGGGGACCGTCTGGTGCGACTCGTCCACGAAGACGACGAAGTCGGACGGAAAGTAGTCGAGCAGCGTGTACGGGGCCGATCCCGGCGGCCGCCCGTCGAGGATGCGCGAGTAGTTCTCGATCCCGTTGCAGAAGCCGAGCTCACGCATCATCTCGAGGTCGTACTCGGTGCGCTGGCGGATCCGATGGGCCTCGAGCAGCCGACCCTCCGCCTCGAACGTCTTGACCTGCGCCTCGAGCTCGGCCCGGATCCCGTCGGCCGCGCGCTCGATCGTCGGCTTCGACGTCACGTACTGGGTTGCCGGGAAGATCGTCAGCGTGTCGAGCTTCCCGTACACCTCGCCCGTGAGCGGATGGAAGTGCGTGATCTGCTCGACCTCGTCGCCGAAGAGGGAGATCCGGTAGGCCGACTCCGTGAACGCGGGTTGCACCTCGACGACGTCGCCCTTGACACGGAAGCGGCCGCGCCCGAGCAGTGTGTCGTTGCGGACGTACTGGACGTCGATCAGCTTGCGCAGCATCGCGTCGCGGTCGTGCTCCTCCCCCACGTTCAGCACGACGACGCGGTCGCCGTACTCCTCGGGCGAGCCGAGCCCGTAGATGCAGGAGACCGACGCGACGATGACCACATCGCGGCGCGTCAGAAGCGATGACGTGGCGCTGTGGCGCAGCCGGTCGATGTCGTCGTTCCGCGAGGAGTCCTTCTCGATGTAGAGGTCGGCCTGCGGGACGTACGCCTCCGGCTGGTAGTAGTCGTAATAGGAGACGAAGTACTCGACCGCGTTGTCCGGAAAGAACTCGCGGAACTCGTTGCAGAGCTGGGCGGCGAGCGTCTTGTTGTGAGCGATGATCAGCGTCGGGCGCTGGATCTTCTCGATGACCCACGCCATCGTCGCCGTCTTGCCCGTGCCGGTGGCGCCGAGGAGGGTCTGGTAGCGCTCGCCGGCGAGCAGCGAAGCGGACAGGGCCTCGATCGCGCGCGGCTGGTCGCCTGTCGGGCGGTACGCGGCGGCGGTGCGCAGCTCGGGCATGGGCCAAGACTATCCGGCGGCCCGCGGGGCACCGGACAAGGAAAGGCGCCGCGGCGGACGAACCCCTGAGGGGCCGTGTCGGCACGGCGCGAAAGGGGTCAGGAGAGTGCTTTGAACACGGAGCAGCAGAGCTTGCAAACGGCCCTGACCCGGTCGCAGACGCGGAAACGCCATTAGCATTCGCGCCCCCATGCGCCGTCTGGCACCCACCCTGCTCGCGCTCGCCTTCGCGCCGGCCGCCTACGGCGGCGACCTGACAGTGGCGCCCAAGGACTTCGCCCCGGCCGCGCGCCCGCTTACCGTCAACGCCGACTTCGCGCGGCCCGGGAAGGTCGGCGTCCAGCTGACCACCGCGTCGGGCAGGGCGGTCGGCTGGCTGGCTCGGCCTGCCGTGCGAAGTGCCATCCGTCTGCGCTGGAACGGCAGGCTGGACGGTGTGCCGGTCGCATCAGGCCGGTACCGCGTCCGCCTCGTCGGGCCCCGGCGCGAGCGGTCGTCGGCCCCCGTCACGATCGACCGCAGCGCTCCGGCGCTGGCCGACCTGCGGATCGAGGGGACAGGTGAGCCGTTTGCCGGCGACCGCGGTCTGCTCGCGACGATCAGCCCGAACGGCGACGGCTACCGCGATGCCGCCTCGGTCCGCTTCCGGCTCGCCGAGCGCGCGACCGTTCACCTCGAGGTGGCGAGGACGGTGAGCGCGCCGTTCGCGATCTACGAGCTGACGACGACCCTGCCCGCAGGCCGGCACGAGTTGCGCTGGGCGCCGGGCGCCGACGTCGGGCCGCGCACTTACCTGATCCGGCTCACGGTCCGGGACGTGGCCGGCAACCGGCGCACCTACGGGGCCGGGGACGCAAAGACCGGCCGCATCCCGACGGGGCCGGTCGTGCGCGTGCTCGGTGTCGACGCCGGCTTCACGCGCGACAGCTACGGGCCGGGCCAGAGGGCGGACGTCATCGTCTCCTCGGACGCCAACTGGCTGCAAGCTCAGTTCTTCCGCGCCGGGCCCGAGCGAGTGCCGACGTCCGCCGACAACGTCATGAACGGCGTTCCGGCCGGCGAGACGATCACGCTGCCCTGGAGCGCCTGGCGCAACAAGCCTCGCCGGGTCACGTTCGGCATCGGGCCCTGGGAGAGCGGCCTCTATTTCCTGCGCCTCACCGCCGACGACGGCCGCGTGGGCTACGCCCCGTTCGTCGTGCGCCCGTCGCTCTTCGGGAACGCGAGCCGCGTCGCCGTCGTGCTGCCGACGAACACCTGGCAGGCGTACAACTTCCGCGACGAGGACGGCAACGGCTGGGGGGACACGTGGTACGCCAAGGGCGCCCAGAGCACCGTCCGGCTCGGCCGGCCGTACCTGCGTCGAGGCGTCCCGCCGCAGTTCCGCAAGTACGACCTCGCCTTCCTGCACTGGCTCGCGTGGACGGGCAAGAAGGTGGACACGCTCGCGGAGTCCGACCTCGAGCTCGTCGGGTCGGGCGACGAGCTCGCCGCAGCCTACGACCTCGTCGTCTTCCCGGGGCACACCGAGTACGTGACCCGGCGCGAGTTCGATCTGATCCAGCGCTACCGCGACGTCGGCGGCAACCTCGCCTTCCTGTCGGCGAACAACTTCTTCTGGGAGGTGCGGCGCGAGAAAGGCGTCCTGCGGCGCACCCGGCTCTGGCGCGAGAGCGGCCGTCCGGAGGCGGCGCTGATCGGTGTCCAGTACCGCGGCAACGACGACGGCGCCCGCCAGCGTCCGTTTCTGATCACGGGAACGGCCGCGGCGCCGTGGCTCTTCGCAGGGACAGACCTGACGGACGGAGCTTTCCTCGGGCAGGAGCTCGGCGGCTACGGGATCGAGATCGACGGGCTGACGAAGGACTCTCCCCCCGGAACCATCGTGCTCGCCGAGATCCCCGACCTCTACGGCCCCGGCTTCACCGCCCAGATGGCGTACTACGAGACGCTCGCAGGCGCGAAGGTGTTCGCCGCCGGCGTGCTCGACTTCGGCGGCAGCGCGACGCTCTGGTCGGTTCGCAGGCTGCTCGAGAACCTCTGGGCCCGGCTGACGGCTCCCTAAGAGCTTCTAGGCCGACGCCGCCACGGGCTCGCGCCAGCGCAGCGCGACCGAGACGAACGGGATCGTCGCGAGCAGCTGGCCGCCCGCGATCAGCAAGAACACGTGTCGGGGGCCCCACGATTGCAGGAGCGGGCCCGCGATCACCATCCCCACGGGCCCGGCGAGCAGCGCGAAGGTCATCACGGCGGTCATCACCTTCGGCCGCAGTGCCACCGGCGTCCGGGTTGTGATCACCCCGATCAGCGGCGCGTTGATGAGCGGTCCCGCGATCGACGAAACGGCAAGCACGGCGAGCACCGCCGCGGCAGGTAGCTCGAGACCGAGCAGGAAGATCGGCAGCGAGAGCCCGACGAGCGCCACCGACGCGAGCCGCAAGGGGTCGAAACGGGGCATGAGCTTGATCGCCAGCACGCTTCCGATCACAGCGCCGGCGCCGAAGGCGCCGAAGAACACCCCGGCGAGGCGCGAGCTGCCGTCGTACTCCGTATATGCGAGCACCGGCAGCGAGATGACGAACATCTGCCCGAACATGTTGAGGAACAGAGCGGTGACCCCGAGCGAGGCGAGCAGCCGGTCGCGCAGCAGAAAGCGCACGCCCGCGAGCAGGCCCCGGCTCTCGTCGGTCGCCGGCAGCGGGGGGCGCTGCGGGACGAAGAGCGCGAGCGTGACGAACGCGAACAGGAAGGTCGCTGCGTCGATGTAGAGGACGTTGGGCGCGTCGAGCACCGAGATCAGCACGCCGGCGGTTGCCGGCCCGGCGAGCGCCGTCGCGCGCAGCGTGCCCTCGAGGATCGCGTTGGCCTGGGCGACGAGCCGCTCGTCGTCGCCGACGATCTCCGGCAGGATCACCCGCTGCGACGAGAAGTAGGGCGCGAGGAAGCAGCCGATCCCGAACACGATCACGAGCAGCAGTGGGAAGCTCAGGAGATCGGCCGCGTGCAACAGCGGCAGGCTCACCATCAGCGGCACCCGCGCGAGGTCCCCGATCAGCATCGTCCGCCGCGCCCCCAGCCGCGACACGAGCGTGCCGCTCGGGATGCCCAGGAGCGCAACCGGCAACAGCTCTACGGCGAGGACGACGCCCATCCTCGTGGGCGACCCCGTCGTCACGAGGACGAACCAGGGCAAGGCGAGAAACGTCATCTGCGAGCCGAGCGAGGAGACGCTCTCGGCGACGAGCAGAGCGAGCAGCCCGGGCTTGCGCAGCATCAGATCGCTCGGGCGGCGTCGCACATGGCCGCTATAATAAAACGACCGTACGGTTTTGTAAAGTCCGAACATGCCGAAGACGAGCGACGAGCAGAAGGAGGCCCGGCGAGAGCAGATCCTCGCCGCGGCGAGGCGCGTCTTCGGCGAGCACGGCTACGAGGGAGCGACGGTGGCGCGGCTCGAGCGGGAGTCCGGCCTCTCGCGCGGCGCGATCTTCAACTACTTCGCGAACAAGGACGAGCTCTTCCTCTCCCTCGCCGAGCGGGACGCCGAGCGCTTCGGACAGCTGTGGCTGGACGAGGGCTACACCGAGCTGCTGCGGACGATCCTCGCGGAGGATCCCGCGTGGCTCTCCGTCTACTTCGAGGTCAGTCGCCGCCTCCGCACGGACGAAACGTTCCGCTCCCGCTTCGAGGGACGGGCGCCGGACGTCGAGAAACGGCTCGAGGCTCGGGCCGAGGAGCTGCAGGCGGCGGGCGAGCTCCGGACCGACGTCGAGCTGCAGACGCTCGGCCGCTTCATGGGCATCGTCGCGGACGGCCTCGCCCTGCGTACAGCCGCCGGCTTTGCGACCGAGGATGCAGACGACCTGCTGCGGCTCGTGGACGAGGCTATCCGGCCCCGAGCTCGCTCGCGTACGCGCGCGCGTAGACCCGCCTGAGCTTTTCGACCCGCGCGACGTAGGCGCGCGTCTCGGCGAAGACGATCCCCTCGCCGTGATCGCGCCACTCGTCCACCTGACCCTGCCCCGCGTTGTAGGCGGCGAGCGCCGTCGGCTCGTCGCCGTACTTGTCGAGCAGGTGGCGGAGGTACCAGGAGCCGTAGCGGATGTTGAGCTCCGGCTCGTAGAGGTCGGCGACGACGAACCCGCCGCCGCCGGTGCGGCTGGCGATCCCCTTCGCGGTGTCGGGCAGGAGCTGCATCAGCCCGATCGCGCCCTGCGCCGACTGCGCGCGGGGATCGAACTTGCTCTCCTGGTAGATGACCGCGGCGAGGAGCGATGCGTCGAGACGGTAGTTCTCTGCGTGGCCGACGATGATCTGCTCGTAGCGGAGCGGGTAGCGCAGGCGTACGTACCACCCCGGCTCCGCCTCCAGCACGTAGAGGACGCCGCCGGCCGTCGCGAGCGCCGCGGCCAGCAGGAGCGCGAGCCGCCTCATTCCGACGTGAGCTCGTCCAGCACTCCGACGACCCACGCGTCGAGCTCCTCGAGCGACCCGGTGTTCACGTAGACGAAATCGGCCAGCTGCGCCTTCTCCGCGTCGGAGATGAGCCGCGCGTCGCGGTCGTCGCGCGGAACCGTGCGCCGGGCGTCCCGCAGCTTCGCCGGCGCCGTGATCACGACGACCTTGTCGAAGCGCGCCTCACCGCCGACCTCGTACAGGAGCGGCACCTCGGTCAGGCAGACGCTCGGCGGGTCGGGCAGTTGCGCGAGCTGCTCGCGCCAGGTGAGGTACTCGCGGGCGACGAGCGGGTGTAGCAGGCCCTCGAGGAACGCGAGCGCTTCGCTGTCGCCGAAGACGATCCGGCCGATGCGAGCCCGGTCGGGACGACCGTCGGCGCCGAGCGCCTCTTCGCCGAAGCGCTCCACGAGGGCACGCTTGACGTCTTCGTCCTCGGACAGCAGGTGATGGACGATGTCGTCGCTCGAGACGACGGCAGCGCCATGGCGTGCGAACGCCCGCAGCGCCTCGCTCTTGCCCGCACCGATCGAGCCGGTGATCGCGACCGCGATCGGCCGCAAGGGCCCCTACGCGGTCTCGCCGGGCTCGGGCTCTGGCTCGGGCTCGGCGGCTTCGGGCTCGGAGTCGTCCGCGTCCTGGTCGGCGACCGGCTCCGCGATCGCTGCCTCCGCCTCGACCTCGACGACGGCCTCGACCACAGTGGGCTCGGCCTCGGCGTCGGCAGATTCGACCTCGGCCTCGACCTCGGCCTCGACCTCGGCCTCGACCTCGGCCTCCTCGGCGATCTCGGCTTCCGCTGAAGCGGCGGGCACGTCCTCGCCCTCCTCGCCGGCAGCCGAGCCGGCCGGGAACGCCTCCTCGGAGAGCTGGAGGTGCGGCGTCTCGTGCACCGACGGCGCGCCGTCCGGCCGGGGCAAGGGCTCGGCGCCCTCCTCGACTCGCTTCAGCGAGAGCGAGAGGCGGCGGCGCTCGGCGTCGACCTCGAGCACGACGACGTTGACCGCGTCGCCCTGCGAAACGACCTCGCGCGGGTTCTCGACGTGGTGCTGGGCCAGTTCGGAGATGTGGACGAGCCCCTCGACGCCGGGGAGGATCTCGACGAAGGCACCGAAGGTCACGACCTTGGTCACGCGGCCCTCAACGACATCGTCGACGTGGTAGGCGTCGAGCACCTGCTGCCACGGGTCGGACTGCGTCTGCTTGAGGCCGAGCGAGATCCGCTGCCGGTCGCGGTCGATGTCGAGCACCTTGACCTTCACGTCCTGGCCGATCTCGAGGATCTCGGACGGGTGGTTGACGTGGCTCCACGACAGCTCGGAGATGTGGATCAGGCCATCCATGCCGTCGAGATCGACGAAGGCGCCGAAATCCACGATGTTGGAGATCTGACCGTCCACGACATCGCCCGGGTTGAGCCGGTCGAGGATCGCGTGCCGCATCTCCTTGCGCTCGTCCTCGAGCACCGCGCGCCGGCTGAGCACGACGTTGTTGCGCGAGCGGTTGAGCTCGATCACCTTGCAGCGCAGCTCCTTGCCCATGAACTCGTCCAGATCCTGTACGCGCCGGATGTCGACCAGCGAAGCCGGCAGGAAGCCGCGCACGCCGAGGTCGAGGATGAGGCCGCCCTTGACGACCTCGATCACGTTGCCGTTGACGGGCTCCCCGCTCTCAGCGGCCACCTCGATCCTCTTCCACGCAAGCTCGAAGCGGGCGCGCTTCTTCGACAGGATGAGGCGCCCCTCGGCGTCCTCCTTGGTGAGGACGAGCGCGTCGATCTCGTCGCCGACCGAGACCTCGTCGGCGGGGTTGATCGAGCGGCGGATCGAGAGCTCGGCGACCGGGATGACGCCCTCGGACTTGTAGCCGATGTCAACGAGCACCTCGTCCCGGTCGACGCGGACGACCGTGCCGTGCACGACCTCGCCCTCGTTGATCGTCGGGAAGGTGGACTCGTAGTCGGGGATCAAATCCCCGTCGGGACCGATGGTCCAGACCCCCTCTTCGAGGCGCGGGTCTACGTGCTCCACGGTGTCGTTGACCATAGCGAAGGCGCAGTATAGCCAGGTCTCAGCGCAGAACAGCGGTTCCCGGCCGGGGGCTGCTCGGCGGGGCTCAGCTCTTCGCCTCCGCCCAGTTGTCCCCCACTCCGACGTCCACCGCGAGCGGCGGGTCGAGGGGGTAGGCGCCGACCAGCTCCTCCCGCACGAGCTCGCGGGCGGCGGTCGTCTCGGTCTCGGGCACCTCGAGCAGCAGCTCGTCGTGCACCTGGAGCACGAGCCTCGTCCCCCTCCCCTCCCGCCGCAGCCGCTCGTGGATGCGCACCATCGCGACCTTGATCACGTCGGCGGCGGTGCCCTGCATCACGGAGTTGACGGCGAGCCGCTCGCCCAGCGAGCGCGTCTGCCGGTTCGAGGCGCGGATCTCCGGCACCGGCCGGCGGCGGCCGAGCAGCGTCGTCACGTAGCCGTCGCGCTCGGCCTGCTCGATGGTGCGCGCGATGAACTCCTGCACGTGCGGGAAGCGCGCGAGATAGGTGTCGATGTAGGCCTGGGCCTGCTCGCGCGGAATCTCGAGGTTCTCCGCGAGCCCGAAGGCGGAAATGCCGTAGATGATCCCGAAGTTGACCATCTTTGCGACGTCGCGCTCGTCCTTCGAAAGCTCGGCCTGCGGCTTGCCGAGCACCTCGGCCGCGGTCGCCGCATGGACGTCCTCGCCACGGGCGAAGGCCTCGCTCAAGCGCGGCTCGCCGGAGACGTGGGCGAGGATGCGCAGCTCGACCTGGGAGTAGTCGGCCGAGAGCAGCCGGAAGCCCGGCTCGGCGATGAAGGCGGAGCGGATCTCACGACCGAGGGCGGAGCGGACGGGGATCGCCTGCAGGTTCGGGCTCGAGGTCGAGAGCCGTCCGGTCGCCGCGACCGTCTGGTTGAAGGTCGTGTGGAGGCGGCCGTCGTGCTCCGAGATGAGGGTCGGCAGCGGCCCGAGGTAGGTGTTCAGCAGCTTCGAGTACTCGCGCCACTCCTCGAGCACCTCCACGAGCGGGTGCTCGTGCCGGAGCGAGCGCAGGACGCGCGTGTCGGTCGAGTAGCCCGTCTTCCCCTTGCGGCCGGGGGCCAGCCCGAGCTTCTCGAAGAGGATCCGCGCCACCTGCTGGGTCGAGCCCAGCAGGAACGGCTCGCCGGCGAACTCCTCCGCCTTCGCCTCGAGCTCTTCGACGCGGTCGGCGAGCCGGGCGGTGATCTCGCCCATGCGGTAGGTGTCGATCCTGACGCCGGCGTCCTCCATCGCCGCGAGCACGGCGGTCAGCGGAAGCTCGATCTCGCGGTAGAGCCGCTCGGAGCCCCGCTCGGCGACGCGCTCGCGCAGGCGCGGAGCGAGGCGGCGGATGCTCTCCGCGTGGCGGACGAGCGCCGCAGTGCCCTCCTCGGCTGCCGGCTCCGGCAGGACCTCGATCCCGTACTCGGCGGCGAGGTCGTCGAGGTCGTACGACGAGCGGCCGGGCTCGACGAGGTAGGCGGCGAGCAGCGTGTCGTCGGCCGGCAGGAACGGCAGCCGCAGCGACTTGCAGTCGTGGGCCGCGAGCTCGGCCCCGCCCAGGCGCGCGGCCAGGGTCGGCTCCCACGCGCCGACCACGACGCCGCCCGCCCCGGCGAGCGCGAAGCGGCCGTCGGCGACGGCAAGCCCCACGGGGCCCTGCGCAGCCGGTAGCTCGCCCTCACGCCAGCGCGCAGTCTCGCCCGCAGCCTCGGGCGCCGCGGCCGGCAGAGCGGCATCGAGATCGTCCACCCGCGCCAGCACGCCCCGGAACTCGAAGCGGCGGAAGATCTCCTTCAACTGCGAGCGGTCGGGCGCACCGCGGACGAGCTCGGCCGGGTCGCAGTCGATCTCGAGGTCGCGTCGCATCGTCGCGAGCAGCTTCGAGTCGCGCCCCTGCTGAGCGAACTGGGTGAGCGCCTTCGCGCGCGCGGGCGACTGCTCGGCTGCGTGCTCGAGCACCGCCTCGAGGGTGCCGTACTGGGAGATCAGCTGCGCAGCGGTCTTGTCACCGAAGCCCGGAACTCCCGGGATGTTGTCCGAGGTGTCGCCCTTGAGGCCGATGAAGTCGGGTACCTGATCGGGGCGAACGCCGTAGCGGGCCTCGACGCGCTCCGGCGTGTAGACCTGGACGTCGGAGACGCCGCGCGGGGTCATCATCAGGCAGACGTTCTCCGAACAGAGCTGGAAGGCGTCGCGGTCGGTCGAGACGACGCACGTCCTGATCCCGGCTGCGTCGGCGCGGGTGGCGAGCGTGGCGATCACGTCGTCGGCCTCCCAGCCCTCGAACTCGAGGTTGCTGTAGCCGAACGCCTCGACGATCGGGCGGAAGTGTGGGAACTGCTCGCGCAGCAGGTCCGGCATCGGCTTGCGCTCGGCCTTGTAGGCGTCGGAGATCTCGGTCCGGTGGACGGGCCGCGTGTCCCAGGCGACAGCGACGCCCTTCGGCCGGTAGTCGGCGAGGAGCTTGAAGAGCATGTTCGTGAAGCCGAGCAGGGCGTTCGTCGGGAAGCCCTCGGTCGTCGCAAGCTCCTCCGGCAGCGCATAGAAGGCGCGGTAGGCGAGGTTGTTCCCGTCCACGAGGAAGAGCTCGGACGCGCGCGCCGGCGCGTCGTCCAGCTCGAGCTCGGCGCCCGTAACCGTCTTCGGCGACATGCGATGCTCCTATGTCAAGGCCGGCGTGAGCGCGGCCTGGTTCGGTGGCTTG
>CAYGLV010000066.1:0-12719 GCA_964351025.1 uncultured Gaiellales bacterium | reverse complement strand
GCCCGGAGAGGTGTCCGAGCGGCCTAAGGAGCGCGACTGGAAATCGCGTAGGTGCTGAAAGGTGCCTCGCGGGTTCAAATCCCGCCCTCTCCGCTCCCGGCGCGGGGGAACGAGCGGTTCCCCCGCGGGCCGCCCTACGGCCCGGCGGACTGCGAGACGAAGGCGGCGACGTCGGCGATCTGCTGCTCCGTGAGGCTGCCCTTGAACGGTGGCATCACGCCCTTGCCGTTCGTGACCCGGTCGACGACGAGCTCGGCCGACGGCTTCGTGTCGTCGAGGTTCGGGCCGACCGCCCCCGACGAGCCCGCGGCGCCCAGCGTGTGACAGCCGCCGCACCCGGCGCCCGCGAACGCCTCTTTGCCGGCTGCCGGGTCGCCCGCTGAGCCGCCGCCTGTCGCCTCGGTCGTCGCAGGCTGCGTCTCGGTCGGGACCGCCTCGCGGCCGCCCTCTCCGCCCTCTTCGCCGCCGGCGGTCAGCCAGACCGTCGTCATCATGGCCACGAACAGGAAGGCCACGAGCGCGAGGAAGGGGCGCATGCTCTTTCCGGGGAAGTCAGGGCGCAAGCGCGGCGCCACGAGCGAGGCGAGCAGCGCAAAGACGATAAAGACCCCGCCGACTGCGGCGAGCCAGATCTTGCCGCTGGAGCTGAGCGCGAGCACGACGGGAGGACGCTACCACGGCCCGCGGCGGGCGTCTCACTCTTGGCCGAGCGGCGCCATCGTCAACCCGTGGCCCCGGAGCTGACTCCAGTAGTGCTCGGCGGGCTCCTTGTGCCCCGACCAGACGATCGCCCTGCCGGATGTGTGGATCCTGTTCGCGAACGCCAGGCCGCGGTCGTAGCCGACACCCGGGAGGACTGCCGCGAGCGCGAACGCGACCCCCTCGAAGGTGTTGTGGTCGTCGTTCAGCACGATCACCTGCCAGGCCTTGTCGAGGCCGCCGCGGGGGTCCTGCGTCTCCCGCTCGCGGGTGGGCGTCTGCGTCGCCGGGCTCATCGGGCGCTAACGTAGCAGCGGCTTTCCGCCGCTAGTCTTCGCGGCCGTGACTCCGGAAGAGCGCCTGGAGCGGTACGCCCGCCTCGCCGTCGAGGTCGGCTCGAACGTCGGTGCGGGGCAGGATGTCTGGATCGGCGGCCTGATCGAGCACGCCCCGCTCGCCCGCGCGGCGGCGCGGATCGCCTACGAGAACGGGGCGAACTACGTGGACGTCGCCTACGGCGAGCCGCATGCGCGCCGGGCGCGGGTGCTGCACGCCGCCGAGGAGTCGCTCGGGTGGACGCCGCCGTGGCTCATGTCGCGGGTCGAGCACATTGCAGCGCGGCACGGCGCGCTGATCCAGCTCGTGGGCGACCCGGAGCCGGAGCTCTTCGCCGACCTCGACGGCACCCTGGTCGGCAAGACGCGCATGCACGAGCTCCAGGAGGCCTACCTCAAAGCGACCGATCAGCGCTTGATCAACTGGACGATCCTCGCCTACCCGAACGAGGGCTGGGCGCAGACCGTCTTCGGCGAGCCGGACGTCGAGCGGCTCTGGCAGGCCGTGGCGACGGCGACGCGGCTCGACGAGCCCGACCCGGTCGCCGCCTGGCGGGCGCACATCGAGAAGCTCGTCGTCCGCGCCGCCGTTCTCGACGAGCGGCGCTTCGACGCGCTGCGCTTCCGCGGCCCCGGCACCGACCTCACGGTCGGCCTGATTCCCGGCGCGCGCTGGTGCACGGCCGCCGAGGAGACCGTGGACGGCCGCCGCCACATCGTCAACATGCCGACCGAGGAGGTCTTCACGACGCCCGACCGCCGGCGCACCGAGGGCGTCGTGCGCTCGACCAAGCCGCTCGCGCTCACGGGCCAGATCGTGCGCGACCTCGAGGTGCGGTTCGAGGGCGGGCGCGCGGTCGAGGTGAAGGCCTCGAGCGGAGCCGACCTCGTCCGGGAGCAGCTCCGCTCCGACGAGGGCGCCTGCATGCTCGGCGAGGTCGCGCTCGTGGACGGCGACTCCCGCGTCGGCAGGACCGGGCTCGTCTTCTTCAACACGCTCTTCGACGAGAACGCCTCCTGCCACATCGCCTACGGCGCCGGCATCCTCGAGGCGATCGAGAACGGTCCGAAGCTGAGCGCTGAGCAGCTTGCCGAGCTCGGCCACAACACCTCGTGCATCCACACCGACTTCATGATCGGCGGCCTCGAGGTCGAGGTGGACGGGCTCGAGCCCGGCGGCGCCGCGGTGCCGATCCTGCGCGGCGACGAGTGGCAGCTCGCCTGAGCGGTGAGCGCGGCGCGGGCAAAACTGATCATGAAGGACTTCGTGTAGTCGAATACAACCGCCCTACGGCCCGTCCATCGGGCGGGAGACTCGTAGGAGCCGTCAGCAGCCGTGGTCCGCGAAGTACGGCTGGGGCGGACGGGAGGGCGATACGCTCAGAAAGAGCCCGGACGTGGCGACGTGAGGATGCGGGGGCCGATCTCCCCCGAGCCGCGCGTGGCTCGCGGCACCGTCCACATCCGCGTCCAGCGGTGCAAGGGCTGCGAGCTCTGTATCGAGTACTGCCCCACGAAGGTCCTCGCCCTGTCGTCGCAGTTCAACGCCAAGGGCTACCACTACCCAACGGTCGTGACGGACACCTGCATCAGCTGCCAGGCCTGCTCGACGATCTGCCCGGAGTTCGCGATCTACGCCACTCCGGCACCGTCGCCGCACCTGATTCCGTCCCTCTCGGAGTCGATCTAGTGTCAGGAGCGCCCGGAATGGAAGCGTCCGCGTCGTTGACGGGAACACACTTCCTGCTGGGCGACGATGCCGTCGCGGAGGGCGCGATCGCCGCTGGCTGCCGGTTCTTCGGGGGCTATCCGATCACCCCATCCACCGAGGTCGCCGAGCGAATGGCGCGCCGCTTGCCGCAGATCGGCGGCACGTACGTCCAGATGGAGGACGAGCTGGCCTCGATCGCGGCCATCCTCGGCGCGTCGTGGGCAGGGCACAAGGCGATGACCGCCACCTCGGGCCCCGGCTTCTCCCTGATGATGGAGAGCCTCGGCCTGGCGATCATGACCGAGACGCCCGTCGTCATCTGCAATGTCCAGAGAGGCGGCCCCTCCACCGGCCTCCCCACGTCGGTGGCGCAGAGCGACATGATGCAGGCCCGCTGGGGCTCGCACGGCCACTACGAGATCATCGCCCTCGTCCCCTGGTCGGTGCAGGAGTGCTTCGACCTCACCGTGCGGGCGTTCAACCTCGCCGAGCGCTACCGCACGCCCGTCCTGCTCATGGCCGACGCCGAGGTGGGCCACCTGACGGAGCGGCTCGTGATACCCCCGCCCGACGAGCTCGAGCTCTGGGAGCGAAAGCGTCCCCTGAAGCCGCCCGGCGAGTTCATGCCCTACGAGCCGGACGACGACCTGGTCCCGCCGATGGCCGTGGCAGGAGAGGGCTACCGCATCTTCGTCGAGAGCCTGACCCACGACGAGCGTGGCTATCCCGACACGACCGTCGCGGCCCAGCAGAAGCTCGTCGGCCGCCTGACGGAGAAGATCCGCAGGAATCGCTTCGACATCTACGACGTCGAGGAGCGCGGGGTCGAGGGGGCCGAGGTGGTCGTCCTCTCCTACGGGATCTCGGCGCGGATCGCCGTCCAGGCCGTCGCCCTCGCCGAGGCAAGGGGGATCAGGACGGGGCTCCTGCGCCTCAGGACCGCCTGGCCGTTCCCCGACGAGCGGATCCGGCAGCTCTCCACGGAGATCCGCGGCTTCGTGGTCCCGGAGATCAACCTCGGGCAGATGGTGCGCGAGGTCGAGCGCTGCGCCGTGGACGGCTGCGCGGTGCTCTCCGTGCCGCACGCCGGCGGGAGCATCCACGACCCCGAGGAGATCCTCGAGGCCGTCGTGCGCACCCATGAGGGCAAGTCGCCCTCGCGGGCCGAACTGGTCGCGAGCGGAGGCTGAGCTGATGGCCCGCGTTGGCGTCTTCGTGTGCCATTGCGGGGAGAACATCGCCCGCAAGGTGGACGTCGAGCAGGTGACGCGGTTCGCGGGCCGCCTGCCGGGCGTCGCCCTGGCCGAGCACTATCCCTACTTCTGCTCGGCTCCGGGCCAGAAGAAGATCCGGGAGGCCGTCGAGGAGCAGGGCCTCACGGGCGTCGTGGTCGCAGCCTGCTCGCCCCACCTCCACGAGCCGACGTTCCGCGGCGCCTCCGCCGAGGGCGGGCTCAACCCCTTCCTCTGCGAGATGGCGAACATCCGCGAGCAGTGCGCGTGGGTTCACGCCGACGCGGCCGCCGCCACCGACAAGGCGTGCCAGATCGTCGCCTCCGGCGTCGAGAAGGTGAAGCGCGACGACCCGCTGTTCCCCGTCGAGGTGCCGGTGACCAAGCGCGCGCTCGTCGTCGGGGCCGGCGTGGCGGGGATCAGGGCCGCGCTCGACATCGCGAACGCCGGCTTCGACGTGACGCTCGTGGAGCGCGAGCCGGCGATCGGCGGGAACATGGCCCGGCTCGGGGAGACCTTCCCGACGCTCGACTGCTCGCAGTGCATCTTGACGCCGCTGATGGTGGAGGTCTCGCGGCACCCGAATGTTGAGCTGCTCACCTACTCCGAGGTCGAGGAGGTCGGCGGCTACGTGGGCAACTTCACGGTCCGGATCCGCAGGAAGCCGCGCTTCGTCAGCGAGGACCTCTGCACCGGGTGCGACGACTGCGTGCCGGTCTGCCCGGCGTCGGCTCCGAACGAGTTCGATCTGAGCCTCGCGTGGCGGAAGGCGATCTACATGCCCTTCCCGCAGGCGGTTCCGGCCGTCTACACGCTCGACCCCGCGCTGTGCGTGAACTCCAACCTCGAGTCCGAGAGCGGAGCGTACCGCGTGCTCGCCTGCGAGCGCTGCTTCCAGGCCTGCGGGCCGAGGGCGATCGACTACGACATGCGCGAGGAGATCGTCGAGCGCGAGGTCGGCGCGATCATCGTCACCACCGGCTACCAGCCGATGCACGCGGAGCAGGCGACGGAGTACGGCTACGGCCGGTATCCCGACGTCGTGGACGGGCTCGAGTTCGAGCGGCTCCTGTCGGCCTCCGGGCCGACGCTCGGGGAGATCCGCCGCCCCTCGGACGGCGCGGTGCCGAAGGACGTCGTCTTCATCCAGTGCGTCGGCTCCCGCGACCCGCGGAACGGCGTCCCGTACTGCTCGCGGATCTGCTGCATGTACACCGCGAAGCACGCGCTGCTCTTCAAGCACAAGGTGCCCGACGGGCAGGCGTACGTCTTCTACATGGACATCCGGGCGGCCGGGAAGGGCTACGAGGAGTTCGTGACCCGGGTGATGGAGGAGGAGCACGCGCTCTACGTGCGCGGGCGGGTGAGCCAGGTCGTCCAGGAGGACGGCAAGCTCCGCGTCTTCGGCGCCGACACGCTCTCCGGCCGGCCCGTCGAGGTCCTGGCCGACCTCGTCGTGCTCGCCACGGCGCTCGTCCCCGACGGCGGCGGCGAGCTCGCACGCACGCTGCGCGTTCCGACCGACGCCTACGGCTTCCTCCAGGAGGCGCACCCCAAGCTCCGCCCGGCCGAAACCCTCGCGGCCGGGGTCTTCATCGCGGGGTCGGCCCAGTCGCCCAAGGACATTCCCGACACCGTGTCGCAGGCCTCCGCCGCGGCCAGCAAGGTGCTGCAGATGCTCTCACGGCCCACGCTGGAGCGCGCGCCGACCGTGGCGGCCGTGAACGAGGCCACGTGCATCGGCTGCTTCGACTGCGAGCGCGTCTGCCCCTACGGTGCGATCGAGCGCAGGGAGATCCGCGATCGGCAGGGCAACCTCGTCCGCCTCGTCGCGCAGGTGAACGCGGCGGTCTGCGAGGGCTGCGGCGCCTGCACGGCCGCCTGCCGGGTGCGCAGCGTGGACGTGCTGGGCTTCGACGACGAGCAGGTCTTTGCTCAGCTCGAGGCTCTCGCGCCGCTGCCGGTGGAGGTTCCGGCGTGACGGTGCAGATCGAAGCGCCGTCGAGCGCGACCGAGCGCGAGGCGTGGGAGCCGCTGCTCGTCGCGCTCGTCTGCAACTGGTGCACCTACGCCGGCGCGGACGGGGCGGGGACCGCCCGCAGGGTGCACGCGCCGAACGTTCGCGTCGTCCGCTTCCTCTGCACCGGCCGGATTGACCCGCTGTTCATCGTCAAGGCCTTCGAGCAGGGTGCCGACGGCGTGCTCGTCTCCGGCTGCCATCCCGGCGACTGCCACTACGTCCAGGGCAACATGCTGGCCCGCCGCCGCCTCAGCGTCTTTGCGAGCCTCATGGACTTCCTCGGGCTCGACCAGCGGCGGCTCCACTTCGCGTGGGTCTCGGCCTCGGAGGGCGTCAAGTGGTCCCGGATCGTCGACGAGGCGACCGAGGCCGTCCGCGAGGCGGGGCCGCTCGGGGCGTGGACGGCGCCCGCCGGGGGCCTCCCACCGACGTTCGCACTCCCCGACCCGGGCCCCGAGCCTCGCCGGCCGCCCGCCTCCGAGGAGAGCGAGCGCGTGAGCGACCGGCTCCGCGAGACGGCGAAGGCGCTGCTGGAGTCGGGCGAGTGCTCGATCGTCGCCGGCCACGCGCCCGGCTCGCTGCCGGGACAGATGGTGCCCGTGTTCGTGACCGACCCGGAGCAGGCCTCGGTGCTCGCCTGGAACGAGCGCTGCGCCAACAACCTGACCGTCTACCTCCCGGAGCTCCTGAAGCGGAAGGGCGACGGGAAGGTCGGCCTCGTCGTGAAGAGCTGCGACGCGGCGGCGCTCACCGGCCTCCTGCGCGAGAGCCAGCTCGACCGGGACGACGTCGTGCTCCTGGGCGCCTCCTGCTCCGGCCTCTGGGAGGAGGGCGGGCTCGCGCTCAAGTGCTACAGCTGCGCCGACGAGGTCTCCCCGCTCGCGGACTGGACGATCACGGCCGGAGGCGCTGAGCCCGGAGCCGCGGCGGCGACCGGCGAGCGGGCCGTGGCGCCCGACCCCCGGGACGCCCAGCTCGCTACGCTCGAGGCCCTCTCACCCGAGGAGCGCCGGGACTACTGGCAGACCCAGTTCGCCCGCTGCCTGCGCTGCTACGCCTGCCGGGCGGTCTGCCCGCTCTGCTACTGCGCCACCTGCGTCGCGGAGAAGCACCGCCCGCAGTGGATCCCGCTCTCCTTCGACGGCCCCGGAAACACGACCTGGAACGTCACGCGCGCGATGCACCTGGCCGGCCGCTGCGTCGGCTGCGACGAGTGCGCACGCGTCTGCCCGGCCGACATCCGGCTCGACCTCCTCAACCGCCGGGTGGCGCAGGAGGTCGAGAGCTTGTTCGACTTCCGCAACGGCGACGACCCGGGCGCCGCCCCGCCTCTGACCACGTTCCGGCCCGGCGACCCGGACGAGTTCCTGTAGCGATGGACGCCTGGCTCCTCAGCGACGGGGATCTGCGCGGCTGGCTCGCCGCCCTGGTCTCGGGCGGAAGGCGGCTCATCGCGCCGGTCGAGGAGGACGGGCTGACGGTCTTCCGCGCAGTCGCCTCCGCCGAGGCGATCAGCCTCGACGGCTACGGCACGAGCCGCTGGTCGCCCAAGGAGGCCCTCTTCCCGAGCACCGAAGCGCTCTTCTCCTACCGCCTGGAGGGCAACGACGTGGCGCTCGAGACGCCCCCGGCGGGCGAGGAGGAGCAGGTGCTCTTCGCCGTGCGCCCCTGCGACGCCGCCGGCCTCGCGCGCCTCGACGAGATGTTCCTCGGCGACGACGAGGACTCGCTCTACGCGTCCCGCAGGGCGCGGACGGCGACGGTCTCCCTCGCCTGCGAGAGCGCGCGGCCGGAGTGCTTCTGCACCGCGGTCGGCGGCTCGCCGGCGGGCGCCGACGGCAGCGACCTCCAGCTCGTCTCCCTCGGCGAGGAGTGGCTGCTGCGCCCCCTGACGGAGAAGGGGGCGGCGCTGGCCGGGGCCGCGTCGGCCGGCTGGGCGCCGGCTTCGGACGAGGCCTTCGCCCGGGCCGAGGAGCAGCGGCTCGCCGTCGAGGCGAGCATTGGCGGAAGCGCGGTCCCCGGCGAGTGGGCAAGCGTCCTGGAGGGCGCCTTCGAGAATCCGCTGTGGCAGCAGCTCGGCGAGCGCTGCCTCAGCTGTGGCATCTGCGCGTACGTCTGCCCGAGCTGCAGTTGCTTCGACGTCGGCGACGAGGGGAGCGCGTTCTGCGGGACCCGCTGCCGCATCTGGGACAGCTGCACGTTCGCCCAGTTCACCCGGCACGCCTCCGGGCACAACCCGCGCTCGGGCCAGCCCGCCCGCTACCGGCAGCGCGTCCTGCACAAGTTCTCCTACTTCCCGCTCGAGCACGAGGGGCGCTTCATGTGCGTCGGCTGCGGACGCTGCGTGAAGCTGTGCCCCGTCGGCCTCGACATCCGCCACTCCGTCGAGCTCGTGGCCGCGGACGCGGCGGGGAGCGCAGACGCGTGAACGGAAACGGGAACGGCTTCCTGCCGCACCTGACGCGCATCGCCGCCACCCGCGAGGAGACGCCCGACGTGCGCACGCTGCGGCTCGTGTTCGTCGAGCCCGACGTCGCCTCGAGCCTGGAGTGGCGGGCCGGCCAGTTCGCCTGCTTCACGGTCTTCGGCGCCGGGGAGAGCGTGTTCACGATCGCCAACCCGCCGAGCCGCCCCGGGTACGTCGAGTGCACCTTCAAAGAGCTCGGCAAGGTGACCGAGGCACTGCGGGGCCTCTCGTCCGGGCAGGTCGTCGGCTTCCGCGGGCCGTACGGCAACAGCTTCCCGCTCGAGGAGTGGCAGGGCCGCGACCTCGTCTTCGTCGGCGGCGGCATCGGGATGGCGGCGGTGGCGGCCCCGCTCCGGTTCGTGCTCGACCGGCGGGACGACTTCGGCGACGTCGTCGTGCTGAACGGAGCCCGGACGGTCGCCGACCTCGTCTTCAAGAGCGAGATGGACGAGTGGGCGCGGATCGAGCGCGTCCGGGTCGTTCGCACCGTCGACCCCGGCGGGGAGGCGCCCGGCTGGAACGGCGAGGTCGGGCTGATCCCGGACGTCTTCGAGCGGCTCGGGCTGGAGCCGGAAGGCCGGATCGTCGTCGTCTGCGGCCCCCCGATCATGCTCCATTTCATGCTGATCGCCCTCGACAGGCTCGGGTTCGCACCCGAGCAGGTCGTCACGACGCTCGAGAACAGGATGAAGTGCGGCGTCGGCGAGTGCGGGCACTGCAACGTCGGGCGATTCGTCGTCTGCCGGGACGGTCCCGTGATCACCGCGGCGCAACTGGCAACCCTTCCGGCCGACATGTGAGAGCGAGGAGAGCGATGGACAGGGACTACGAGGAGCCGTTCGACGACGAGGAGCACTGGACCGCGGAGGTCGCGGAGAGCGCACTGTCCCTCCCGCGGGAGTGGGTGACCGTCGGATCGGACGTGGCCGACGCCGTCCTCAGCCATCCGTCGGAGTCGGGCCTGCGGGGAGATCGCCTGCCTCACATCTGGTGCCCCGGCTGCGGCATCGGCATCGCCGTGACGTGCTTCGTCGAGGCGCTCGACGAAGCGGGCATCGAGCGCGACTCGCTCTCCGTCGTCTCGGGCATCGGCTGCACCGGCCGCGTCGCCGGGTACATGGACTGCGACAGCTTCCACACGGTCCACGGCCGCGCCATCCCGTTCGCCCTCGGCCTGCACCTCGGGAACCCGGAGCTGAAGGTCGTCGTCTTCAGCGGCGACGGCGACCTCGTCGCGATCGGCGGCAACCACCTCATCCACGCCGCGCGCCGCAACGCCGACCTCACGGTCTTCTGCGTCAACAACTTCACCTACGGGATGACGGGAGGACAGAGCGGCCCGACGACGCAGGAGGGCGCCAAGACGTCGACGTCGCCCTACGGCAGCGTCGAGCCCGGGTTCAACCTCCCGCTGCTCGCGGCGGCGGCGGGCGCCACGTACGTGGCCCGCTGGACGGTGCTCGACCTGGGCCGGCTGCGCCGCTCGATGGTCGAGGCCCTGCAGCACAGGGGGTTCGCCTTCGTCGAGATCGTCTCTCCCTGTCCCGTCTACTACGGCCGGCGCAACCGCCTCGGCGAGGCGGTCGACGAGCTCCGCTACTACCGGGAGAACACCGTCGTCGAGAACTTCGCGCCGCTGGAGGAGCTCCACATCGGCCTGGGGGAGAAGGTCGTCGTCGGGAAGTTCGTCGAGAAGGAGCGGCCCACGCTCGCGGAGCTGCTCGGGGTGACGCTCGTCCACAAGGCGCAGGAGGCAGCGGCGCCGCGCTCGTGAAGGGAGGCAGGCGGAGATGACGACGGTGGAGCTTGGAGGCAGGGAGCGGGTCGAGGTCAGGCTGGGTGGCTTCGGCGGCCAGGGGATCATCCTGGCGGGCTACATCCTCGGGCGCGCGGCGACGGTGCACGCGGGCCGGAACGCGGTGATGTCGCAGAGCTACGGCCCCGAGTCGCGGGGCGGTGCCTGCCTGACCGAGATCGTGATCGCCGACGGCGAGATCGCGTACCCGCGCGTGACGAGCCCCGACGTCGTCGCCGTGCTGTCCCAGCCGGCCTACGACCAGCACGCCGCCGACCGTCCTCCGGGCTCCCTCCTGATCGTGGACTCTGACCTCGTGACGCTGAACGGGGGCTCGGGCCCTGAGGGGCTCGTGCTCGAGGCTCCCGCAACGCGGCTCGCCGAGGAGGCGGGGCGCCGCATCGTCGCCAACATCGTGCTGCTCGGATTCATCTGCGGCGCAACCAACGTGCTGGACGTCGAGGCGATCCGCGACGCCGTCGCCGAGTCCGTCCCCCGCGGCACGGAGAGCTTCAATCTCTCGGCCGTCGAGACCGGCTACGACTACGCGCGGGAGCTGCTCGCGGGTGTCTGACGCGGGCTGCCCAGCGACGGCCACGCTCACGCTCTCGGGGCGGAACGGCCTCGCAGAGGAGGTCGCCGTGCTGAGCGGGCAGAACCTCTTCGCCTGCTACCAGTGCGGCAAGTGCACCGCCGGCTGCCCCTTCTCCTTCGGCCCCCAGGAGGTCATCCGCTACCTGCAGCTCGGGCACGTGCCCGAGGCCCTGGCCCTGGACACGGTGTGGAGCTGCGCCGGCTGCTTCACGTGCGCGGGCGCCTGCCCGAAGAGCGTGGATCCCGTCCGCATCATGCGGGCGCTGCGCAGCCTGCCGCCCGAGCGGGTCCCGGGCTCGAACCACCGCCACGGCAACCGCCGCCGGTCCTGGCTGATCGCGAACAACCACCGCCTCGCCCGGGCCGGGAGCGCGCTCGCCCCGCTCAGCAACTGGTTCCTGCGGCTGCCCGGCGGCGGCCTCGCGGCCCATCACCTGCTCGGCCTGCACAAGGCGCGCTCGCTGCCCCCCTTCGCCCGGACCACGTTCCCCGCCTGGTTCCGCGGCCACACGCCGCTCGGCGACGGGCACCGCGGCAAGGTTCTGCTCTTCCACGACACGTTCATGGACTTCAACTTCCCGGAGACGGGCATCGCCGCCACGGAGCTGATCGAGCGGGCCGGCTTCCGGGTCGAGCTGACGGACACCGTCTGCTGCGGCCGCCCGCTGATCTCCAAGGGCTTCATGCGCCAGGCGGAGGCCCACGCCCGGACGAACGTGGCCCGGCTCTACGAGCACGCCCAGGCCGGCACCTTCATCGTCGGCTGCGAGCCGTCGTGCCTGCTCACCCTGCGCGGCGAGTACCCCGAGCTGATGCGCGACCCGGACCTGGCCGAGCAGGCGCACGTCGTCGCGCGGCAGTCGCTCCTGCTGGACGAGTTCCTCGCGCTGCTGAACGAGCAGGGCGAGCTGGAGCTCGACTTCGACGAGGAGCGGACGAGCGGACGGGAGGTGCTCTTCCACGGCCACTGCCACCAGAAGGCGCTGGCCGACCCCGGAAAGAGCCTGGAGCTGCTGCGCCTGGCCGGCTACGACGCGGAGCTCGCCGACGCGGCCTGCTGCGGCATGGCGGGCGCCTTCGGGTACGAGAAGGAGCACTACGAGCAGTCCAGAGCCGCCGGCGAGCGCGGGCTCTTCCCGGCCGTGCGAGCGCGCGCGGAGGCCGACGTCGTGGTGATGGGCGTCTCGTGCCGCCAGCAGATCGAGCACTTCACCGGCCGGCCCGCCCGCCACGTCGCGCAGGCACTGCGGGACGCGGTGAAGTAGGCGGTCGCCGAAGCGCTGCGACTTCTTCGCCGCAGCGCAGGCACACTGTCGTCGTGAGCGACGGACTGAAGCAGGTGCAGAAGGCGCTCGGCCGCGGCGACGCCGACGAGGCGCTGGTGCTGCTCTGGAACGCGCTGGAGCCGGTGCGGATCGCCGGCGACCGCGGGGCGTTGCGGACGATCGAGCAACTCGCGACCCAGATCGCGCGTGCCGGCGACGAGGCGCAGCAGCGCGACGCGAAGCGGCTGCTCGAGGCGCTCGGCGCCTCGGTGCCGCAGGACGAGCCGGTGCGGCCGGCGACCGCCCGGGTCGAGGCCGAGGTCGAAGCCGAGGTCGGAGCCGAGGTCGAACGGGGCCGCGAGGAGGTCGAGACCGAGGAGGCCACGCCCGAGGCCGAGGCTCCGCGCGGCGTGCGGCTCGGGCCGATCATCTGGTTCCTCGCCCTGCTCGGGTTCGTGCTCTTCAACCTGCTCAGCGAGGGCCGCGGCTAGCACAGCGCCAGCGCGCCGCCGTTACAATCTGCTCTCCCGGGCGCATAGCTCAGCGGGAGAGCGCCCGCTTCACACGCGGGAGGTCCCTGGTTCGATCCCAGGTGCGCCCA